>URWY01000026.1 GCA_900551705.1 uncultured Bacillota bacterium | reverse complement strand
GTATAGACGAAAAGATAGAAAATAATGAGCAGTTGATAAATATTCTTGAAAATTTGGCTGCAAAAAAATACCTTGACTTTGCAAATAAAACGTCTACAAAAATAAGACTTGAAGATGTTATCGAACTGTTCGATTCAAAAAGAATACCATTGTCAAGTAGAGAGCGAGAACAAAGAAAAGGCATTTATCCATACTATGGGGCAACTGGTATTTTAGATTATGTAAATGGTTTTTTGTTTTCAGGAGAACACGTCTTATTTGCAGAAGATGGCACAGTTACTGATACTAACGGACATCCTATAGTTCAACTAGTAAATGGAAGTTTTTGGGTAAACAACCATGCGCATATTTTGAAAGGTAAAAACGGATGGAACGATTATACATTATATGTAGCATTAAAACAAATAAACGTGGATAAAGCTGTAACCGGTGCTGTCCAACCAAAAATAAATCAAGCAAATTTGTTGTCGTTGGAAATCCCAAATCTGTCAAACAATAACTTGCAAACAATAAATACAGAATTAGACGTTGTTTTTCACAAGGTATTTCATTTGAGATCGGAAAACAAAAAATTACAGGAACTAAAAGGGCTTTATTTGAAAAAGTTCTTTGAGTAGCCCTCTAACAAGCAGATATAAAAGCAAGCCTCCGTTAAAATATTATTAGCCTCAAACGGCAATATTTTAACAGGAGGTTTAACTTTATGTTAAACGATTACGAAAAGCAACTTCGGCAAACAAATTTGGCAGACAACACAATTGTGTCCTACTGTCATTCTTTGAAACAGTATCTCAAAATGTATGAGGATGTGTTTACAAAGAAGAATCTTCTTTCATTCAAAGGCTTTTTGATTGAAAATTATTCCCCTAAAACGGTGAATCTTCGTATTTTGGCTATCAACAAATACCTTGAGTTCAACAAATTAGACAAGTTGAAGCTCAAAATGATTAAAGTTCAACAGAAAACATATCTCGAGAACGTAATCAGCGATGCCGACTACAAATTCTTTAAGAACAAATTGAAAAAAGACGGAAGATTTAACTGGTATTTTATTGTCCGCTACCTCGCGGCAACTGGAGCAAGAATATCAGAATTGGTTCAAATCAAAATTGAACACGTCCACAAGGGATACATAGATATTTACGGCAAAGGCGGTAAAGTTCGTCGCATTTATATCCCTAAATCATTGCGAACGGAAACACTAAAATGGCTTGACAGCAACAATCTTGAGAGCGGTTATTTATTCTTAAATCGTTTCGGTGAAAAGATCACGACTCGAGGCGTTGCCCATCAATTAAAAATCTTTGCAGCGGAATACGGAATGGACACAAAAGTTGTTTATCCCCACTCATTCAGACATCGTTTTGCAAAGAATTTCCTTGAAAAATATAATGATTTAGCTTTTCTTGCCGACTTAATGGGGCACGAAAGTATTGAAACCACTCGCATATACCTAAGAAAAACTGCCAACGAACAACAAGAGATCGTTGATAAGATTGTTACGTGGTAATAGACTTAAAAAGTTCCTCGGTGTCAACCGAAGAACTTTTTTAAGTAGAGCTGCTTTAATTCATTGAGTTTTTGATTTTCAATTAGTAATTGTCTAATATTTTCAAACAATGGGAGCGTTTTATGGTGAAAGTTCTCAAGCATTGTGTCGTCTGGAATAAAGAAATGCATTGCTTTTATGGTCTTTGAGTTTACAGCAGTTGCAATAGATGATGTATTCCCCAAAGTGTCAAAATTATACCTTTTAAGATAACAGTACAAGTATTCCAACAAGCTATGATCACTTGAATTAAAGTGTGCTATTGCTTCGTTAGTTGCCATATCGCATCCAGTTATAGCAACTTTGCCAACAGTAAGCTTGAAACTCAATACAACAGTGTTTTTAGGAACTACTTTTACATTATATTTACTTATTCCTTCAGGCGTAATCCGTTCGCTTGTATCAAAACAAAAAACAGACGATTTACCGAGATCAGAAATTGATAGCCATCTTATATCTGTGCTATTTTTGGTAAACCAATGAGATTCCTTGCGCGGAGGTGTTTTGCCAATAGTTATATCAAAACAGTCAGACATAACTATTTCGGATAGCGGCTCGAATGAGTTAATCCTATCGTATTCCAACAAAACCTTTTCTTCGATTTTTTGTATTAAAGACTCGTTATTCTCTATGGTTTCATCTAACG
>URWY01000025.1 GCA_900551705.1 uncultured Bacillota bacterium | reverse complement strand
GTCTTAACCACTTGACCACGGGACCACATTTGATGGTAGCGACGGAAAGATTCGAACCTTCGACCTTGCGGGTATGAACCGCACGCTCTAGCCAACTGAGCTACGTCGCCATAAAGCTTTAAATTAATGGTTGCGGGAGATGGATTCGAACCATCGACCTTCGGGTTATGAGCCCGACGAGCTACCTAGCTGCTCTATCCCGCGACACACTTTTTTCTCAAAAGCTTTATTAATATATCGTATTTCTTTCCAATTGTCAACAGTTTTTAACAAAATTCTTAGGCAAATTTTTAAATTAAATTTAACAGTTAAAATAACTTTTTCAACTATGACAAAAATTGGCATAAATTTTAATTTTTTTAAATTTAACTATTGACGAATAAAATAAATTATGATATTACAATATTGAAGGAACGAACATGGCAAAAAGAATAGAAATTATTAATGCAGCAGTAGAATATTGGTTCAATTTAATTTCGATGCAAATTGAAAAATTTAAACGTGATAATCAAATTGATGTTATGCCAAGATTTGTTCAAAGAAAATATAACTTTGAAGTAAAATTAGATGATTTTAAAGAACTTTTAACCGACTATTTATATGAAGAATTTCCAAAAACGGCTCGCAGCCCTATGATCCAATTAACTTGCATAGGTGCACCAAGCGGAGCTCTTAGGGCGATTATGCAAAAAGCAGATTTAGATACGCACCTGCTCAGTGGTAAAATTATCGAAATGGAAATCAATCATAAATACGCCAAGGTTTGGGATAGAAAACTTAACAACGAAATAGACCTTGCTCAAAAAAATTTAAACAATAAACAAGAATTTAGCAAATAAAAAACACCCACAATCGTGAGTGTTTTTTTGTTTCCTGGTTTTGCGTTTAATTACGCTTTTTTAGTATACATATCATAACCAGCTTTATCACTTGATGCTGCTTTTTCAAATGAATCTGTTACATAAGTTCCAACTGTTAAACCTGATTTTACATACACGGTTGTAACATAAGAACTTAATAAATAACTACTATCATCGTTTTCTTTTGCGAGTCCAGCGATTGTTGAAGAATTAATTACAACTTCGGTTAAACTTCCGCAACCGTTAAAAGCATAGTTTTCAACGCTTGTTACACTGCTTGGAATTGTAATAGATTTTAGATTTGAACAATTATAAAAAGCATTTTCGCCAATAGTTTTTACGCCTTCTTCTAAAACAACTGTTTCAAGATTTGAACAATCAGAGAATGCACCATAATCAATAAATTCAACACTTCCTGGAATCGTTACAGAAGTGATTTGCGCTCCTGCTAGTGCAGTATAATCAATTTCTTTAACATCTTGTTTTGAATACAAGATGCTTGAAGTTACGCATAATGTCTTGAAAACAAACTCCATTTTTGGATATGCTGCCATAAATTCTTCGTCCGTCATGTTATTTGTCGAATCAAGAATATCAAATAAATCTCTCATAGAGTTTAAAGTTGTCCCATTTAAAGTACATGGATATTTTAATGAACCTAATTTTGGTCCGACTAGATATTCAATTTCATCAACAGTCGAATAACCTTCAATAAGGATTTTAAAATCTCTTTCTCTCACTCTAACCGATGATGGAATTGTAAGTGCTGTTTCATCTCCAAAATATCCAGTTAAACAAATTCCACTTTCCATTGGTTTTGTAACCAAAATATCTTGGTCTTTGTCTTCATAAGAAGTATTTTTTGAATAAACAAAATCTTTATACTCGCTGCTGCTCCATGTGCCAACCGTATACCCAGTAACTTTACCTTTGCTTGAATCTGCTTTAACAGTGATTGTGTTTAATGCAGTTTCTTCAAAAGTATCTGGCTCGCCTTTGTCATAAGTCAAAGTTATATACTCAACATTATTGGAGTCAAACTTGAGTGTTGTTGGAGTGTCGTAAGGAAATACAACTTTGTTAATTTCGTCACTTGTGCCGTTATTTACTGCAACATTTAATGTTTCACCTGTCACAGTTGTTTTACCAACACTTGTTTCCATCTTGCCAGTTGCTTCTGCAAATCTAACTGGTGCGGCAATTTTCCAACCCAATGCTTTTGCTTGTTCTGCTGTTGCATCGCCTTGGAGTGTTTCAAGAGTGAGATAGACTTCAATTTTGTTGATTGATGTTGTTCCATCAACAAAACCGCCACCTTCGCCGTTGTTATCTGCTCCTGTAAAGCCAGCACCTTCAATGACGAATTTTGCGTCTGTTGCAAACAAATCTACAAATGTTGTTGCTGTTTTTACAAACTTGTTTAGCGTTGTGCCTGTTGCGTAGTAATAGTAGCCGTCTGTCGAACCGCCATCTACCCAGTTTGTGCCAAAGAAACTTGAACTCGTTTTTATTAACTTTGTTGCGT
>URWY01000024.1 GCA_900551705.1 uncultured Bacillota bacterium | reverse complement strand
GGGTATGTCAAGCATTTTGAGGTGTTTTTTCGAAAATTTTCAAAAATTTTTAAAAATTTGTGGCGTTGCCACCCTTTAACCCCCTAAATCTGCCATTTTCAAGCCAAAAATGCTACAAGGTAGCCGATTCTTCCCCCACACCCCCTTCCAAAAGCTTTTTAATTGGCTTTTTTGTGCCCGCGGCACTTTTTTAACCCCAAAACAGCGGTTTTTGAACAAAAAAAGCAATAGTAGTAACAAGGTTGCCGATTTCTTCTACATCTAATGTTTAAACACAAACCATTTTTTAAGTATGTTTTATAATAATGCTTTTGAATTTATATAAAGTACGGTAAAATGAAAATAATCTAAGGAGAACATACATGGATATTTGGGAAAAATTATATAATGCAGCAAAAAAAGAATATCACCCTGAAGAAATTTCACCATTTATTGAAGCTCATCATGTGGTGTGTGCCATTGAAGCTGAAAATGGAGAAATTTACACTGGTTTTTGTATTGAAGGCGCCAGCGGAGTTATTAATCTTTGCGCCGAAAGAGTGGCAGGACTAAACATGTATATACAAAGTGGTCAAACTGTTGTCAAAAGAATGATTGCTTTCAGAAATGAACCACCAAAAGCAAATGGAGGAATGCCATGTGGTGCTTGTAGAGAATTCTTTTTACAACTTTCGGATAAAAATAAAGATATGGAAATCTTAACAGATTATGAAAATAGAAAAACAGTAAAACTGATTGATTTAATGCCAGGCTGGTGGGGTTGGAAAAGATATAAAAAGTAATATACTTATCACAAATATGCTATCTTTATAAAAGTTTTTTAAATTAATTTTTGCATCCGTGGCATATTTTTTAGACCGAAACAGCCCTGTTTAACAAAAAAAACAACAAGTTTAAAAAACAACCTATTTCAAAAAGGTTGTACTAATGTTAATATTCCAATCTATGCCTTATAACTATTCAACCATCATGCACTTGCGCGCAGGCTTTGCCTGCAATTTTTTTGCAATCAAAAAAATAACGGAGAACAATGTTCTCCGTCGCAAGTGCTGGTGTCGATAGAGGGACTTACACCGCTTCGCCAGCAAATTTTTGAAGTTGATGCTCGCTTTCATGCCACTCGCTAAAAATGTGTCACTGCCACATTTTCTTAACGCTCCGTTCAAGCCCCTCACTCGCTTCGCTCACAAAACTTCGTTTTTATCGAAGCCATAAAAAAAGCCCTAACGGGCATTTTTATGGTGTCGATAGAGGGACTTGAACCCTCATGTTAAAAACACAAGAACCTGAATCTTGCGCGTCTACCATTCCGCCATATCGACAGAATTATTTCAGGTGTGTTTCAATAATTTTTTCAATTTGTTCAACTGTTGACAGCAAATCAACATTGTCAATCACATAATCAAAATTTTCTTTAAAACTATTTTCATATTCGTATCTTTGTATGCGTTTTTCTATGTTAGGCTCGCCCCTACCAATCAAACGATTGATAAGTTCATCTTTTGGTGCATCTAGGAAAATTGAAATAACTTGAACATCTTTTGGCAATTTGCTTACAAAAGATTTTTGACCTTCAACACCAATATCTTTAATGATGATATTTTTCTTATCTTTCATAAGTTCAACACTTGAATTTAGTGTGCCATAAAGATTTCCATGAATTTCTTCATGTTCAAAAAGTTCATTATTTTTGATTTTATTTTCAAATTCTTCTCTTGTCAAATGTATGTAGTCTGACGAAACGAGTTCTGTATCGCGTCTACCGCGTGTTGTGCAAGTTTTATACATTTGCAACTTTGGATTTCTCTTTAAAAGTTCCCTAATAACGGTATTTTTACCAACGCCTGAGCAGCCTGAAACAATAATAAACATACTTTTTCTCCAATTGTTATTTAATTATAACAGACAAAATATAAAAGTCAAATATTTTTAAACTTGTCATGATTTCTCCTATAAAAACATAAATTTTATTATGAAAAAAATCGCAGTTGGAATTGTCGGATATGGCAACTTAGGCAAAGCCGTTGAAAAATTGATTGTTGAGAAAAATAAATATAATTTAGTAGGCATTTTTTCGCGAAGAAGCATCGTTTCCACCCTTAAATCTCCATGCTTTGAAATGGAGAAATTACAAGAATTTAAAGGGAAAATTGATATTCTAATTCTTTGCGGAGGCTCAGATAGCGATTTGCTTTTGCAAACTCCTATGCTTGTTAAAGATTTTAATATTATTAATACTTTTGACACTCATAAATTGATAAAACAAGAAAAAGAAAAACTTGATAAACTCGCCAAGGAAAGCAAAAAGTATGCCATAATATGCTGCGGCTGGGACCCTGGCTTGTTTTCGCAAATGCGCATACTTTTTAATGCAATAAGCGATGTGAAATCGGTCAGTTTTTGGGGCAAAGGTGTCAGCATGGGACACACAAACGCACTCAAAAAAGTTGCAAATGTCAAAGACGCGGTTGCATACACCTTGCCTAACGAAAAATCGCTTAAAAAAGCCTCCCCCTCTCACTTCCGCAAAATTTTTGTAGTCGCAGATAAAAAACATCAAAAGCAAATTAAAAGCGATATTTTAGCCAACAAAAACTACTTTTCAGATTTCCCAATTTCCATAAAATTTATCTCACAAAACAAATTTAATAAGCACCATAATTTGAAACCACACGCAGGCAAAATTATCAACATTTTCGTCAAAGCCGAAAATAAAAATCAAATTGAATTTTCAGTTAAAATGCAGGACAACGCAATTTTTACCGCGTCAATAGTCGTTGCCTATCTAAAAACATTTGAAAAACTTGCAAAAAACTTCGATTTCGGTGCTTACACTTTGCCCGAAATTCCAATCAGTTATCTCGATGAAAATTTCTTAGATTTGGTTTAAAAGGAGCATCTATGAAAATCTTTGAAGGCTGCTGCACAGCACTTATAACGCCATTTGACAAAAATAATAAGGTTAATTTCATGCAATTTGAAAAAATTATAGCTTATCAAATCCGTTGCGGTGTGTCCGCCCTGCTTTTTTTGGGAACAACAGGCGAAGCGGCTACAATGACAGACGAAGAAAAGCAAAAAGTTGTTGAATTCGCTGTAAAATATGTAAATAAACGCGTCAAAGTTTTAGTTGGTGCTGGGAACAACTGCACTGCAAAAGCAGTCGAAACAGCACAAAAATATGAAAAACTCGGCGTTGACGCACTTCTTGAAGTCACGCCTTACTATAACAAAACATCGCAAAACGGCTTAATTGCACACTTTTCAGCAATCGCAAACGCCGTAAAAACTCCAATTATTTTATACAATGTGCCATCGCGAACTGGGCTAAATATTGAAGTTGACACAATCCTAAAATTAAGTCAAATTCCCAATATTGTTGGCATAAAACAAGCAATATCAAATCTAAACGAAGTGCAACTCACAACACAAATACCAAATTTTTCTGTTTATTCTGGCGAAGATGCACTTAATCTAGCATTTTTAGAAGCTGGCGCAGACGGATTTATCAGCGTAGCAAGTAATATCGCCCCAAAAGATGTCGTAAAAGTGTATGATGAGTTCAAAAATGGTGACTTTCAAAAAGCCCAAAATTGCATGGACAAACTTTTACCGCTTATTAAAAATTTGTTTATTGAAGTCAATCCAATGCCAATTAAATACGCCATGAACAACAGTGGATATAGCGTTGGTTCTTGCAGGCTGCCTCTTGTTGAAGTTTCGTGCGAAAACAAGTCCAAAATTAAAAATACCCTGCAAGATTACGAACTTTTCTTTGACAATTAAAAAAACTCCCACTCGCGGGAGTTTTTTTATTTTCTGGTTTAATTTCTATGCAATCGCCTGAATTTTATCTGCATACCTGCTCCAATTAGCATCTGCTTTATAAGCATCAACCAAGTCAGCAGGAACATAAATATTCGTTAAAGCGGCACAACCTTCAAAAAAGTCTGCCATTGAATTGTCTGAAATTGAAACCAAAACATTTGAGTTTATAGTAATATTTTCAAGTTTTGAACAACCCATAAATACTTGTTCCCCAAAACTTATTAAATTATTTGGTAAAACTATTTGTGTCAATTTGCTGCAATTTTCAAATACCCCTTTTGCGATTGTTTCTACACTACTAATATCAATAGATTGTAGTGAACAACCTTCAAAGGCATATGTCCCAATTGAAATTAATGAACTAGGTAAATTAATTGTGGTAATTCCAGAACCCTGAAAGGCATGTTCTCCTATATATTTTATCGTGTTAGGCAATTTCACTTCTGTAATTTCGCTTTTCACTAGTGCTGCATATCCTATTGCAACTACTGATTTCTCGCTATACCAACCTGTTGTTACACAATATTGTTGGCTAACTATTTCTAATGGACTTTGCAAATTAAATGTTTCTTCCGTTGCACACTCAATATTATTGTGATACCAAACCAGCATTTCTTGAAAAGATTTTATTTCTTCTCCATTGATGTAGCAAGGATATTGAACTGTTGCTGCATTTTCTTGAAATTTGGTTGTGCACTCTTCCAAAGATTCAAAGGGAATTACAAGTTTAAAATCTCTTTTTCTAATTTTTAATTGTGAAGAAATATCAATTATGCCATTTTGTATTTCTCCTAAATAACCCGTAACACAAAAATCTTCACCTAAATCAAGGCTTGATCCATCTTTACTTAATAATGAATTTGAAAATGTTAATCCTGTATATTCACTATCTTTGAATAACCCAACCGTATAACCAGTAACTGTGCCTTTTGAAGATTTTGCGTTCACTTTAAATGTGTTTTCTGCAACTTCGT
>URWY01000023.1 GCA_900551705.1 uncultured Bacillota bacterium | reverse complement strand
TTAATGTTTTTTACATAAGGATAGATATCGTCCCTTAAATTTATATCACGGACTTCCCAAACTTCAAATTTTTTGCAATCAGGAAGAGCACAACTATAAAAAGGATATAGTTTACATTCTCCACTTGGCACTTCAACTAAATTGTTTTTATCATCAAACTTATAATATTGCCTAAAATGTTTACAAACATGACATACATAATATTCCATAAATGCTCCTTTGGGTAATTTTTACCCATTTATGAAAATTTTAGGGTAAAAATGGCACAATGTCAATAGATTTAGGTAAGTTTATGGAAAAATTTTGTGCAATTATAAAAAATTTAAGAGTTGAAAAGGGCTTAACGCAACAAAAAGTCGCGGACTATTTGAATATTGATAGGTCAAATTACAGCAAATATGAAAGAGGCAAATTAGAACCGAATGTTGAAATGATTGTTTCGCTTGCAAAATTTTATGATGTGAGTGCAGATTATTTATTAGGATTGGAAAATTAAAAAATTTTTTAAAAAGTTGGCAAAAAACTGTTGACTTTTTATTTTTTATGCATATAATATTGCTAGCAGTCTGAAATAGAGAGTGCTAATAAAGTCGAAATAGGTGATATTGTGGAACTTAGTCAAAGGAAAAAGGAAATTCTTTGTGCGGTGGTTGAAGATTATATCAAAGATGCTAGTCCAATCACGAGTGGTGGGGTTAAAGATAGGCATTTGAATGATGTAAGTTCGGCTACGCTTAGAAACGAACTTAACGCTCTTGAAGCGATGGGTTTTTTAAGACAACTTCACACATCAAGTGGCAGAGTGCCAACATCGGAAGGTTATAGATATTATGTATCTTCGTTGCTTTCTGATTTAAAGGTTGATGAAAGCAAAATTGACAGCGTTCAAAAAATTTTGCAAGAAAGAACAAAATCTGTGTCAGAAATTGTTTCCGAACTTGCCAAAATTGTGTCAGAAGCGACCAACTATCCAGCGGTTGTGATGATGAATGGCTACGACAATTTAATCTTGGAAGAAGTTAAAATTATCCCACTTATTGCTGAAAATGCGCTTGTTCTTTTAAGAACGACTCATGGAATTATCAATAACAATTTGAATGTTAAGGCAAGTCAGAAGGCTTGTGAAGATGCTGGGGCAAATTTGACAAAAATGTTTGCAGGTAAAACGCTTAAACAAATGATTGACGAATTTGACTCATTTGAAAGTATGTTCAATAGTCAACTTGATGAATATAAAGATGTTGTTGATAACTTGTTAGAGTCAATTCGAAAAGTTTTGCAGCATAAAAGCATGGCGGTTCGTTCAGCAGGTTCTATGAAACTTTTGGCGATGGGAAATCAAGAAAACATCAAAAATGCTCAAAAAGTTTTTGGTCTTTTGGAAGATGAAGACGAACTAACTGAGTTGTTTACTGGTGATGAAGAAGATATTTCCGTTGAAGTGAAAGATGGAGTTCAAGGCGAGGCGGGTTATTCAGTTGTTAAAGCACCAATTATTGTTGGCGGCAAAAATATCGGCTCGTTTGGAGTTGTTGGACCACAAAGAATGGATTATTCACTTATTGCATCAGCGATAAAATTTGTTGCGAGTGAAATTGAGAACTTGGACAAATTGCCAGACAAATTTTAAGGAGAAAAGATGTCAAAGAAGAATAAAAATCATGAAAAAATAAATGAAAGTAATCAAACAGAGACTTGCGAATGCGAAGAATGTAAATGTGAAGAAGAATGCAGTTGTGAACAAAAGGTTGATGACAAAAATAACGAATATTTGCAAATGGCGCAAAGATTGCAGGCTGAGTTTGATAACTATCGAAAAAGGTCGGCAGACATCGTGAAAAACGCTCGAATTGAAGGAATAGTTGAAGCAGTTACAAAAATGTTTCCCGCTATTGATTCGATTGAAAAAGCGAAACTTATGATAAAAGACGAAAAAGTGTTGCAAGGCGTTGAAATGATTGAAAAAGATTTGAAACAATCATTGAAAAATTTGCATATTGAAGAGATTGAGGTTTTAAATAAACCACTTGACCCAAATGTTGCAAATGTCATTGCAGTTATTAACGATAATTCGCTTGAAGACGGAGTTGTTGCTCAGGTTTATCAAGCAGGTTATAAATTAAACGATAGAGTTTTACGCTACGCCCAGGTAGTTGTAAACAAGTTAAATTAGGAGGTAGTATTATGGGAAAAATTATAGGTATTGACTTAGGAACAACAAATTCATGTGTTGCAGTTATGGAAGGTGGTAAACCAACAGTTATTCCAAATGCAGAAGGCGGAAGAACAACACCATCAGTTGTTGCTATTAATAAAGATGGTGAAAGACTTGTTGGACAAGTTGCAAAAAGACAAGCAGTTGCAAACCACGAAAACACTGTAACATCAATTAAAAGAGAAATGGGAACAGACCATAGAGTAAAATTAGGCGGAAAAGAATACACAGCACCAGAAATTTCAGCTATGATTTTATCAAAATTGAAAGCAGATGCTGAAAGTTATTTGGGTAGCCCAGTAACGCAAGCAGTTATCACGGTTCCTGCTTACTTTAACGACAGCCAAAGACAAGCAACTAAAGACGCTGGTAAAATCGCTGGTCTTGAAGTTTTGAGAATTATCAACGAACCTACGGCAGCATCTCTTGCTTATGGCCTTGACAAAGGCGAAAACAACAATCAAAAGATTCTTGTTTATGACCTTGGTGGCGGTACATTCGATGTTTCAATTCTTGAAATCGGTGACGGCGTATTTGAAGTTTTATCAACAAATGGTGATACAAGACTTGGCGGTGATGATTTCGACCAAAGAATTATCGACTTGTTAGTTGAAGAATTTAAGAAAGCCGAAAACATTGATTTGTCAAAAGATAAACTTGCAATGCAAAGACTTAAAGAAGCCGCTGAAAAAGCAAAAATTGACTTGTCAGCAGCAACAAAAACAACAATCAGTTTGCCATTTATCACTGCTGATGCTAATGGTCCAAAACACCTTGAATATGACCTTACAAGAGCAAAATTTGATAATATGACAGAAGATTTAGTTGCAAAAACAATCGAATGCACAAAGCGTGCGCTTGCAGATGCTAAACTTTCAAATGCAGATATTAACAAAGTTATCTTAGTTGGTGGTTCAACAAGAATTCCTGCTGTTTTTGAAGCAGTTAAGAATTTCACAGGAAAAGAACCATACAAAGGCATCAACCCAGATGAATGTGTTGCTATCGGCGCTGCAATTCAAGCCGGCGTTTTAGGCGGAGAAGTTAAAGATGTTCTTCTTCTTGATGTTACACCACTTTCACTAGGTATTGAAACTCTCGGTGGCGTTTTCACAAAATTAATTGAAAGAAACACAACAATCCCAACTAGAAAATCACAAATTTTCTCAACTGCTGTTGACAATCAACCAGGCGTTGATATCCATGTTCTTCAAGGTGAAAGAGAATTTGCTGCTCAAAACAAAACTCTTGGCCGTTTCCAATTAACAGATATTCCACCAGCACCACGCGGTGTTCCACAAATTGAAGTTACATTTGATATCGATGCTAACGGCATTGTTAATGTTTCAGCAAAAGATTTAGGAACAAACAAAGAACAAAAAATCACAATCACAGCATCTTCAAACCTTTCAGAAGCAGAAATTGACAAAGCGATTAAAGAAGCAGAAGCACATGCCGAAGAAGATAAGAAGAGAAAAGAATTTGTTGACACAAAGAACCAAGCAGACCAAATGGTTTATCAACTTGAAAAAATGTTGAAAGAAAATGGTGACAAACTTGCCGAAGAAGACAAGAAAAAACTTGAAGAAGCCATTGAAAAAGGTAAAAAAGACTTTGAAACAACAGATTTAGACACTCTTAAAAAATCTTTGGAAGAATTGACAAATGTTTCAAATGAAGTTTTTACAAAGATGTATCAAAATGCGCAAGCAAGTGCACAAGCAAACCAACAAGCATCAAACAATGAAAACAATAATAATGACAACAATAACAATGACAATCCAGACGAAATTATTGTTGACTAATTGAAATTTTTACACAAATGAGTGGCTCTTTGTGGGGCCACTATTGTGTTTTTAAAAGGCAGAACTATGGCAAATAAAGATTATTATGAAGTTTTGGGCGTAGACAAGAAAGCGAGTGCAGACGAAATTAAGTCTGCATATCGTAAACTTGCAAAAAAATACCACCCAGATTTAAACAAAGATAATAAAGACGCTGCTGAAAAGTTCAAAGAAGTTAATGAGGCGTATGAAGTCTTAGGTGACGAGAAAAAGCGTGCAAATTATGACCAATACGGCAATGCAGAAGGTCAACCTAATTTCTCAGATTTCTTTGGCGGCAACGGCGGCGGTTTTTCAAGCGGTAACTTTTCTGGCGGCGGCTTTGGCGGTTTCGGCGATATATTTGGCGACATTTTTTCTGCTTTTGGTGGCGGTCGTTCAAGTTCAGCAGTCGAACAAGGCGATGATATTGATGTTGCAATCAACTTAACTTTTGAAGAAGCGGCTTTTGGCGTTACAAAAGAAATTGTAATTCCAAAAATTGAAAGTTGTGCAGATTGCTCTGGAACAGGCGCAAAAAATGGCAAGGAATTTACAACTTGTCAAACTTGTAAGGGCAGTGGCCGTGTTCGTTATACCCAAAATACGCTGTTTGGAACAACAATCCAAGAAGGCGTTTGCAAAGATTGTAACGGCACTGGTAGAATTATTAAAGAAAAATGTTCAACTTGTGGTGGAAAAGGTTATAAAAAAGTTCAAAAAACTGTCCGTGTTAATGTCCCAGCAGGTATTGATAACGGACAAACTATAACAATGCGCGGTGCAGGCAATGCACCATTAAGAAAGGGTGTCAACGGAGATTTGCATATCTATGTTCGTGTTGCACCACACAAACTTCTTGTTCGTAACGGCTACGATTTGCAACTTGAAGTCAATATTCCATACACTCTTGCGCTTTTGGGCGGTAAAATTCAAATTCCAACACTTAATGGAATATATGACCTTGAAATCAAGGAATGCACAAACAGTGGCACAGTTATGAGATTGAAAAATAAAGGCATAAAAATGCTTAATCGTGACGCTTACGGCGACTTGCTTGTAACAATTAAAACTGAACCCCCAAAAAGTTTGGACAAAAAAACAAAAGAATTGTTGAAACAAATAACTGAAATAAATTCTGTAAACAATTATCCAAAATATAAAAATTACTTAGATAAAATTAAATAATTAATTTTTTAACAACCTATCAAACCCGATAGGTTGTTATTTTTTTGCAACACTGTTGCGTTTTTGTTCAAAATGGCTTTTTAGGGGGTTGAAGGGTGGCAAAAAGTTGGCGAATGCCACAAAAATTAAAAATTTTTT
>URWY01000022.1 GCA_900551705.1 uncultured Bacillota bacterium | reverse complement strand
ATGTCAAGCATTTTGAGGTGTTTTTTCGAAAATTTTCAAAAATTTTTAAAATTTTTGTGGCGTTGCCACCCCTTAGCCCCCTAATTTTGCCATTTTCAAACCAAAAATGCTACAAGGTAGCCAAAAAAAGCAACGATGTTGCCAAGGTTGCCCAAATTTGTTTGTTTTTATTTTTGCATTAAAAAAAACGGAGACATCTCCGTGTTGTTATTGTTCTTTGCCACACTTGTTGCAAAATTTTGAATCTAAGTCTATCTCTGCGCCACATTCTTTGCAATATTTAGATGATTTCATTGCTTGTGTGCCAGTTTTAACTGCTGTTTGAATTGCTTGTTTATTTATTTCCACCTTGGTATTTGCTATTGAAGTTAAATCTTCTTTATTTTCTTCTTGAATATGTTTTTGCAATTTGATTGCTGTTTTATTAAGCACTGGAACAAGCCCAAACATCAAGCATGCAAATCCGATAAAAATCAAAAACGAACCTGGTATCAATGCTGCGACATTTGGCATAATGCCATCTGCCAAAACAGTGTTTGCTAGTATAACTAAAATAATTCCTGCGGCCATAAATATTGGAGCAAGAATTAACAATGTTTTAAAAACTTTTGGTTGAGTGTTTTTCATACGCACCACCTTAATATAATTGGTGGCTCACCCGGGATTCGAACCCGGGACCCCTTGATTAAAAGTCAAGTGCTCTAGCCGGCTGAGCTAGTGAACCATGCGAGCATTATATTAGCACAATAAAATGCTCGTTGTCAATGTTTTTAACAAAAATATTTCAAATATTTTTATTTTTTTACATTATTTTGCAATTTGTGTTTTTGCTGTTGCTACTAAGTTAGCAAATTCTGATGGATTTGAGATTGCGAGTTCTGCAAGAACCTTTCTGTTTAATTTAATATCTGCAAGTTTTAAACCATACATAAATCTTGAATAAGAAATGTCGTTAGCATGGCAAGCTGCGTTGATACGAGCAATCCATAAACTTCTGAAATCTCTTTTCTTTAATCTTCTGCCAATATAAGCGTAGTTGCCGCTTTTCATAACAGCTTCCATCGCTACGCGATAAAGTTTTGATTTTGAACCACGGTATCCTTTTGCTTGTTTTAAAATTGCTCTACGTTTTTTGAGCGAGTTAACTGATCTTTTAATTCTCATACTTCACCTCTCTTATCCTTGAACCATCGTTTTGATAGTTTTTGAGTGTTTACCTTTCAAGAAACCTGCATTTCTTAAATGTCTTTTTCTCTTTTGCGACTTTTCTGTTAGGAAATGGCCTCTATTTGCTTTTGCAAATTTAACATTTCCTGATTTTGAAATTTTAAATCTTTTCTTTGCTCCGCTGTGGGATTTCATTTTAGGCATAATCTTTCTCCTTTACTTATTTTCTTTTTTAGGCACGATAATCATAATTATATTTCTGCCCATAACTTCTGGTTCTTTATCTATTGAACCGACATCTTCTAACATACCGAAGAATCTGTGGCAAACATCTATTGCCATTTTGGCATACGCTTGTTGGCGGCCCTTCATTCTTAAAACAACTTTTATTTTGTTGCCTTCTGTTAAAAACCTTTTGCCGTGTTTAGCTTTAACTTCAAGGTCGTGCGTATCTATCGTCATTGAAAGTTGAATTTCTTTAAGTTCTGTTATTTTTTGATTTTTCTTCGCTTCTTTTTCTTTTTTAAGCATGTCAAATTTATATTTGCCATAGTCCATAACTTTGCAAACTGCTGGTGACAAATTTGGATTGACACAAACCAAGTCTAATCCTGCTTTATTTGCATGGTCAAGAGCGCTTGATAAACTCATAACGCCGAGTTGTGAACCATCTTCGCCGATTACTCTAACTTCATCAGCACGAATTTTTTCATTAATTAATAGTTCCTTAAAAATATTGATATCCTCCCCTTTTGACGATTTTCCTTTAAAAAAAGGAAACGCAAAACGCTTCCTTTAACTCTTCTTAAAAAATTGATTTTAAGAAACCGAATCTAGCCCAAATGCTGACTGGTGAGAAGGGAAACTTCTGCTTTAACGGCATTAATATATCACTAATAGCAACCATTGTCAAGTGTTTTTGCAAAAAAAATAAAAAAAACTGGCTAAATTAGCCAGCTGTTATTTCGTCAACTTTTTCGCCCTTTAAAAAGTCTGGAATTTCTTCTTTGTCTGGAAGTTTAAAAGAAATATTTTCAAGCGCTTTTTGAATTTTCTCATCAATTCCTGCAACTTTTTCTTCAACTTCTTCGTTAAGTTTTGTAAGTTCCGCTTTACGCTCCATAAGTTCATTTTTTGTTTCTTCTTCTGGTGGAAGTTCGTATTCACGATACAAACTTTGAGTGTTTGTTTGTTCGTCATAAAGTGTTGCAATTCTTTCCATAAGCTGTTCGCTATTTGGAAGTTCTTCAAGCGATGTTAGACCAAATCGTTTTAAAAACTCGTCTGTCGTTCCAAAAAGAAGTGGTTTTCCAACTGCGTCTTTCTTCCCAACAACTTCAATCAAATTATGTTCAAGAAGTGTTTGAACTGTGTAGTCACTGTTAACTCCTCTAACTTCTTCAATTTCAAGCCTTGTAATTGGTTGTTTATATGCAATAATAGCAACGGTTTCAAGAGTTGCTTTTGTGAGCGCTCTTTCACGAATTGGATTTAACACCGTTTCAATATACATTGCATTGTCTGGATTTGAGCAAAGTTGAATTTTGTTATTGTATTTAATAAGTTGAACACCACTTTGTCCGCTTAACCTTTGAGCGAGTTTGTCAATTGCTTTTTTAACTTTTTTGTTATCAATTTCCAATTTTTCAGCAATAAAATTTACATCAACACCTTCGCCAGCGACAAAAAGTATGCTGTAAATCACATCTTCCAAATTATTTTCCAAAATCAAATCACTCATTTTTTACTCCACTTTCTTCTTGCGATTTTTCTTCATTTTTTGTAATTTCAATCTCGTCAAAAGAACTTTCTTGATGTATTGAAATAACTTGCTGCTTCAAAAGTTCCAAAATTGCAAGAAAAACATTTATAACTTCACTCTTTGTGCTGTCTGGCTCAAAAAGTTCTTCAAACTTAACCTTTTCTCTTATCAAAATAGCATCTTTAATTGCTGCCATTTTTTCTTGAACCGTGAACCTGTCACGAACAATTTTCTTTTCTTCCGCCTGCGTTTCTTCAAGGTGGACTTTATGTAAAATCTTTGTGAAGGCGTCTAAAAGATTATCCAACTTCATATCTTTCAAAATAATTTTATATTTATTTGCCGCAGGCTCTGGCTCTTTATACATTCTGTTGATGTTTTCAATCGCCTTCAAATCTTCACTTGCTTCCTTGAAAAGTTTATACTCCTGCAAGCGCCTAATAAGATTGCTTTCGCTGTCCTCTTCCTCAGGCTTAACATCGTCAAGCCTTGGCAAAAGTTTTTTACTTTTAATTTCAAGAAGCGTTGCTGCAACTTCAATAAATTCACTAGCCTTTTCCATGTCAAGAGTGTCTATCTCGTCCATAAAAGCAAGATATTGCTCTGTAATATCAGAAATTTTAAGCGTTGTTATATCCAACTTTGCTTCCTTGATAAGATGCAACAATAAGTCCAAAGGCCCTTCAAAATTTACTAGGTGAACCCTGTATTCCCCTTCCTCTGGGATTGTCATCTGCAATTCTTCGTCTATCATATCATTAACCCCCAGAAGTGAACAAATACCCACTCAAAACCATATATCACCCAATTAAAGATGTAACTAAACCCACCTGTCAAAAACAAGATAACCAATATGATGTTGCCGTATTTTATCATGAAATTTGAAAATTTATTGTCATATTTTAAAAATGTGTTGATAAAATTAAAACCATCAAGTGGGTAAATTGGGAATAAGTTGAACACACCAAGCGAAATGTTTATCATAAATGTAAATTCAACTAAATAATACACAAAATTGTAAAATAAGTTAGAACTTGCAATAAGCCCGCCGCTGACCATTAAAATTGGACAAAAGAAAAACGCTATAACAATGTTTGTAATAACACCAGCAAGCGAAACAAGCGCCATGTCACGCTTGTAATTTCTAAATTTAAGCGGATTTACATGCACTGGCTTAGCCCAACCAAAACCCGCAACAAGCAAACAAAATGTTCCAAGCGGATCTAAATGTTTTAAAGGATTAAGCGACAACCTACCTTCCGCTTTTGCCGTTCTATCTCCGCACCAATACGCAACCAAGCCATGCGCAAGTTCATGAATTGAAAGTGCAAAAGAAATTGCGATTAAATAAGCGCAAATTAAAATTGCTATTTGATTTGCTGGCAAACCTGTGTTCCAAAGATAATATAACATACCTGATTAGTATAACAAACAAATTCAACTTTTGCAAGTGTTTAAAATTAAATAACTTTCATGTCATTATAGCGAACTTTGTCAACAACTATCAATTTTTCACTTGCAATAAATTTTATAAAAATATCATTCAAAAATGGCACCGAATAAAGCCTTCCATTTTGATTTACAACAATCACATCAGCCGCGCCATACTGCTCTATATCTTCAATCTCGCCAATGTTTTGCCCCGCCTCATCAACAACCTTTGCACCAATCAAATCTTCAAAATAAAACTCGTTTTCTGCAAGTTCGTTTAAATCATTTCTGTCAACTTCAACATCAAGTCCGCGCATATTTTCTGCCAGCGTCCTATCTTCCACACCAACAAATTTAGCAAAAACCCCGTTCGGCTTACTTTGCAAATTTTCAACTGCATATCTGTTTCCGCCAACAACCATTTCTTTCAAATTTTCGATTTTTTCAAATTCAATGTCTAAGTTCAATTTAACATCACCCTTGATGCCTTGCGCTTTCGCAATAGTTCCGATTTTCATAAATTCTCCACTCAAATTTTAACCGATTTACATTATTTTGCCAAATATTTATAAAAATTTCTTAAAATATTGACAAATTTGATAAATGTGATACAATATCAGCGTTAGTTAGCCAGACGGTCGCATGCGCTTGTAGTGAGATGCATGAGGAAAGTCCGAGCTCCATAGAACAAGGGTGCCAGTTAACTGCTGGTGAAGGCGACTTTAAGGAAAGTGCAACAGAAATAAACCGCCATGCAAATGGTAAGGATGGAAAGGTGGAGTAAGAGCCCACCGCCCCGTTGGTAACAATGGGGGCACATGTAAACCCCACCCGGAGTAAGGTTAAAAATGGCAAAAGGGCTGTTCGTCCGCCATTTAATAATACCGCTTGAACATAATGGAGACATTATGTCTAGATAGATGACCGCCAAATACAGAACTCGGCTTACAGACTAACTATCTGAAATACAAAAAAACACCCACAATCGTGAGTGTTTTTTTATTTTCTGGTTTTGCTTATTTACGCTCTTTTAATTACATAATTAATATTTCTTAAAAGTGTATCTGCTGACACAGCCGTATTGTCACTCTCTTTAACCCAATTCCCACCAATATCACTGAGAGTTGTTGTTAAACCACTACAATTAGAGAATGCATTATTTCTAATGCTAGTTACACTGTCTGGAATCGTGATGGATGTCAAACTGCTGCAACCAGAGAATGCATAATTTCCAATGCTGGTTACGCTGTCTGGAATTGTGATTGATGTTAAACCACTGCAATAA
>URWY01000021.1 GCA_900551705.1 uncultured Bacillota bacterium | reverse complement strand
TGAAAATCTCCGTGTCGGTGGTTCGATTCCGCCTCGAGGCACCAGCCGAAAGGCAAAGAAGAACGACCGCACGAGCAAATCTCTTGCAAGGCGGGTGGTTTAAGCCTAAGGCTACCAGCCTAAAGGCAAATGCCTGGACGCTACAAATTTTGCTGGCGTGGCTCAACGGTAGAGCAGCTGACTTGTAATCAGCAGGTTGAAGGTTCGATTCCTTTCGCCAGCTCCACTGTGGTTGGGTTCCCGAGCGGTCAAAGGGAGCAGACTGTAAATCTGCCGCCACCGGCTTCGATGGTTCGAATCCATCCCCAACCACCAAAAGAAAAACAACTTATAAGCCTTTAAAATAGGTGCTTGTAGCGTTTTTAACTGGTAATTAGAAAAAATTCTAATTATCAGTTTTTTTATGCAAAAATTCAATTTTTTGGCTAAAAAGTTGGGTCAAAAGTTGGGTCAAATTTGTAATACATATTTTCATATAAATTTTCAATTTTTTGCCTATTGACAATCAAGGCTGATTGTATTATCATATTTGATGAGGGAAAGTTATGGGAAAGTTTAAAAAGTTTGTTGCATCAACTTTGATAATTGGTTCAATCGCTTCTGCATTATTTTGTGCCGCTGCGCCACTTGGTAGATATATAGCAGGTAAGAAGATGGAAGAAAAGTATGCTCACTTAGGAGATACAAGTTACAACCAAAGTTTGGTCCAAAATCCAAATGTTGAGCCTGGTTATTATAATGAACATCCAATTTATGTTTGTATTTCTGATAAATTTACCAAAATGCAAATAAAGGAAGTTGAAAGAGCAGTTAAATATGTAGACAAAGTTTGCAAAGGTATCACTTTTAATATTTTTGTGGACAACATTGAAACTGCTAAAAGCCACATATTTATAGTAAACTATTTAAATAAGGAAAATGCGACTGAAAGTAACGATAAAATTGCAGGAAGTACATACAGAAATTCGCCAGATTGCTTGCAAATCACTGCTCCAATTTATTTGAGTGAAGACATTGGTTTTACAGAAATTTATTCCATTGTTATTCATGAAATGGGGCATGCGATTGGTTTGAAACATACATCAGAAAGCACTGATTTAATGTTTGCCGGCGGGCCATCACTTAATTATAAGCCATTTTATTGCAGGGGATTTTCAAAGAGAGAAATTGAATGGCTTAACACGCTTTATCCAGCAGCACCAGATAAACAAATGTAAAAAAGAACATCTCGTTTGAGATGCTTTTTATTTTGTTATATCGCTATCATAATTTTTTTGAAAATATTTTGTGTAAACCAAATATTCACCGTCATATTGGCATGAAGTAAAGCCAGAGCCGAAAAATAAATTTTTTGAAATTGTATTTTTTGGAACGACAGACGCTTTGATTTGTTTGAATGTTGGTTTTAAATTGAATTCTTTTTCTGCGTTATAAATTAAACCCATAACTGCTTGTTTAGCAACACCTTTATGTCTGAATATTGGATTAACAACAATATTATAAAGATTAAGTATATCGCCAGAATGTTCAACACCGAACATCATTGCAACTGCTGGTTGATTATTTAAGTAACCAATCACATTTCTGAATTGACCATTTTTCATGCTTTTTAAACAATCTTTAATATCGTTAGCAGTTTCTTGCCAAGATTTATCAGTCATGCATAAATTTTGCTTGTCAGAAACTGTGAGCCAAGCGTTGATGATTTTTTCTTCGTCGTTTTTGATTTCTTTCCATTCAAATTTCATGCAAGCATTATATCACATTTTATAAGAATGTAAATAGTTTATTATGATTTGTAAAAATATTTTTTTGTGATATATTTAAATGATGATTATTTCAAGAAACAATGAAAAAGTAAAAGAGTTAAAAAAGTTAAAAGCAGATAAAAAGTTTGCTTTTTTAGACAATCCAAAAGTGATCAAAGAAGCAATTTGCGCTGGGTTTGACTTAAAGTATTTGTTGATAAATTGCGAAACAAAATCAAATAACGCTGAAAAATTTGATTTTAATGTTCAAAATTGCGAAATTATAGAGTTGAATGATTCAACTTTTAAATTATTTGCGGATACTTGTAACTCGCAAGGTTTAATCGGCGTTGTTGAGAATGTAGGCAAAACACTTAACAAACCAAACACAAATTTCCTTGTCTTGGATAATTTGCAAGACCCAGGCAATGTTGGAACGCTTTTAAGAACAGCACTCGGGGCGAATTTTTTAGATGTTTATATGGTTGATTGTGTTAGTTTAACAAACGACAAACTCATAAGAAGTTCAATGGGCGCAGCATTTAAACTTAATGTATACGAGTGCTCAAAAAGCGACTTTTTGGCTTTTCAAAAACAAAGATTGAAAAATTTTGATATATATGTTGGTCACATGCAAGGAGAAAGTGTTTTTAATGTCAAAGTTGAAAAACAATTTGGAATTGTGCTTGGGAATGAAGGCAACGGCGTGTCAAAAGAAATGTTTGAAATAGCAAACAAAAAAATTTCAATTCCTATGGCAAACAATCTTGAAAGTTTAAATGTTGGTGTTGCTGGTGCAATTTTAATGTATGAATTAAATAAAAATAATGTATAAATTGTATTTAATCGTTTTACAAGCAACAAGAAAATATGCTAAAATAAACAGGTTTTTATAGGAGAATTTATGAGCGGACATAGCAAATGGAATAATATTAAAAGAACAAAAGAAAAAAGTGATGCACAAAAAGGTAAAATTTTCACAAAAATAGGTCGTGAAATTGCTGTTGCTGTTAAGACAGGCGGAGCAGACCCTGTTACAAATCCAAGATTACAAGCATTGATTGCTAAAGCAAAGCAAGCAAATATGCCAAACGATACAATTTCAAGAAGTATCAAAAAAGCAAGCGGTGAACTTGGAAATGTCAACTACGAAGAAGTTTTATACGAAGGCTATGGTGTCGGCGGCTCAGCAGTTATTGTAAAATGCTTAACCGATAATAAAAATAGAACAGCTGGCGATGTAAGGCATACATTTGACAAATTTGGTGGCAGTCTTGGAACAATCGGTTGTGTAAGCTTTATGTTTGACAATAAAGGTATTATCATTTTGGAAAAAGATGGCAAGTTGACAGAAGATGATATTTTCATGGCAGCAGTTGAAGCTGGCGCTGACGATGTCTGTGAAAACGATGATAGTTGGGAAATTTCATGTGCACCAAATATGCTAGATACGGTTCAAAAGGCACTTGAAAGCATCGGTGGAAAAGTCTTGTCAGCAGACACTGAAATGGTCGCTCAAAATTATGTTGATTTGGACGACAAACAACTTGAAACTTTCACTCGCATGACTGATATGTTCGAAGATAATGATGATATTCAAGAAATTTATCATAATGTAAATATGTAATTTAAAATCCACGATTTTCGTGGATTTTTTTGTAAAGCATGCCTTGTTGACATAGGTATAATATATATGGTATAATTAAATTAGGAAAACATAAGAAGGAAAAGTATGATGCAAAAAAGAAAAATTGCTATTTTATACGATTTTGACCAAACGCTATCTTTGAAAAGTATGCAAGAATACGGCGTTTTTGATTATTTAGAAACTGATGCAGACACATTCTATTCAAAATTAGATGTTACTTCGTCAAAAAATCAAATGGATAGGGTGCTCGCGTTCATGTATGAACTTGTTGCGAGAGCTAATGAGATCAACAAACCTTTAACTAGAAAGGTCTTAAATGATGGCGGAAAGAATATTGAGTTTTTCCCTGGCGTAATAGAATGGTTTTCTCAAATCAATAAATTTGGTGCTGACCATGGTTTTGAAGTCGAGCATTATTTAATCAGTTCTGGGCTTACTGAGATTGTTGAAGGTTGTCCAATAGCAAAAGAATTCAAAAAAATCTATGCTTGCCAATATATTTACGATGAAAAAGGTTGTGTTGTTTGGCCTGCAAGAGCGATTAATTATACAAACAAAACACAATTCATTTTTAGAATTAATAAAGGCATTTTAGATGTCGCCGATGATAGCATTAATAAGGTCATGCAAAAAGATATAAGGCCAATTCCTTACGAGAATATCATCTATATTGGCGATGGCTTTACCGACATTCCTTGTATGAAAGTTGTAAAAGGTAAAGGTGGTATGTCTATTGCTGTTTATGGCGATAGTAAAGATGTAGGCTTTTCGCTTTATAAGGACGACAGAGTAACCGCTTGTTGCAAGGCAGATTACACCGCTGGCAGCGAAATTGACATCACAATCAAGAATTTTATTTTGGCATTACAGTCCAAATTGGATAAAAATATATAATTATAATAAATTTGCATATTTATTCAAAAATTTTGAAAAATATGCATAATTTTGTTGACATCAATTTTATTATGTGATAAATTATAGTCATAAATCAAGTGACAACTACATAAGTTTTAATAAATGCACAATTTGACGAAATTTGTCAGTTTGTGAAAGAGGGGTTTTTTGTGGAACTAAACAGAAGAAAATATAATTGGATTATTTTTTCACTCATATTTTTAATTTCAGCAGTGGTGATTTTTTCTGCGGTCGAATTGGCAACAGAACAGCCAGATAATAAACAAGATATCAATATTTCAGCTGAGGACGATAGTAATAAAGACAAAGATAAAAAAGATGAAAATATTGAAGTAAAGGAAGATAAGAACTATTTGCCAACAGCACCAACTTTTTCAAACGCTTGGGCAGCTATGAATTATGCTTATAAAATTATGAACAATTATTCATACACAAGCACAAAAAGTCAAACAGCAGTGAATGACGAAGTTATGGGAATTGTTGTAAGGCAAAACTCAGCAGAAAAGAAATACAAAACAAAAGAAGAATGTTTAATCACATCAATTTGTTCAAGCAACAGCAGTGAAGGTTTAAACTATTCAAATCTTATGTATTTAAATGAAGCAGATAATTCAGTTATTCAAAGAGTAGTCTACAACACAGACGGCAATTTCTTGAATGCAAATGAATCAAAATATTCAAAAGCAGATTACTTAAATAAATTTGGAACAGATGTTAAAAATTCATATTTTAAACTTACATCAGAAAATGCAACAAATGATTCATTTAACATTATGGGTTCAAACTATGTTTTGAAATTCACATTGAAATCAAATGTCGATGGCGTGTTTGATAATATGGGTAAAAATATTTTGAACTCACCAGCAGAAACAAGAAATTTCGGCGGAATTAGCGCAACATTTGAAATAAAAATCAACAGAAAAACTGGTGCATTCGTGTCAATCAAAACAACTGAAAGGTATTATGTTGAGAAAAACACACGAGCAATCGGTTGGGCAGGCAGTAATATCACAGTAATATCAACTGAAACATTCAAATTTGCCGACATCAATATCAATAATTTAGTAAAATCAACATTAGGAAAATAAATCAGGCAAACGCTTGATTTTTTTTTATTTATTTGCTAATATAACACTGCTTGAAAATATGCCCTCATGGTCAAGCGGTTAAGACGTCGCCCTCTCACGGCGAAAACAGGAGTTCGATTCTCCTACGGGTCACCAAAGACCTGAGGGAAACCACAGGAAAAAGTTAATAACTGTGATTTAAGTTACAGTTCAGTCGGTGTTTATTACGCTGAGGGTCCACCCGTTCCCATCCCGAACACGGTAGTTAAGCTCACGCGTGCTGAAAATACTTGGAGGGCAGCTTCCCGGGAAGATAGGTCGACGCCGACATCAATGAAAAACGCATCTCTTTTGATGCGTTTTTTCCTTTTATGTGTATATTTATATTTAATTTCGTATTTTGCCTTTTTATTTTCTATATGTTATAATGAGGAATAACATATTTGAGGTGACATATGATTACTTTTCAAAATAAATTACCTTATCCGATGAAAATAAATATTGACGATGAACAGATAGTTATTGATGAATATGGGGAATATAAGTATGCCAATTCCGCAAATATCGTTGATTTTACCGTTCATGAAGTTGTTCCAAATAAAATAAAGCCTTTGGGTTATTTATTTTTGGC
>URWY01000020.1 GCA_900551705.1 uncultured Bacillota bacterium | reverse complement strand
AAGTTGTATTCCCTTATGACACCAACACAACACTCAAGTTTGACTCAAACAATGTCGAATATATCACTTTGACTTATGACAAAGGCGAGCCAGATACTTTTGAAGAAACTGCATTAAATACAATCACTGTTAAAGCAGATTCAAACAAAGGTAAAGTTACAGGTTATACGGTTGGACTTTGGAGTAATAAAGAATATGAAGGATTTTTATATTCAAAATATACACATGATAAAAGAGGAAATGCGACATTAGTTCAAGATGGATATGCTGTTGCAGGTTATCTTGGTTCAGCAACTGCGGAAACAATAAGTAACTCAGTTAAAATAAGACAAAGAGAATTTAAAATCATTATAGAAGGTTATGATAGAGTTGAAGATAAAGAAGGGAAAGGTGATACTGCGATTATAAACATGTTATATGACATAATGATGAGTGTTCAATATCCATGCTATATAAATGGTGATAAAAATAACCCAATTAACAATGTAAATGAGTTAAACACATGGATTGACAGTTTTTATGATCTAACTGACGAAGAATTAATGCAAAAATATCCTAATTCAATTTCAATTACTTTTGATGCTTATTGTCAAACCGATAGTGTTTTATATTCTAAACAAAATGTAAAAGAAATTGACTACCGCTCATTAAATGGTAAAAGTTTTGAAACGATTACAATTAGCGAAGGGGTTACTACTATTGGCGAATATGCATTCCAAGAATGTTATAGTTTAAAAACTATTATACTTTCTAGTTCTATAACCAGCATAGGAACGGGCGCATTTTCTGATTGTAGTGAAAATTTAACTATTAAAGTACCAAGTGGTGTAGAAATTAGTGATTTGTTAAGTGAAGGTTTTAGTAAAACAGGAACAGAAAATGGTTACGATTTATACACAATCAATGCATAAAAAAGAAAACCAGAATAAAAGAAAAACTCGTTGTAATAACGAGTTTTTTATTATGATAAGCAGTTTGTTACGGTGGTTATGTTTAAGCCTTGGCTTTTAAGTGTTTCGATTATTCTTGGAAGGGCTTCGGCGGTGCATTTTGTTGGGTGCATCAATATTAAATCTCCACCTTTTGCGTTTTTAATAGCGCGGTTATAAATTGTGTCGACATCTTGGTCACGCCAGTCTATCGTATCACGCGTCCACATAATTACGCTGTAATTAAGCGATTTTGCCGCTTGCATTGTAGATTGATTAAATGCTCCGCTTGGTGGCGCAAACAGCGTCATTTCGACTCCTAGCGTGTTTTTAACGATTTCGTGGCACGAACTTATTTCTTTCTTATTGTTGTCGAGATTGATGTTATCTTGGTCTTTATGAAAATAACCGTGATTTGCAATTTCGTGGCCATTTGCTTGTATCTTTTTGGCTAGGTCAGGGTATTTTTCAACCCACATTCCGCCAAGGAAGAATGTTGTTGTAACATTATTATTTTTCAATGTTTCAAGCATGGAGTCGAGATATTCGTTTCCCCAATAAACATTTATCATTAAACTAACATTATTGCTATTCAAATTGCCGTTATAGATAGGGGAGTCGT
This sequence comes from uncultured Bacillota bacterium, assembly GCA_900551705.1. Taxonomy (GTDB): domain Bacteria; phylum Bacillota; class Clostridia; order Christensenellales; family UBA1242; genus UMGS687. Next base: position 7,829 of record URWY01000020.1, on the reverse strand, counting down.
CCGCCTTGGAAAATGCTTTTAATGTGCCACCAACATAAGTGAGTGCAAACATAGAAAGTAAAACAAACCCGATAACCGAGTTTGCTACAATATTGCGGAACGCGCGTCCGCTTAATTTTTTCTTTTTTTCTCTAAACCCAAATATTTTCATATCGGGGGTAGTATATGCTTGAAATTTTTGAATAAGACTAAATTTCTGATTTTAATTTCAAAATAAATGATTTAATTAGTTCCAAACTTCTTGTGTCTTTAACAACTTTTGCAAGGTTTGCTAAAACTTCAAGTTGTGCTTTAATTTCGAGTTGTTTTTTGTAAATTTTAGCATTTTCTGAGATAGCTTCGCCGCACATTGGGCAGAAATTTGAGCCTTCGTCTATTTCGCTTTTGCAAATTTCACAAATTTTACTTTCCATAATAACTCCTAAGATAAATTATTAAATTTAAGCAAGTTCTATGCCGTCAGTAGGTGTTGATTTACTTTCTTCTGCGATATATTCGTCGATATTTACTTGGCTGTTTTGTTCGTCTAACTTAGCGCGCATTGCGTTGACATTATAGTCTTTTGTCATGAGATATTTTTGTGCTTCTGTGATTTGTTCTGTTAAGAATTGTGCTCTTGCTTCATTATATTTTCTTTCTTTATGAATTAAGTTGAGAAGTTCGTTATCTCTATCGTATAATCTTTGTCCGCCTTTAACAACTGATATATCGTGGTTGCCTTCTGCGTAAATTTGGAAGATGTTTCCGTCATTAACCATCATTCTTGGATTTTTACCTTTTGCGGCGTTCAAGAAGGTGAGTTGACCAGAAGGGTAGAACACATTTTCGTTTTTGATTGCTGCTGTGTAGTTTGCGTTGCAATAGAAGTATAAATCTGATGCTTCGTCAAATTTTCTGTCAGCAGGTCTTTCTGTGTTGCTTGGTTTATCGCTTTTTGTTGCGTAATCTGTTTTGATTTTGATTATGTTATAGAATTTTTTGCCGTTTTCGTTTTCTTTTATGAAGTTTAACTTTGTTTCTGTGCCTTGGCTGATGTATTTTATTCTTGGGTCGTTAATTTGGTCAACAATTTCTTGGAAGACATCAATTCCGAGTGTTTTTAAGATTTTAAATTCTTCGTCACCTTTCATAAGGTAAACTTCTTCAGCGCCGTAGTTTAAGGCGAATTTAATATCGTTAATAACTGTTTGTTTACGCTTTTTCAAGCCGAAGAACAATCTTCTGATATCTTTTCCGTTTGTTAATTCGTCATCTGACAATTTATTTGTTGCGTTAACGAGATATTTCAATTCCCATTCTTTTCCGATTAAATTACCAGGCATGATAACTACGATTTTGCCGTTTTTAGGGTCAAAATGTTGCAAATCTTTTTTAAAGTCTGACCTATAACTGCCGTCTATAATTCCGTTTTGGAAATTTGAAAGGTCTAGGCAACCTGTGTTGTTCCAAAAAACAACTTGTAAGCAATTTTGTTCTTTATTAAGTGTGATTTCAACATCGCTGATTTTTGCAGTTTGTTTCTTTTTTGCTTCTTCTTGATAGTCTGACAATCTGCCAGCTTTTGACATTTCGATAACATCGTTTTTGTCCAAATTCATTTTGCCGATGTAAGAATCGTCAAATGTTTCTGAATACCAAATGTCTAGCAAATATTTCATTTTTTGGTCGTTGTTTTTAAAAGAATTTATCATAATTTCCTCACTTTATTGATTTAATCCGTTTTCAAAGTCTGAATAAAGAGTTCTAAAATCTGTCATGCTATAATCTTTTTTAACCTGTTCGTTGAAATTATAGTCTTTTCTTGCTTCCATATATTCTTTTGCTTTCATGCTGAGTTCGCCGCTCTTGTTTAAGATTGGGAATTCAGTTACAACTGGAATAAATTTTGGGTTATTGTTCATTCCGTTAGGTGTGTATGCTGGGTTAATTCTAAAATGGACATCGTATTGTGTAAAGTTTGGAATTAAAACATCTGGGAAACTTCTGTTAAATGAACTTGAATTGCTGTCTTGAATTGTTGCGTTGCTTCTAACTCTTATTGTGTGCATATATGAACCAGTTGCTTTGCCGTCTTTGTCATATATATTTCTTTCAACCATATAGTCGCAATCTGCGTTAGCGTGGAAGTGTCCGCCCAAGATGAAGTCTGGACAAACATTTTTACCAAAGTAAGCATTGAATTTTTTGATAACGCCAAGACCTTGGTCGTAAGTTTTTTCAACAGAACCTAATTTTTTGCTTGCTGGTTTGCCAGAGCAGTGCATAACAACGCACCAAAGTGAAGTTTTGCCAACTTGGACATTGCCTTTGATTACAGGGACTTTGAATTCAACAACCAAACTATTTGGGAAGTATGGAATTCCAAATCCTTCGTAAATTTGTTTAATTGCGCTAACATAAGTGTCTTTCAATCTGCTTGCAAATTCAGGGTCGTCATGAGTTCCGCCGCAGGCAGCAATAACTTTGTCTGAATATTTCGACAATGCTTCTGTGAACATTATTTGTTCGTCTTCTGTGTTAAGCCTTGACTCCATTGCTTCGCCAGAATGGTGACCTTCAACAGGAACTTGAAGCATATCACCGTGGTCTAAGATATTTGTTATAGTATTTTCTAAATATGTGTCTATATTTTCTAAAATATGGGGATTTGCTGTTGCAAAATGGTAATCACTCCTTGGCACAAACGAAACATGCGCTCCGTATTTAACTTCAACAGGTAGGTAACCAATTCCAGTTGCTCTGAGTAATGATTCCATTTGGTGGATTGTTTTAACATCATACTTTTGTTGCAAAATTTCGTAGTTGTTAAATTTTACATTTGGGTTATTTTTTGCCTGTTGTAAATTAATTTGCCTTTTATTAGAGTATTTGCCTTCTGCCATAGTTTTTCCTCCACGAAGTATATTTTATTTACGGTTCTATTGTAATTGACTTTGCTGCAAAAGTCAATGCCTAATTTTGTGATTTTTTATTTTTTGTCGATTTTTGTTGAATTTGACCAAGCCCAAACATTTTTCTCATACACATTTTGTATTTTGTCTTTCATGTCATTTGCCATTTTGCTATCAACTTTCACTTCATTGTCATAAATGCTTTCAATTAAGTTGTTTTGACTGAACGAATAGTAGCCGTTTGTGCCGATAATAACATGATCCATGACCAAGAGTTGATGATACATTAGCATTTTGACAATCTTGTTAGTTGTTGCGATGTCATCGGTTGATGGGAAACAATAACCATTTGGGTGATTGTGAGCAAGCAATATGCAATTTGGTTTGTATTTTGTTGCTTTGTCCACAATGTCTTTACAAGAAATGCTAACTTCGTTTTGATTTCCAGTTGATAACTTTTCAAATTTTAGAAGTTTGCCATCTGCTGCTAAAAACATAATATAAAATTCTTCATCAACTTTGCTATCAAAAATATCAGTCAAAAATTCGACTGCTTGATTTAAGTTGCTGATATAAATTGATTTGTCTTTATAGCCACTTTCTCTGTAATGAAAAAATATTGCTGGCATCAAAGTTATTAACTTTGCAGTTCTTTCGCCAATGCCATCTATTTTTACTAAGTCCGCCACGGTAGCGTCAAACACATTTTTAAAAGACCCGAACTCATTAAGCAAAACATGAGCAAGCTCGTTCGTGTCTTTTCTTGGAATAAATAAAGTTAAAACAAATTCAAGGATTTGGACTTCGGTCATGTTGTCTAACCCTGAATTGTGCACTTGTTGCAAAAGTCTTTGCCTATGACCTTCGTGTAAATTCTTATTTTTATCTTTGGTATTCATGATTTGTGTTTTCATTATATTACAATTTATTCTTGAAAGCAAATGAAAGTGAGAAAAATTATTTTGAAAATTTTGAAAAACATTTTATCATATACACATATGAGAATTTTAGGGATAGACCCAGGCTATGGAATTGTTGGTTTTGGAGTGATAGATTATGTAGACGGGCAATACAATGTTGTCGATTACGGCGTTATTGAAACACCAAAAGAAGAAGCAATACCTGTAAGGCTTGCAATGATTTACGAAGGCATCAAAAGTTTAATAGACACATATCAACCAGACGAAATGGCTGTTGAAGAGCTTTTTTATTTTAAAAATCAAACAACAGTTATACCTGTGGCAGAAGCAAGAGGCGTTATACTTCTTGCTGGAATTAATCAAAATGCAAATATATTTGAATACACACCATTGCAAATAAAACAAGCCCTAACCGGAAATGGTAGGGCTGAAAAAGCACAAGTTCAATATATGGTTACAGCACTTTTAGGCTTGAAATCAATTCCAAAGCCAGACGATGCCGCTGATGCGCTCGCCGTTGCTATAACACATGCGAACTTTAATCAAACGCTTTTAAATTAGTTGGCTTTTTTAGCAGAAGCTGAGCCAGCTTTTTTTATTTTTTGCACTTCTTGTTTGACCATTTTTTCGCCTTTGTCGGCCAAATTTTGAACATCAATGCTGTATCTATAAATTAAAGCTCCAGCGACCATGCCAACCATCATGCCAAAAAGTAAACAATCTTTCATAATTTTCCTCCTGTTTGCATTTTTAGTATTTGTAGTTTTTGCTGTATTATTCAATTTTTGATGTAATATTTGATGTAAAAAGTATTTATATTATTTTGAAAATGCATTTTTTTTGATATAATCATAATAAATGGTGAAAGTATGTTAATGACAATTATAAAAATTTTATTGTTTATTCCAGCTTGGCTTTTGTTCCCAACAATATTCAAAGGTAAAAGGAATATACCAAAGAAAAATGCAATTTTAGTGTGCAATCATAGAAGCAATATAGATTGTATCGTGCTTGCATTGTCAACTTGTAGAAATCAAAAGTATTTGGCAAAAAAAGAACTTTTCAAAAATAAATGTTTTGGCGGTATTTTAAAAGGTTTAGGTTGTATTCCAATTGATAGGCAAAAAACAGATTTAACAGCAATTAAGCTAAGTTTAAAAGTGCTAAAACAAGGCAAATTATTAACTATATTCCCAGAGGGAACAAGAAACAAAGCGGAAGGAGATATGCAAGACGATTTGCAACAAGTCAAGGCAGGTGCTTGCATGCTTGCAATAAAATCTAAAAGTCCTATTGTTCCTGTTTGGATTAAAAAGAAGAGTAGACCATTTTGCCTTAACACTTTAAGATTTGGAAAAGCTTTTACACTTGAAGAATTTTACGATAAAAAACTAGATAAAGAAACACTAGATTTGGCGGCGGCAAAACTTCAAGAAAAGATGATGGAAAATAAAATTGAGAATAAAAAGAGGAAAAAATAATGGAAAAATTCACAATAGAAGAAGTTGAAAAAACTTTTAGAAAATATAAAGTTAATGAACTTGCAGAAGGTATCGTTGTTGCTAAAAAAAGTGATGGCCTAGTTTTTAACTTGGGCGGCAAATTAGACGCTTTTATTCCGCAAAACGAGTGCGTAGATTTCGATAGCATTAAAATAGGCGATAGATTTAAAGTTGTAATTATTAATAAAAGGGACGCCGATGGCAATGTCGTAGCGTCTGAAAAAATTGCTAAAAATATAGAAATAGGCAACCAAACTGCTGAAAATATCAAACTTGGCTCAACCTTTACTTGTGTAATCACAAATGTAACAGGTAGTGGAGCGCTCATATCTAAAATGGGCGAATATCAAATATATATCCCAGAAGACGAAATTTGCTCATGGCGTCAAGTCAATCCAAAATCATACATTTCAAAACAAGTGCAAGCAGTTGCAACCGAAATAAATAACGAAGAAAAGAAGATTGTTGCATCAATTAAAATTATTGATGATAAAACTCGTGCTGCAAATCAAGAAACTTTCTGGCGTTCAATTTTCTTAAATAAAATCGTTGACGGAACAGTCAAACGCATTGTTCCTTATGGTGCTTTTGTTGAAGTGGGTGGGGTAGATTGTCTCCTTCATATTTCTGATGTTTCTTATGAAAAAATAAATTCAGTTAGCGAAGTTTTGAAAGTTGGCGAAACATATAAATTTAAAGTTATCAAATTGGATAGAGAAAATCAAAAAGTGGGACTAGGATATAAACAATTACAAGAATCTTTGAAACATAAAAAATTAAAAGAAGTTCAAATTGGCGATAAAATGACAGCAAAAGCAATCAAAATCTTGCCTTATGGTGCAATTTTAAAAACTGCTGACGGCGTTGAAGGCTTGCTCCATATTAGAAATGCAACAGAAGATAGACGCCAACAAATTCAACAAATTGTAAAGTTGGACGAAGAAATAGAAGTCTATGTAAAGTCTGTAGATTTAGAGCGTGACCGCGTTGAATTTGCGATTATATAATAATTGACAAAACAAACTAAATGTGCTAAGAATATTAGCATATTTTATGCTGATGTAGCTCAGTCGGTAGAGCAACTGATTCGTAATCAGTAGGTCGCGGGTTCGATTCCCGCCATTAGCTCCAATATAGAAAGAGAGGCTCTGTTAGTTACTTTTTTATATATATTTAATTATTTTTAATTGTTAGAGCATTAATTAAAATATATTGTTACAAAAAATTATTTATATGATATAATAGGAATAGAACCAAGCGTTAAGAAAAAATTGCCAGTGGCAAGTTTTTTAGCGCCGGCGTGAAAGCGAGCATCGACCTAAGAATATAACTTTCGAAGCGGCGCGATTCCCGCCATTAGCTCCAATGCAGGTATAGTTTAATGGCAAAATGAATGCTTCCCAAGCATCAGTCGCGGGTTCGATTCCCGCTACTTGCTCCACAAATTTTCCATAGGTTTTGCCTATGGATTTTTTAATGACAATGTATTAAACACAGGTGAAATGCAAATAATAATTGAGATTAAGGGGGAAAATATGAAAAAATCAGTTATTTTTTTGCTTTTTGCAGCATTTTTGATGCCTTTTGCAATTTTATTCGCTGGGTGCGGAGAGCAGCAACCAATTCAAGTATCAACATATAACGAATTTGTTGATGCTATTAAAGGAGATAGAAGCGTAATTCAACTTATGGCAGATATTGAATTGCCAGAGCAAGTTTTGATTAATAGAAAAGTGACACTTAATCTAAATGGTAAAAAACTTTATAACACCAAAGATATTTGGAATGAAGAAAATAATGCTTGGTCTTTGATAGCTGTTGGCGAAAACGGTGATGTTACGATTTCAGGAAATGGGACAATAGCAGCAAAAGAAAATGATTGTTATTGTGTTGATGCTCGTGACGGTGGTCGCCTTGTGATAGAAGATGGTGAATTTATTGGAAATATTACAGCGGTTTATGCTTATGAAGGCAATGTTGAAATAAAGGGCGGAACATATTCTATTTTGCAAAAAAGTTCAAAATTTGGTTACAGATTGGAAATAAATTTGTATGACGATAACAGAAAAGCAGGAACAGCTAATTTGAAGATTTTTGGTGGCACATTTAAAAACTTTAACCCTGGAGACCCAATGGAAGAAGGCTATAAAATATTAGCAGATGGCTACGAAGCAAATCTTGTAGCTGACTCAGAAACTGATTATGTTGTAACAAAAGTTCAATAAATATAAATTATATAATTTTAAAAACAACCTATCTTTTAAGGTAGGTTATTTTTTTGCAACATTGTTGCTTTTTTTGTTTAAAAACTGCTGTTTTGGGGTTAAAAAAAGTGCCGCGGGCACAAAAAATCCAATTAAAAAGCGTTTGCGGGAGTTCGGGGGGAATCGGCTACAATGTAGCATTTTTGGCATGAAAATAGCAGATTTAGGGGGCTAAGGGGTGGCAAAAATAAAAAATTTTAAAAATTTTTTCAAAAAAATCGAAAAAAGTGCTCAATTTACTTGACATACCCC
>URWY01000019.1 GCA_900551705.1 uncultured Bacillota bacterium | reverse complement strand
ATTAATTGTTAAGGGGCAAGACTACACAACAACCAGCATTGGTAAAGAGGCATTCGTTTATTGCAGCAATTTAACATCTGTTACTGTTGGAAACAGCGTAAAAAGCATTGGAGAGAGTGCATTCGCTTATTGCAGCAATTTAAAATCAATCGAAATTCCAGAAGGCGTAGAAAGTATCGGAGGGGCTGCATTCGGTGGATGCAAAACTTTAACATCAATCACAATACCAAACAGCGTAACCAGCATTGAAAAAGCCTTATTCGCACAATGCTGGGGTTTAACATCTGTTATACTTGGGAACAGTGTAAAAAGCATTGGAAATAGTGCATTCAATTGGTGCGACAGTTTAACATCAATCATAATACCAGACAGCGTAGAAAGTATCGGAGAGAAGGCATTCTGGAGTTGCACCAGTTTAACATCTATTACTATTGGAAACAGCGTAAAAAGCATTGAACAGAAGGCGTTCGATGAGTGCTATGCTTTGGCAGAAGTGTATAATTTGAGTAATTATATTACTGTAAGCCTACGCTTATGGGATAATGGTAAAATAGGAACTTATGCTAAAGTAATACACACAACAACCGAAGAACCAACAAGAATAGTGAAAGATCTAGAAAACGGAATAGCATATTATGTATATGAAGAAGCCAAAATAGCATTAACATTGTTTGATAAAACAAAAACATCTGCAATAATTGCAGACGATTGCACGGAAATTAATCAACATACATTCGAGTATTGTAGCGATTTAACATCTGTTACAATTCCAAGCAGCGTAAAAAGCATTGGTGAATATGCGTTCATGTATTGCAGAGAATTAACAACTATTACAATTGAAAGCGGTGTAACCAGCATTGGAGATTATGTATTCCAAAATTGCGAAGGTTTAACATCAATCACATTCCCAGACAGCGTAACCAGCATTGGATATAAAGCATTTGAGAATTGCAGTGGTTTAACATCTGTTACTATTGAAAGCGGCAAGATTGGAGCTTTTGCATTCAGGAGTTGCAGCAGTTTAGAATCTGTTACAATTGGAAGCGGCGTAACCAGCATTGGAACTAGTGCATTCTTAGATTGCACAATGTTAAACAAAGTCAATATAACAGATATTGCAAAATGGTGTGAAATTAACTTTGGGAATAATAGTGCGAACCCATTATATTATACTCACAATTTATATTTAAACAATGAACTTATCACGGAACTTCTTATAATCCCAGACGGCGTAACCAGCATTGGAGATTATGCATTCTATGATTGCAGTGGTTTAACATCAATCACAATCCCAAACAGCGTAACCAGCATTGGAAATTGGGCATTCTATAATTGCAGTGGTTTAACATCAATCACAATTCCAGACAGCGTAACCAGCATTAAAATAAGAGCATTCTTATGGTGCAGTGGTTTAACATCAATTCATATTGGTGCTGGGATACAAGAAATTTCTTGGTTGCCAGACAATGTTTCAGAAATAACTATCACTATTTCAAAAGATAGCCCATATTTAACAAAAGATAGTAAAGCAATATTTGCAAAGTCAAATGGAGAATTAAGCGTTTTAAAATACATTTCTGCAGATACAACCTACAATATTCCATCAGCGGTAGATGGCTTACCTGTAACCAGCATTGGAGAGGGTGCATTCAAGTATTGCAGTGGTTTAGCATCAATCACAATCCCAGACACTGTAACCAGTATCGGAAAAAATGCATTCTATAATTGCAGTGGTTTAACATCTGTTACAATTGGAAACAGCGTAGAAAGCATTGGAGAATATGCATTCAATAGGTGCAAAACTTTAGAATCAATCACAATACCAAACAGCGTAACCAGCATTGGATATAGTGCATTCGATTATTGCAGCAGTTTAACATCTGTTACAATTGATTCAGCAACGATTGCGGGGCTTGGATCAAGTAATAGCGTCTTATTGTATGAAGCAACAAAAGTTTATGTGAAAGATGGCTTGACAGTTGGAACTTATATTACAAATTCGTTCACAAAAGCAGCGTCAAGTGACAAATATGGCTATGATATGTATACTAAAAAAGCGTAATTAAACGCAAAACCAGAAAACAAAAAACTCCCAGGCGGGAGTTTTTTTATGTAGATAATTTCGACAAAGAGAGCGATTTTTCGCTCTTTTTTTTCATTTTTGTCAGTTATTTTGGTGTTAAAGTTTTTTTGAATAAGGAGGAAACATGCAAATTAGAAATAGAATTTACAACAACACTTTGTATGTGATTTTAAGTGGTGATTTGGACGAACATTCCGCTCGCGATGCGCGCTTGACGCTTGATGAAATTTTTGAAGGCGAAGGATTTAATCAAATCATTATAGATTTGTCGGAACTTGATTTCATGGATAGCACAGGCATTGGCGTTTTGATTGGTAGATACAAAAAAATGAAGGACAAAAATATGCCAATTTACATTTGTAATCCGTCAACTCATGCAGAAAAGATTTTTAAAATGACAGGGCTATATGACATTATGCCAAAAATTAGTTAGTGGAGAATAATATGAAAATTATCAATGAAATGACAATATCTTTCAAGGCACTTTCAGTGAACGAAGCATTCGCTAGAAGTTTGGTTGCTGCGTTTTGCGTGCAAGTCAATCCTACACTTGACGAAATAACAGACATAAAAACTGCGGTTTCGGAAGCGGTTACAAATTCTGTTGTGCATGCATATCCAAAGGGCTGTGGCGATGTGACAATAAATGTAAAACTTTACGAAAATAAAGCATTAATCACAATTTCGGACACTGGTGTGGGAATAACAAATATGGAAAAAGCTCGCGAACCATTTTTTACAACGAAGCCAGACGAAGAACGCAGCGGAATGGGCTTTACAGTTATGGAAACTTTTATGGACGAAGTTGAACTATCAAAAAACGGCAGTCATGGCGTAAAAATACAAATGCTTAAAAATTTTGGAGAGGTCAAACGCAAAATTGTGGGTGAGTAATGCCAAATTATGAAAGAACGCTTGAACTGATACAGCAGGCAAAAAGTGGCGACCAAGAGGCATTACAAACTTTAACGATAGAAAATAGTCCGCTAATTAAAAGCATAATTAAAAGATATATTGGAAAGGGCATTGAATACGATGACCTTTTTCAACTTGGTTCAATGGGTTTTATTAAGGCGGTTAAGAATTTTGACACCAGTTTTAATGTTAAGTTTTCCACTTATGTTGTGCCAATGATAATTGGTGAGATAAAGAGATTTATGCGTGATGATGGCACGATAAAAGTGTCTAGGTCAATTAAAAGCACAAATATACAGATTAATAGGTATGTTGAGAGTTTTGTAAAAGATAATGGCGATAAACCAACAATTGAGCAAATTGCTAAGCATTTTGAAATTGATGCTCAGGAAGTTGTTTTTATTATGGATAGTGCGCGTATGCCAATTTCTTTATACACGCCGTTTGAAGATGGCGAAAACAAAAGTTTGCTTTTGATAGATAGGTATGTGCAAGACAACTCTGGTGATGAAATGTTTGAAAACATTGCACTTAAAGAAGCATTAAAAAACTTGGAAGAGCGTGACAAGATGATAATTCTTATGCGATATTATCGTGACAAGACGCAAAGTGAGATTGCCAAGGAGTTAAAAATATCCCAGGTTCAAGTTTCTAGGCTTGAAATGAAGATATTGAATAAAATGCGAGAAAAATTGAGTTAAAAAAAATAGGCATTATGCCTATTTTTAACTTGTAAATTCTGCGATTCTGTATCCTTTCTTTGCTCTTTCAACTTCAATGAGTTCGGCAAGCATTGCTCTAACCTTGTATGGATCTTTAACTCTAACCAGATAAACTTTTTCAGTGCTATTTACATTGCAATACAAAACGATTGTTCCAGTTCCCCAAATTTTGTTTGAAAGTGTTTGAACAACAGAGATATCGTATATTCTATACAAATTGACTTCTTCGCTATAAGTTGAAAAAAGCCCGACAGATGAGAAAAGTTTGAGCCAACTTCCTTCTTTTTCAACAAGATAATATCTTGTGAAAGACCAAGGAAGACCGCACCAACGCTTTCTGTCTTTCCATAAAATTTTTGTTCCTGAACCGAATTGAGAATTTGCCATAATATTTTCCTTTAAATAAAATTTATTTTTATTCTACACATATTATACATAATTTTTAAGATTTGTAAAGTAAAAGTTTTATGAAAACATTGACAATTTGGCTGTTTTGCTTTACTATATTTTTATAGGAGAAAGATTATGAGAAGATGGATAATCTGGATAACAATTTTGCTTGTGCTTGCTGCGGGCGGTTTTTGCATTTATTGGTTCTTATTTAGAGACACATCAGACGGCGGCGATTTGACAAATAAAGAAGTTTTATTTGCAATTCAAAGCATTTTGGAAGATCAAGAGTTAGATCTAAACACGGTTGTGGAAAATTATAAAAAAGTTTCATTTGTTGCTAATCATGAAACAAATAGTGTTGATGCAGATGGCAAAGTTTTGCCACTTGCGCAAAACTTTCAATCGTTGCTTCAAGAAACTGGCATAGAAAGGAAATCACTCAGTAAAGAAGACTTTGAAAATTTCTATAAAAAACCATTAATTTTTGCTTATAGTGCGCTTTATGCTAATGTTTTTGAAAGAGAGTGGTTCAGACAAAACACTTGGAGTTCTCAAACATTCACACAAAAAGTTGACGAAGAAAAATCAATTCAAAAGACTTATAAAATTAAGATTTCATCAGTTGATAAAAATATTTATATTTGGTTCTATGACGAACAAACTTCAACATTTGAAGAAATGTCAATAACTTTTAATTTTAGAGATAAAACAAACATTTATTCGCTTGAAAATAAAATTACAAGAACAAATAAAAACGCTTTGCTTTCTAGTGACAAACCAAAAGATAGTTACACTTATGAATACGCGTATTTCAACAGAGATGAAAGTAAAGTTTTAAATTCAGATAGCATTTCTTTTACATCGGAGCAAAGAATAACTGAAAAGCAAGAGAATTATTCGCTTTTAGACATGAATATTTCATCATTGTATTTCACAGCAGATGGCAAAAATAAAGAATATACGAATCTTGAATCTGTTACCGATTGGGAAACGAAAAAGTTTGAAGTTCAAAGATATTTGCTTGAAAAACTTGATGTAAATTTTAAAGAACAAGATTCTTATAACGATGCAAAAACAAGCACATTGAAGTCGCTTAATTATGCATACAATTATTATAATAAATAATTAATTAAAACCGTTGACAAACGGTTTTTTTTATGTTACAATCGCACCAGCAATTTGATAAATGCAAGTTGAACTGCGGGTTATGCCTGCGGGAAAGCGTGAAGGCTTTTGGAGTTGAAAGGGCAAGTCGATAGACTGAATATGTTTCTGAAACACCGTTAAAAAACTTCGTCATGCTTAAATTTTGCTTGCACTTAAATTGGTGCAAGTTTTTTATTGCCCAAATTGCAATCTAAATAAGGAGGAATAAAATGCCTACAATTAACCAATTGGTCAAACAAGGAAGAAAAACATTCGAAAAGAAAAGTAAATCACCACTTCTTAACGAATGTCCACAAAAAAGAGGCGTATGCTTATCAGTGAAAACAACTTCACCTAAAAAGCCTAACTCTGCTCTTCGTAAAATTGCCCGTGTTAGATTGTCTAATGGATCAGAAGCAACTGTTTACATTCCAGGCATTGGTCACAACCTTCAAGAGCACTCTGTTGTTCTCGTTCGTGGTGGCAGGGTAAAAGACCTTCCAGGTGTTAGATATCACATTATTCGTGGTACTCTTGATACTGCTGGTGTTGCAAAACGCAATCAATCAAGGTCTAAATATGGCGCTAAACGCCCAAAGAAATAAAAAACTAATTTAAAAATCTAATAAGGAGGATAAAACTTATGCCAAGAAGAAATAGTGCTGTTAAAAGAGATGTTCTTCCAGATCCACTTTACAATAATAAAGTTGTTACAAAACTTGTAAACCAAGTTATGTTAGATGGTAAAAAAGGTTTAGCACAAAGCATTGTTTATGGAGCATTCAACATTGTTCAAGAAAAATTAGGCGTAGAACCTATTGATGCTTTCACACAAGCACTTGAAAATGTAAAACCACTCTTAGAAACAAAAGGTAGAAGAGTTGGTGGTGCAACATACCAAGTTCCTATGGAAATTAGACCTGATCGTCGTCAAACACTTGCAATCAGATGGATGGTATTCTTTGCTAGAAAGAGAAACGGTGAAAGAACTATGGAAGAAAAACTTGCAGGCGAAATCATCGATGCTTACAACAATACAGGTGCATCTGTAAAGCGTAAAGAAGAAATGCACAGAATGGCAGAAGCAAATAAAGCATTTGCTCACTACCGTTGGTAAGATATTTTTAATAAAATTACCAAAATTAGAAATAATAATTTCTAAATCCAATTCGGGATTTAATCCCAGACTAAATTAAAGGAGAAAACAATGTCAGCAGATTTACATTTGACAAGAAACGTTGGTATCATGGCTCACATCGATGCTGGTAAAACAACCACAACAGAAAGAATTCTTTTCTATACTGGTAAAAGCCACAAAATCGGCGAAGTTCATGATGGTCAAGCAACTATGGACTGGATGGCTCAGGAACAAGAAAGAGGCATCACAATCACTTCCGCTTGTACAACTTGCCAATGGAAAGGTCATAAAATCAATATTATTGACACACCAGGACACGTTGACTTCACAATCGAAGTTTTGCGTTCCTTGAAAGTTCTTGATGGTGCTGTTCTTGTTTTGAGTGCAAGAGATAAAGTTCAACCTCAAACAGAAACAGTTTGGCGTCAAGCAACAGAATGTAAAGTTCCTGTTATTATTTATGTTAATAAAATGGACAGGGACGATGCATATTTTGACAAATGTGTTGAGTCAGTTAAAACAAGACTTCACACAACACCACTTCCACTTCAAATGCCTATCGGTATGGCTGAAGATTTCAAAGGCGTTATTGACCTTTTGAAAATGAAAGCATATTTGCCAGAAGACGACTTGGGTAAAATCATTGATGAAGTGGAAATTCCAGACGATTTAAAAGCAGAAGCTCAAAAGAGACATGACGCTTTAATCGAACAAATCGTTGAAACTGATGATGCCCTTTTGGAAAGATATTTCGAAGGACAAGAAATCACAATAGACGAACTTAAAAAAGCAATTAGAGCTGCAACTATCGCTAAGAAAGTTACACCTATGCTTTGCGGTTCATCATACAAAAACAAAGGTGTTCAAAACCTTCTTGACGCAATGGTTGATTATTTACCATCACCATTGGATATTGATGCCATTAAAGGTATCAATCCTGTTACAGAACAAGAAGAAACAAGAGAAGCAAGCGAATCAGCACCTTTTTCAGGTCTTGCATTTAAAATTGCAACAGACCCATTTGTTGGCGGCTTAACATTCTTCCGTGTTTATTCAGGTGTTTTGAAAGCAGGTTCTTATGTATACAACTCAATCACTGGTAAAACAGAAAGAGTTGGCCGTTTGATCCGTATGCACGCTAACAACCGTCAAGAAATCCAAGAAGTTGGCGCAGGCGATATCGCCGCTATCGTAGGTCTTAAAGATACAATCACAGGACATACTCTCTGCGACGAAAAACACCCAATCCAACTTGAAAGCATGGTCTTCCCAGACCCTGTTATCCAACTTGCTATCGAACCTAAAACAAAAGATATGCAAGAAAAAATGGCTCTTGCACTTGCAAAACTTTCTCGTGAAGACCCTTCATTCAGAGTTTCAACAAACAATGAAACAGGTCAAACACTTATTTCAGGGATGGGCGAACTTCACCTTGAAATTATCGTTGATAGACTTCTTCGTGAATTTAAAGTTGAAGCAAATATCGGTGCTCCACAAGTTGCTTACAGAGAAACAATTAGAAAAGCTGTTAAAGCAGAAGGTAAATATATCCGTCAATCAGGTGGTAAAGGTCAATATGGTCACTGCTTGATCGAAATGGAACCTCTTGAAAGGGGTGCGGGATACGAATTCGTTGATAAAACAGTTGGCGGTTCAATTCCTAAGGAATATATCCAACCTATTAACAATGGTATTAAAGAAGCAAGAATGTCAGGTGTTCTCGCTGGTTATGAAACAGTAGACTTCCGTGTAACAGTTTACGACGGTTCATTCCACGAAGTTGACTCATCAGAAATGGCCTTTAAGATTGCCGGTTCAATGGCATTTAAAGATGGTGCAACAAAAGCAGACCCAGTTCTTCTTGAACCTATCATGAAAGTCCAAGTAGAAGTCCCAGAAGACTATCTTGGAACAGTTATGGGGAACTTAACTTCTCGTCGTGGTATCCTTCTTGGAAACGATTCAATTCCAGGCGTTCAAAGAATTAACGCAGAAGTACCTCTTGCTGAAATGTTTGGTTACGCAACAGACTTGCGTTCACAAACACAAGGCCGTGGCACATTCACAATGGAATTTGAAAAATATGCCGAAGTTCCAAGAAATATCGCTGAAAAAGTTATTGGCGAAAGAAAAAAAGCATAACAGAATTGCTCCGAACACAATTTTGTTAAAATATATAATAAAAAATCCACTTAACTTAACCGAAGTGGATTTTTTTATTGCTATTTTAGGTGCAGGGCGGCGGAAAGGGTATCGGTTGGGGAGTTGTTTAAAAATAAGGTTTGTAGTTGAATTTCGTTAATTGCTTTAAGCGAGCCGTTCGGCATTTTTATATATATAATATTATATTTATGTCTATTTATCTCAGACATTATTTTATATAGTTGAATTTGTGGTGATACGCAGATGTGTTTAACGCAGTAAATTTCCTTTTCTTGTTTTGCGGAGAACTCATACAACAGCGGGCTGTATTTGCCTTGGAATTTATTATCGAAAATTCCGACTAACAAAAATGCGGCGAGCATGAGATAGGAAATATTGATTTGGAAAAACAAACTTACCAAGAACAAAATAAAAAGTGCAGCTGAAATTATGATATTAATCCATGTTACAACTTTAAAAGCGGTTTTACGCTTGTTTTTGATTGACATAATGCCTATAAGAGCTCTTGCGCCATCAAGCGGAAATGCTGGTAAAAGATTGAAAATTGCAAGTGAGAAATTAGATACAACAAAAGTGTAGGTGTAGATATAACTTATTGGGAAAATCCACCAAAGTGACATTGTTAATATTATTAGGCAGATATTTACGATTGGCCCGGCAAGAGCAATTTTGATTTCGTCATGCGGGTTAAAAGCGAAGTCGTCAAGCGACAAACAGGCGCCATAAGGTAATATCCAAATTTTGTTTAATTTATATCCGAGTTTTTTGGCGACAAAAGCGTGGCCAAGTTCGTGTAAGATTACAGCAAAAAGATAAGGTATAACAACGGCTGCAAAACCTGTTATTAAAAGCAACAGTAAAAAAATGTAGGTTGCGGGATGTATTCGAATAGATTTCATCATATTAAAATATGCGTTATGCGTGCTAATTATGGCAATTAATGTCAAAATTCCTATTATTAACATAGAATAATTTAGACTATTTTTTTAAGGAGGGAAAATGAAAAAATTAGCAGTTTTTGTGGCTGTCTTGGTTGGACTTGTATCTGTTGGTTTTGCAGGCTGTGGTGGCAACAGCAAATTAAGAGTTAACGAAGTTACTCATAGTATTTTTTACGCACCATTCTATGCGGCAATAAATCTTGGATATTTTGAAGAAGAAGGCATTGAAATTGACTTAGTCAATGGCGGCGGTTCTGATCAATCAATGACGGCACTGATAAGCAATAGTGCTGATGTTGCTTTACTTGGACCAGAAACAGCGGTATATGTTGTAAACGAAGGTGCAAGCAACACGCCAGTTATCTTTGGTCAGTTGACAAAGCGTGACGGTTCTTTGCTTATTGGAAGAAATCCAGAGCCAGACTTTAAGTGGTCGAATTTGGTTGGTAAAGAAATTATTGGTGGAAGGCGTGGCGGCTCGCCAGCAATGGCTTTGCAATACGCGATTGAAAAAGTAAATAATCTTCCAATCGGAACAGGCCCTGACAAAGTAAATATCAATCTTGATGTGGCGTTTAACCTTGTTGTTGGAGCATTTGAAGCGGGAACAGGTGATTATTGCACGATGTTTGAACCAACTGCCAGCGAGTATGTTGCGGCTGGAAAGGGATATGTTGTTGCATCAGTTGGTGAAGAATGTGGCGAAGTTCCATTCACTTGCTTTATGGCAATGAGAAATTATATTAATAAAAATGAAGGTCAAATTGAAGCATTCCTTCGTGCGGTTATGAAAGGTTATAATTATCTTATGAACGCGACAGACGATGAAATCTATGAAGCATTAGCACCATCTTTCTCAACAAGCACGAGAAGTTCAATTGTAACATCAGTTCAAACCTATAAGAGAATTGATGCTTGGATGAGTAGCCCAGCAATGGAAGAAAGTGCTTACAATAGATTGCTTGCGATTATGACAAATGCTGGCGAATTAGACAAGAATGTTGATTTCAGCAAGGTTGTTGATAATTCTTATGCAAATAGAGTGATGTCTGCTTAGATAAAACAAAAAAATAACCACGGATTGCCGTGGTTATTTTTCATATTTATTATAGATCTTGTGAAATATCGTAGTTGTCTTCAACTTCTGGTTCATATTCGTCAGCAAGTCTGCTGCGTCTTTCAACATTTGCTGATTGATACGCTGCTCTTCTTTCTGCTTCGTCAACTAATCTTGAATAATCTGCTGAATCTCTGTCGTCGATATTGAGCTCGCCATCTTGATAAATTCTTTCTTTCATAATTCCCTCCAAATGATATTTTTAGTATATACAATAATATGAAAAAGTCAATACTTTTTTTTAAAAATGCCTGAATTTGGGCTTGGTGGTGGGCTTACAGACTAAGAAAATAGGCAGTTTTAGCGATTTCAAAAAAAATTTTAAAAATTTTCAAAAATTTTGTTAAAAACTGTTGACAATGTTTTTTTTATGTGATATATTAACTCCGCTACGCTGAAAGGTGGGGGCAAAACCTTGATTGCAAAAGTGCAAAAAAGGTCGAACATTGAAAACTGAATATGGAAAGAAAAGGTAGATGTGTAAACATTATAAGGTTTTTAAATTTACCTTGTCAATTTCAAAAAAAGAACTTATCTTTTTAACGCAAAGTTATTAAAGTCAAAATGAGTTATGAGTCACAAATCAAAATTTAACGATTATTATTCTCGAAAGAGATTATAATACCAAAAACGTTAGAGTTTGATCCTGGCTCAGGACGAACGCTGGCGGCGTGCTTAAAACATGCAAGTCGAACGGAGATTTTAGAGAGCTTGCTCTTTGAAATCTTAGTGGCGGACGGGTGAGTAACACGTGAGCAACCTGCCTATCACAGGGGAATAACACTTAGAAATAGGTGCTAATACCGCATATGACCACAAACCGGCATCGGTTAGGGGTGAAAGGAGTTAAATCTGGTGATAGAGGGGCTTGCGTATCATTAGCTAGTTGGTGAGGGTAACGGCCCACCAAGGCGACGATGATTAGCCGATCTGAGAGGATGACCGGCCACATTGGAACTGAGATACGGTCCAGACTCCTACGGGAGGCAGCAGTTAGGAATATTGGGCAATGGAGGAAACTCTGACCCAGCAACGCCGCGTGAAGGATGAAGGTTTTCGGATTGTAAACTTCTGATCTGTGGAAAGAAAAAAATGACGGTACCACAGGAGCAAGCCCCGGCTAACTACGTGCCAGCAGCCGCGGTAATACGTA
>URWY01000018.1 GCA_900551705.1 uncultured Bacillota bacterium | reverse complement strand
AAGAAGAATTTTATAATAATTATAAAAATTTAATCTTTGACATTAAAATATAATAAGATTATATTAATAATAAGGAGATTAACTATGTGTAAAAATAAAGAAGAATTAACAAAAGTTTATGAAATAAATATGTTTAGACATTTCACTGACGAACAAAAAGCAATTTTAAAAAATTATAAATTTCCAAAATATGAGTATTATGCTCACCCAGAAAACAACGAATATTTAATTGTTGAGCCAAAAGGCAAAAAATGCGAATGTTGCGGAGAACTCAAACAAGTTCTTTTTGATTGCTCTGGAACTTATGGTTCACATCGCAATGATGATCTATATGTTTGTCCAGAATGTTTAAGCAGCGGCCTGGCAGGCGATAAATTAGACATTATAAGTGGCTCAGTTTATGATTTTTCATATCAAACTTATATCAAATATGACAAAATCACTGACCCAGAGAAAATTCGCCAAGTCGAAAAGTGCATCCCACCAATACTAACAGTCAATGATATGGAATTTAGAACACATTGTAACGATTTTGCCGAATATATAGGCGAAGTATATTATCAAGATATAAAGAATCTTGGCAAACAAGGTATCAAAGATATAAAGGAAGATTTAAAACTAAATAAAAAAGGTTTTATGTTAAAATTTAGAGATTTAAAAGAGTGCAATCCAAATAACGAAGATCCTTGTTTATACTTACACTTATTTAGATGCAAACATTGCGGAAAATATTTGATACAAGTAGATCTTGATTAATCTACAACATTCTCCAAAATGCTTTATTTTCGCATCTTGACATTCTGATAAAAACAAATTACAATTTAAACATGAAAAATAAAGAAAATTTTTACATATTTTTAGATATAGACGGCGTACTTTGGGACTGGAATTGGCGCAAAAATGAATTTAAAAATGGAAATTCAAAACAAATGCTCGCTAATAAGTTTAACCCCGAAAGTATCGCCGCTATTAATTTTTTAATAGAAAATTTAAGCAAAAATTTTAACTGCTTGCTTGTAATATCTTCCACCTGGCGCTATAATATGGAGCAAACAAAAAATGCATTGATCGAAAACGGACTTAAATATGATAATAAAATTTATTCAACTCCAATTTTGCCAAATCCGTATAATCGCAGCGAAGAAATTTTACAATTTCTAAATAATAAAGAAACTAAAAATTTATTAATTATTGATGATGAAAACTTTGACTTTTTTGACAATTTTCCAAGCGAAAATATTATCAAAACAAATATAACAAATCATTCATTAAATAAAGTTGATATTATTAATTGGTCGAAGAAGTTTAATGGAGTTTTAAATCGTCAGTATTTGAAATTTAATTATAATTTTAGCGACAAAAGTTTTTAATTTACCAACACTTTAAATTCAACTTTAATAGAACCATTAGCCTCTAAATTGTTTAGCGCAAAACCATCGGCAGGATTATATCCTGCTTTTTCTATATCATCAATTTTTACACTATTTTCAACAAATGCTGTTCCCGTTGGAATTTCATCAGTAAACAATAAATCTGTGTTTGTCATTTCGCCAGCATTTGTTATTACTATCGTATATATGATTTCATCACCCGACTTCACTGCACTTGGAGTTGCCGTTTTTAAAAGTGATATTTTGTTTTGTAAAACAGTTATTTTAAGTTCGCTTGAATTAATCACAAATTTTTGCCCATCAACTTCAACCTCCAACTTCGTAAAATTGGAAATTTCATTTACATCGGTGTATTTATCTGAAACAATTTCATAGGAAATTGTAAAATCAGTGCCAGGACCTAATGTTACCGGAGCAACAAAACCTATAATTGGATCTAAATCTTCATGCAAAATACTACCTATTTTTAATGTTGATGGCACAAAACTTGCACCTTCGCTAAGAGTATCTTTTATATTAAAGTCGGACAATTCAACATCAGTATTATTTGTTATCGTTGTTACAATCGTCACTTTGCCAAGAGGTAAAACCCATGTTGGAGTGGCAACTTTTGCAATTGCAATATCAGTGTCAATGTTAGATATTTTAGATATATTACTTTGATTTGTTACTTCCACTTTTTCTCCAGTTGTTGCTGTGATATTTGATTTTAAAACTGCCGTATTCAAAACTGCCATAAAAATCTCCTATATCACTCTATTCTAAACAAATGAAAATAGTTAAAAAAAACTGGCATTTAGCCAATTTTTTTATTCGTCATCACCCGTAACAAAAGGTCCAACGCGATTTCTTGTATGCTTGTGTTTTTTTCTTGCAATTGATTGTAATTTTTTCTTTTTGATAATTTTAATCACAATTATAAGCACAACCAACAACAATATGCCACCAAAAGCGATCATAATCCACATAAACAAGTTCACTTTCCAAACATGGATTTCGCAGTCTTCTGTGATATTGTCAAGCGAGCGGTCAAATCTGATAAGTTCGCCAAAACCTTTTGTTATAACATTGTCCGCATTGACACTTTCCCCATGTTTAACAATCCTTTCCACTCGGCTGTCATCTGGCAAAACAAATGTCACAGTGTAAATATTTTGTGTGTATTTTGCAACAAAAGTGCGATTCGATGTCACTGCATCTTCGGTCGTAGCACCATTTAAAAACCAACTTGGCGCAACTTGATTATAGCCCACCTTCTCAGGAATTTCTGGCACGCTTTCAAGCGTCTTTCCATGTTCAATGTTATATGAATTGGTTATCTCGCCGTCCGCTTCAAATTTCACAAGATAAACATTAATGTCTATATCTCCATAAATCGCTATATTTTCAACAATAGGAGCATTTTGATAATTCCAAACAACTTGATTTTGCGTAAATGCTTCATTTGCTGGCAAACTTGGGAAAATTTGAACGATTGTGTTGTAATCAACAGTCATTTCGTGAACTTTTTTACATTCCAAAAGTTCTTTACCTGTTTCAGCACTTAAATTGTGATAGAAATTCACATAAAACTCAACCGTGTAACGATTAATCTTGTAAATTTCATACAAATTAAAGTTAGATTTTATAATTCTTGACGCATCAAAAGCATTTTCTCCGCTTTCATCATACGCCCAATAAGGTGCAACTTGATCATAACCCGTTTTGCTTAAAATGGTTGGAATTGTGCCAGTAAATGCTGTGTTGTATTCAACTTCAACTTCCTGAGTTGAGCCATCTTCACGAATAAATGTTATCTTCAAAATGTCAGGAATATAAATCGCATAAAGCGTTATCGCTTCATTAACCGGTTCGTTATTATATGCAGTATCGCCGTTTTGGTCGTATGCCCAATATGGAGTGTGCGTAGTATAACCAGTTTTTGTTGGAATGCTTGGCAAACTTGAAATTTTTGAGCCAGAAACAATGGTCGTTTGTTCGTCTGTTAAACCAGAAAGTTCTTTCCATACATTTTCATTGTCGTCAAAAACTTTATATGTGATTTTGATTTTTTGTCCCCAAATTGCATAAATTTTCATGCTTTTTTTGATATTTGTGAGAACAATATCTTCGGAATCTTTTGTCCTCCAACCACCAAAAACATATCCTTCACGCTCGCCAACTTCTGCCTCGGTTGGTGCAACAGCAGTGCCACCATAAGGCACTTTTCGTGGCGTGCCAATAAGTTCAGAATATGTGTCTGTTTCCGCATCATAATATTTGTAAAATTCAATGGTGTATTCAATACTTACAAACAAATATGGCTCAGTTAGACTTTCGTAGTCTGTTGGCAAAACAAGCGAATAATCTGGATTGCTTAATGTGAAAACATTTTTTGTAATCGCCGCTTGACTTGCAAATGCTACCAAAGGCTTGCCAACAAGTTCGGCATCGGTCGCCCCAATTACTCCAATCAAAATTGGACCTGCTGTTTTTAACTTTTCTTTAACAATGATTTTCTTTTCGTTTTCTAAATTAATGTTTGAACCGCTGGCAACAGCAAAATTTTCGCCAACAACAAAATCTTGATTTGAATAAATTGCATAAGTGTTTTCGCTTGTGATTTCAGCACCAAACAAGCAGGAACTTGCTTGCGATGTTACAAAATAAACATCTTGCGCTCTGCCACTCGCCCCAACATTGTTGCCAATCTTTCCGTTAGCAATTTGAACAACACCGCCATTAACATAAATGCCACCCGCCTCATACAACGCCGTGTTGCCTGTCATTGTCATGTCTGTAACATTCAATCTGCCACTTTGAACAAAAATTGCACCGCCATAATCAACAGTATTATTGTTAAATTTTGCAGAAACGATGTTTAATGTGCCGCCACTAATATCAATCGCACCGCCATAACTTCTAACCCTACTATCTTTTATGCTTTCCGAATGGCTGTTTTTAAATTCACAATTATCAATTGTTGTTGTGCCACTTCTAACTTCTAACACACCTCCATTAATATCACCAATTTCAGTTGAATCACTTATCCATTTATGAGTATAATTGGTATAACCTTTCAATCCATTATTATCAAATGAGCAATTTGTGATATTTGTTTTCCCTGTCGATAAAATTACACCACCTGCAGAGCCACCAAAATTGTTAACAAAACTACATTTATTTACAATTAATTGACCATGATTATAAATAGCAGCTGCACGACCATCAGCGGTATTTCTAATAAATGAAATTCCATCAATATTTACATTTGAAGATGCTGATAAATAAATGGCTGCTCCTTCATTTGCAGTATTATTTTGTAAAGTAATATTTCCATTTAAACTTAAAGAAGAAGTGTCAACTTTAAACATACAAGCATTAGCATTGAAATCAATAACTTCCATTCTATTTCCGTCAATAACCAATTTTGCATTATTAGTTGTTTTAAATGTTACATTTGACAATGCCTTGATATTAAACATTATAAATGGGTCGCTATTTGCTCTTGTGATGTTCGTATCGCCAACTATATTAAAAACCAATTTTTTTTGACCAAGTGTGGTATCGCCTTCAATCGTGATTGAACTTGCAACTAAAAAATCGCCCGATAGTTTGATTTCGGTTTCAGCATCATAGGGTGCAGCGTTAATCGCATCTTGAATTGAAGTGTAAGTTGTGCCATTCATTTCAATTAATGCTGCATCAGCATAAATGCTTTCAGCATTAAAGTTGAAAGCAAAAACAAGACTTAATAAAAATAAAAATGATAAAATTGTTAATGTTGTTTTTCTTAATAGTTTCATTTCAAATCTTCCTAAAGAATATATAACATATTTTGTGAAATAAAACAAAAAAAACAACATTAAATGTTGTTTTTTCTGTAATTAAACTAAAATTTTTAATTAAGCAGTAAGTGCCCAGCCTGTTGGAGCTGTGTTATTAGCTGCTTGGATAACTTCTACAAGAACTGTAACAATAACTTGTCCAATTTCTTTTGATACGCCATCAACCATTACAGTTGGGCCACCTTTTTCAACAAGTAATGATGGATCAGTTTGTGTTGAATTTCCAGCTGTCCAGTCTGCGAATCGAAGGTTACCATTTTCAAAGATTGCGTGGTCTGTGCCGTCAGCTTCTGCTGTAGCTGTCATAGCAACAAGTTTGCCAGCAGCTGCAAAATACCAGTAACCATCATCATTTTTTGCCCAGTCAGCACCTGGTTGTAATTGACCAGTTAAATCTTCTCCGAAGAGTTGTTTCATAGTGTCTGCACTAATTTCAACAGCTTCGCCTGTTACAGCTCCATCAGCATCTTTATATTTAGCTGTGTATGTAACTTTAACTCTAGCATAGAAATCAACGCTTCCTTTTGCTGCTGCAAGTGTAGGAACTGAGATTTCTACTAATTGTGATGGAACAACTGATACATTTTCTAATGGAGTTTTCTCCGTATCATTTTGTAATAATTTACCATTCATCTTATCTGACAAATCTTTGTTTTCATTAGCGTCTAATGTTTTAAGATTTGTGAATTTAAGATAAATACCTTGGTCCATTTTAACTGTACCTGATGCTTGTCTTTGTGCTTGGTACCATGCTCCAGTTACACCAAAGCCGATAGCAAATACTAATAAGAAGCAAAGAACAGCTACTAAACCAACTGCAAAACTTTTAGTTTTTTTATTCATAAAAATTTACTCCTTTTTTATTTCCTTGTTTTCTTGGAAGCTCTGGGAATGCAACTTCAAATCTTTTTCCGCCATTCTCTTGAATGACCCCCTTCACAAGTTACCTTATTATAGAATACATTTTGTCAGCAAGTCAAACAAATTAGCCCCTTTTTTCAAAAAATTTTATTTTTCTGCCTTTTTCCATACTTTTTGCTTTTGTTTTTCCTTTTTTTATATTTTTTTAATCTTTTTTACTAATGATTGAATTGCTACATCAATTATTTTGCTCCAAAAACTGGAAAATATCAAAAATTATTTGCAAAAATTTTTAGAATATGAAATAATCATAGCGTGGGGTTAGAATTACACTTAAATCGAATTATGGGGCTAGATTATGGCGATGTGCGAATTGGAATTGCGTTGTCAGACCTTTCTCGAACAATAGCCAACGGGCTAGAAACATATAAGTGTAAAAATAGCGAGCAAGACATTGCCTATATAACTAATCTTGCCAAGCAAAACGATGTGGACTTGTTTGTCATGGGGTTGCCGCTTAATATGGACGGCAGCGAAGGTGCAAGGGCTGAAAAAACTCGTGCATTTGGTGCAAAACTGGAAGAAATTTCTGGTATTCCAGTTGAATTTGTGGACGAAAGGTTAACATCAGTTGAGGCGGAAGAACTTTTGATTTCTGCTGGAGTTAGGCGAGAAAAGCGAAAAGAAGTTATAGACAAGGTTGCCGCAACCTTAATATTAGAAAGTTATTTGCAAAATAACTAAGCCAATGGAGGTTAAATATGGCAAAAGAATGTAACTGCGGACATGATCACGAACACGCACACAAAGAAGAAGTTGTTGATATTGTAGATTTATTATTAGACGAAAACAATGACGAACCAATTTCACTTTTTGACGAAAACGATAAGGAAATTAAGTTTGAACAAGTTGCTGTAATTCCAGAATCAGAAAGAATTTACGCAATTTTAAAACCTATTGACGAAATGGAAGGCGTAGCCGATGACGAAGCGATTGTATTTGTTGTTGAATACGACGAAGACGGCAATTCATACCTTGTTGTTGAAACAAACGAAGAAATTGCAATCAAAGTTTTTGATAAATATTATCAACTTTTAGACGAAGCCGAAGGCAAAGCAAAGAAAGAAGACAAATAATTAAAAAAAGCACCAGTTAAACTGGTGTTTTTTGTTGTTGAAAATAAAAAAAACCGAAGACATTTATCTTCGATTTTTTTTAAAAAGGAGTAAAAGAAATTAATTTTATTATTCTGTTACTGTTCCTGTTTCTGGAGTTTCAGTTCCTGGTGCAGGTTCTGGAGTTTCAGTTCCTGGTGCAGGTTCTGGTGCAGGTTCTACTGGTTCAACAATTTCTGCAACTGAATTTTGGTAGTTGCCGTCAATGTTGCAATTTCTGAGTTCTGGGTATTTATCTTCCCCTGCTGGCATATACCAAATGCTGCCTTCTGTCATGCTGAAACCTTTGTCTGTGAAGAAAGATTCGCCGCTTTTAATTGTTGTTGAATCTGTGTAGTAAACTGATTGACCTTCGTAGTTAATAGCACCGCCATTTTTGATAACTTTATCTTCTTTTTTTGCAAGTGATTCGTCAATGATGATGTTATAGACTTTGCCGAGTTTTGTTCCCGCAAAACTATTTACAAAGTTGTAGAAACCGGTTCTTGTGTCTGTGTAAGATTCAAAATATTTTTCGCCAACACCTGAGAAAGTTGCTGCAACGATAATTCTTTCAAATTTTCCTGGGTGGATAATATAAGTTGAAAGTCCTGCCACTTTTGAGTTGTTTGAGTTACCAACAAGGTTTGCTCTAACATAGCAATCTGCAACATATCCGCCTTTTGATTGTTTGTCGGTTAATGATACATTAACTGCGATACCACCAACATATTCGCCAGTGATTGTTCCAAGGACATAACATTCTTGAACATTACCGAACAAGTTTGCTGCGATACCACCAACATAGAATGCTGAAATATCTGCTTTTACAAATGATTGTTTAATTGTTGCATCAATTGAAAGTTGTCCAACGATACCACCAACCATATTGTTTGCTTGGTTGAGTTCCGCGATAATTTTAATTGAAGAATAACCTTCGCCAGCAAGACCAGCATGGCATTTTTCAATTAAGCCGTTTGAAAGTCCTGCAATACCGCCGATATATGTGTATACCCTAGACATATCTTTGATATTAGCAGCTTCAACTGCGCTTGAAATGATTTCTCCGCCGTTATAACCAGCGATACCACCAATCATTTTAAGAAGTGCGCCTTCTACGATTGTTTCGCCTGTTATTTCAAAGTTAGATTCAATTTTTGCTCCAATGATTTTCCCATCATTGTAACCTGCAATTCCGCCAAGGAAAATGCTGTTTGTTTTGTTTTTGTTTATTATTGAATTTGTGTTTGTTGTGCTTGCTAGAACAGTATATTGTAAAACTGTTTCCGCTGCCTCTTCACCTTCAACTTGTTTAACTTCAACTGTCTTTGTTGTTCTGATAATTCCGTGGTTGTGACCAACAACGAAACCTGCTTTGATTGCGTCTGCAATCTTAATATCAACAACTTGGCAGTTTTCAATTAAACCATAGTTAAGTCCTGCTATTGCACCGCCGCAGTTTGCCATGTCAATTTTAACATTTTCAAATTTAACATTTTTAACAATACCTGCTGTGCCAACGCTTGCAAAGAAGCCAACTGCAACATAATTCAATTCGTTTGTGTCAACATCTTTAATATTTACGATGTTCATATTTTTGATTGTGTGACCATTACCATCAAATGTTCCGCTGAATGTTGGATCATTTTCTCTATAAGCAATCGGTGTCCATGTTGCAAATAATGCGCCAAGGTCAATGTCTTCAACCAATTTATATTCTCTTGACAACCAGTATTTTTGTGCTGTCCTATTTGCATTATTCATCATTTTAGCAACATATTCTGCAAAATTTGCCTGATTTAATTCAATAACTGTTAATGAATATGCATGGTTTTCATTAACACCTTCTAAATTAACTTCTGCAAGAGTTTCATCTTCAACAATGATCCATGCTGGTGTTTCTTCTCCTGCTTTATCTGGAGTGCTGATTGACCAGTTAGCATTTTTGAATGTTTCTATCTTTTTAAGATCTGCAAGACCTTTTGCATTGCAATTTTCATAATTTGCTGTTAATTCTGTTGCACCATTTGCATAGTAGAAGTTTCCAGAAATTCTGCTTGCAATGTTTGTGTTCATTCTTGCAACTGTTGCTTTAAGAGCATCTGTTACAGGAATTGAGCTTGGAATAATGATTCCTGGTGTTGCATAAGCAACTTGACCAATAACCCCGCCCATTCTTGCTGTTGCATTATCGTAATTTACTATTGCTAAGTTGTTCATAACGATAGCGTAAACAACTTCTCTATCTTTATTTTCTGTGAATGTATTTGCGTTTGGATTGTGAATGTATGATGTTCCAATAATTCCACCAACTTGGCATTTTGCAGTGTTTGGATTGTTTGCAATGCCTGCTGCAATACTATAAACAACTGTTGCTTTGTTGTTATGAATTTCTCCACCAAGGTTATATCCAACAATACCACCTATTGAATAATATGTTGGAACACTCGCTGTGACTTGAACTGAAATTGCTCCACTAAATGTTGATAACGAAATTTTGCTATGGCTGATTATTGAACCAGAAATGTATGCTTTATTCAATCCAACAATTCCGCCGATGTTGTTTTCGTCTTGAACTTCAGTTTCTGCCCTTCCAGTTGCTGGATCGTAAGAAACAATGTAATTCAATTTTGTCAATGTTGTGCATTCTTTTGCTGTAATTTTAGCGTTTGTAACTTGAACTCTGTCAATCTTTGCGCCTTCTGAAAGACCAACAAGCGCACCAGCATAGTAATAATAACCGCTAATGTTAACATTATCCAATTTCAAACTTGTGATTTCAGCCATTTCGTTAACTGCACCAAACAATCCTGCATAGTAATTGTCTTTTGTCATTGTCAAGTTTTTAATTGTGTGTTGGTTACCAATGAATTTACCACTAAAATATTGAAGTTGAACTGATGAGCCAACTTTAACAAAATTACCAGCGATAGGTGTCCATTCGCCTGTAAGTTCAATATCATTGTGTAATTCGTAAGTGTCTGAGAACTCCCAAACAGCATTTCCTGCTGGATATTCCCTTACAGATCCGATTGCTTTAAGGTCTTCTTCTGATTTAATAATCCAACCATTGTTGTCTGAACCATCGCCAACAGCAATGTCAAATTCGTAGAAGCCCAAAGAATCTTTGTTCGTGTAAAGTTTGAGTTTTGTTGTTCCGCCTTTAACTGCTGTTAAAACACCAGTTGCAAGGTCGTAAGTTGCAACACCTTCTGTATCAAAAGCATACAAAATTTCAGTGTCGTCACTCTTTTTATTAACCACTGCTGTAAGTTTTTCAGTTTCGCCAGCATTCATATAGAATGTGTCTGCTGATGCAGAAACTTCAACGGCAGTGCCATCTCCTCTATAAACTACAAATTCGTCGTAGCCTTTTACCATGTAATAAGTTGTTAAACCTATGAAAAGGCAACCTACTAAAACTGAGAAATAAACTAATAATCTTTTCATATCTCACTCCTTCAATAAGGAGTATAAAACAAATTGGCAAATTTGTCAATATATAGAATTAATAAAAATGTAAAATTTTAGAATTTTTAATCAACTATATTTATTAGGTATCAAATTCATCATTTCGTCTAAACTATTTGAATTTAAGTAAGCATCTGGTACTTTGCCAACAATTATGCTTTCACACATCAAAACTTGCGTGTTTGTTTTGATTTTTTGATGCGCCGTTGGCAAAACTATACTAACATTTGCAGATAAATTAACATAAATTCGATGCAAAGTCTGGTTTACACCCGCCTGCGTGAACTCGCTTTGAAATTTAGTCGACATCGACCCAATAGGTTCAATGGTTATCGTCACACTCGGACCTCGCCCCGCAAAAATCGGCATACCACTAAACGAGCCAATCGGAATTTGAATTCCCTGACTGCCAATTTGGTCCAAATTTTGCTGCGCAAGCCTTGACAACCTCCGCGCAAGCAAGTTCATTTGAATTGCATTAGTAGATATCATAGTTATATTACCATCAGTATCCTTATTTATATTAATAAGATTGTCATAAACATTGCCATCGCTAACAATTTCATAAATCGCACTTCCAACAGCCTTTTGAGCCAAAGCATTTACCTTTGCCTCGCTCGTCTGTAAAATGATTGGATTAACAATAAATTCTATGTAACACAGAATTGCAATAACAATAATAAGAATAACGGAAATAACAATTCCCGTTTTTTGCCTAATTGAGAGCGCCTTTTTCTCCCTAAAACATCTCACATAAATATATATGCAAATTTTCCGTCACATTTGCAACATCAAAAAAACTCCCCCATTTCGAGAGAGTTTTTTATATGATCAGCCCATTAAATTACGCTTTTTCTTCCAATAATGAAGCAAATTTTGCCCAGTTAGTATCAGATTGATAAGCACTTAAACTACCTGCTGGAACATAAATTTTTGTAACCTTTTCAAATTGAGTTTCATTGTCCAAAACCAATGTTGGTGGAACGCTTGAATTGATTGTTAACTCAATTTGATTTGAACATTTTCTAAATGTCGCATTGCTAATAGAAGTTATTCCCGAGCCAATTATTACTGATGTCAATTTTGTACAACCTTCAAAATCACTATTTTGTAAATTTGAAGTTACATTATCTGAGATAGTAATATTTGTAATTTGAGTTTCAGCAAATACTCTACCACCCAAAGTTGTTACACTTGAAGGAATATTAATTGAAGTTAAACCGCTGCCTTCAAAAGCACCATATCCAATTTTAGTAATAGTATTAGGAATATCAATTCCTGTAATTTCAGAATTCATAAACGCTTGTGAACCAATTTCCACAACAGTTTTACCTGATGATAAAATACCTGTTGCTTGAACCATTGTTTCAAATGTAATTGTCATTGAAGTTGGTATTTGATCTTTTTTATTATAGTAATTTTCTTCACCCCAAGAATAAAACATATCTAGGCTTGTAATTTCATCATTATATCCTTCCACTTTACATGGATAAGCAACACCCCCAACAACCTTTTCAAATTCTTCTGCCCATTTTTCAGCATCATTACCATAACCTGTTATTACTATTTTAACAGATCTGCTTCTTACTGTTGGCTTTGAAGGAATTTCTAAAATACCAGTTTCTGGCAAAGTACCATAATAACCTGTAACAGCAACTCCGCCGACAACATCATAATATAATGCTTGTTCGTCGTTTGAATCCCAGTTCCAGTTTTTAGTTGAAAAAACAAAACCATTGTACTCTGTCAATCCGCCAAATAATCCAACAATATATCCAGTGACTTTTTTATTCTCATCAGCCAAAACTTGGATTTGAGAATATTTTGTCGAAGAATTTTCACTTGCTTCAAGTTCATAGAACCTTTCAGTTGTATTATCTGAATATGTTAATTCCACATATTCAACATTTTTACTATCAAATTCTAAAACTGTTTCTTCTCCATAAGGGAATTTAACTGTTTCAAGGGTTGTTTGATTGCCATTGATTGTGACATTGAGTTGTTCATCTGTCACAACTTCGGTTGTGTTAGATTTAACAATCTTACCTTCGTCAACTTTGGCAAAGTCAACTTGACTAGCAATTTTCCAACCTTCGGCTGCTGCATCTGCATCGCCTTGGAGTGTTTCAAGAGTGAGATAGACTTCAATTTTGTTGATTGAT
>URWY01000017.1 GCA_900551705.1 uncultured Bacillota bacterium | reverse complement strand
TTGACTCAAACAATGTTGAGTATATTACTTTGACTTATGACAAAGGTGAGCCAGATACTTTTGAAGAAACTGCGTTAAACACAATAACTGTTAAAGCAGATTCAAGCAAAGGCAAAGTTACAGGTTATACGGTTGGACTTTGGAATGAAGATGAGTATACGGGCTTTTTGTATTCAACAACAAACAAAATTGAAATGGAAGATGGCGTTCAAATATATGATGTGAAGAATGGAATTGCGGTTGCTGGTTATATTGGTGACGAAACAGAAATTGTAATTCCTAGTTCTGCAAAAGTAAGAAGTAGAGATTTTAAATTAGTTTTAGAAGGATATTCTACCCATTCTGAATTGTGCTCTATGATTGAGTCTGCTATGGGATCGTTTTCTTATAAACTTAAATTGGTAAGTCCGAAAGTTAATAGAGAATTTAATTCTTATGATGAATTTGAACGATTCTTAAATGATGAAGCTAATATATGGAGTGATTCTGGTTCTTATAGTTGTGTAGATTATTTCGGAGATAAAATAACATTTAGCTATTCTGGACTTATTAATGCAACAGGAATTATTGGTAGCACAAAAAATATTAAAGAGATAGAGTTTATGGGTTTCGCTAATAATAAATTTACAAAAATTACAATTAGTGAAGGACTAGAAACGATTGCTCATTATGCGTTTTATCACTCTGACAGTTTGACTGAAATTACAATTCCATCATCAGTGAAAGCAATATTGCCTTTTGCTTTCTATGGTTGTGATAATTTAACAACAACAATTGGGGATACGGGTGGAACATGGACAGAATATGGGGAGACAACCGCCATTTCTTCTGGTACGCTCTTAAAAGATTGTGACACCAAATATCTTGTAAAGATTTCATAAAATTAAAAAGCGTAATTAAACGCAAGACCAAAAAATAAAAAAACTCCCGAAATGGGAGTTTTTTTATTATGTTATTAAGCAGTTAGAAGCCAACTTTCAAAGGCGCTTTCTGTTGTTTCGCAAGCATTGATTGTTAATGTAACTTTGCAAGATTTGATAAGGAATGTTTCCATGTCATTGCCTTCACCAGAGATAATTTCAACAACTGGGTTTGGTGAGAACACTTCAATTTTTGGTGTGTCTTTTGAGATAACTGCGTTTGTCATGTCGTTATAATTTACTGTGTCAGTTGCGTTTGTCCAACCGTTTAAGTTGCCTACATAGTAGAACCAACCATCGCCACCATAGAGCCAGTTATCTGAGAATTGCAAAGTTTTTTGATAAACTGCACTTAAAACATTGTCTGCTGTGTAATTATTTGCAGGATTTTCTGCGTTCAATGCATTTGCCAAGCCTTGTAAGTCTAGAACTCCGTCAACACCAGCTTTTGTGAAAGTGTATTGCAATTTTGCTCTTAAAAAGAAGTTTACAGAGCCTTCTGCGGCGGAAAGTTTTGGGTTGACGATTTCAAATCTATCGTCAAATCTGACATTTGTTTCATTGAGTGACGAGTAATTATTTCCTTGTTTTTTCATGATATGGAAATTTGTGCCTTCTTGGACATCGATATCTTCATACGACATGACGATACCATTTTCAAAAGTGAAGTCACCTTCCATTTTTTGAGTGAATGAGAACCATGCCTGTGTGATACCTATGATTATAACTGTGATAATAGCGACCATGAAGAAGCAGAGCAGGAGCAAAAGCCACAACAGGTTATGGGCTTTTTTCTTTTTCTTATCTTCTTCGCGATAGTTATATTTGTTTTTCATATTATTACTATCATAATTTTTCATAACTTCCCCCTAAAAAAGATTATAAAAAAATTTCTATAATTAAATTATAGAAAAATTTTTAAACTTAGTCAAACAATTTTTATAAAGAAATGAACAGCACGCCCAAAGTGTCTCTACCGCAGTGGCTTGCGATTGTTGAACCAGCGTAATTTTGAATGATTTCTTCAAAGCCGTTTTCCTTTAATATATTTTCAATTTGCGCGTTAATGGCGTCAGTTTTTGATGTAAAAGTGATAAAAACGCGTTTTTTATTGATATTTGGATAGTCTTTTAACAAATCTTTAACATAATTTAGCAAGACTTGTTCGTAGCGACCCATGTATTTTTTATCGACATTCATTTTGCCGTCTGCCACTTTGATTTTTGGTTTTATTCTTAAAACATTAGCGCCGAACATTGCGAGTGCGGAGCATCTGCCACCTTTATAGAGATATTTTAAGTTGTTTATGATAAATGAGGCTTGGACGCGAGATGTTTCTTCTTCGAGTTCGCTAGCGATTGTGTCTAAGTCTTTGCCTTCTTCAATTTTATCTATTGCCGACAAAACTAAAAGTGAGCAGCCTGTTGATAAAGATTTGCTATCTATAACTTTAACATTTTTAAGTTCGTTTGAAGCGAGCAGGGCATTTGAATATGATGATGAGATTTCTGATGATAGAGATATGTGAATTAAAGCGTCTGCGTTTAGGTTTTTGAGTTGATTTTCAAAAAACTCTTGGTAAGTCAATGCACTTCTTGCGCCAGTTTTAGGAAGGACTCCGGTTTTGTCCACAAAATTGAAAATTTCTTCTGGGCCGATGTTGACGCCGTCTTCAAAAGTGTCGTCCCCCAAGTTTACATTTAAAGGCATAATTCCGATGTTATATTTTTCTGCTAGTTCTTTTGGAAGGTCTGATGTGCTATCAGTTGTTACAATTATTTTCATTTTTACTCCTAATAAATAGTTTATTTATTTGAAATATATTGTCAAACGTTTAGCCAAAAATTTTGTGGATAAAATATGAAAAAATTTGGCTAAAATGATTTTTATTTTCGTAAACAATTATATTTACTCTGCCAACGATTTTATTAGCTTCAACTGGGCCGTAGTCTAGGCAGTCGTAAGATGCTTCTTTGCTTGAACGGTTATCTCCCATATAAAAGATATAGCCTTCGTCTATTTCAAGATATTTAATGCCATTGATTGTTACGATTTTACAACCGGTCAAATCGGACTTATTTAAAAGCGATTGAAATTCGAGATATGAGAAGTATAGAGATGTGTTTTCGTCAAGGTATGTTTCTTCAACCAATTCGGCGTTAGAACTATCTTTTTTAATTCTGCTGATTTTATATGTTCCGTCGCTTGCGCTTACGCCGCCGTTATCTGTTCTAATTATTGCAATTTTATCTCCGCTAGTTGCCATTAATCTTTTAATTACATATTTATTTGCGTTGGAGTTATTTGTTGGGTTATGCACCACGATGATGTCGCCATCGTAAGAAGTGGCAAATCTATTAATATATACGCAGTCACTAATTGATTTATCTTCGTAGTTGTTCAGAGTTGGAAGCATTGAAGAGCCGTCAACTTTTCTGCCGATATAAACGAAATTGAAGATTGCAATTATGGCACAACAAATAATAAACGCGATAAAAAGCGCTTTTAAAGTTGAATGTAACCAAAGCGGGATATCTTTGCGATAGATATTAACGCGCTTTATGTATTTGGTGTCTTTTTTCTTATCTTCCTTAAACATTTTGTTTATTGTAAAACAACATATAAAATTTGTCAATCATTCGGCAATAAAACAAAAAAATTGCAACATAAAATTACAAATTTTTCCTTTTTTCTTCAAAAAATGTCGATAATATTTGCGAACATTCATCTTTCAAAATTCCGCCTTCAACATTAATTTTATGATTTAAAATTGATTTGTTTAGAAGTTCTTGATTTGAAGATATTGAGCCGCCTGATTTGTCAAATGCGCCGAAATAGCAATTTTTTATTCTGGCATTTAAAATAGCACCATAACACATTAAACAAGGTTCTAAGGTGATGTAAATATCGCAATCGTCAAGCCTCCAACTTTTTAATTTTTTGCATGCTTTATTTATTGCAATAATTTCGGCGTGCATTAAAGCGTTTTGCTTTTTTTCGCGTTTGTTATAACCGGTTGAAATTATCTTGTCGTCTTTGACAACAACAGCACCGATGGGAACTTCATTTTTTTTGTAAGCAATTTTCGCTTGCTCTAATGCTTTTGAAATATAATAATTTTTATCCATCAAACAAATTATTACATAATTTTTTTATTAAAGCAAATATTATATAAAAAGTTATTTAAAACATTTTGAAAAACAAAAAATGTTTGTTAAACTCATTAAAGAGTGAAGGAGAAAATTATGAAAAGTTTTTTATTAAATGGATTTGAAGATTTTATCACTGGCAGCGGAATTTGGATTTTGGTTGGCTGTTTGGCATTTGCGCTTTTAGTTGCTGTGTTGTTCTTAATCTTAAACATTGAAAAAGAAAAAAAGATGCAACAACAAAAATCAACCCCAATTGTTTTAACTACGGAAGAAGATAAACCAAAAGCAGAAAGAATTCAACCTGTTGAAGTTAAACTAAGCAAAGTTCAAGAAGAAAAAGTTGAAGAAGTTAAGGCAGAAGAAACAAAAAAAACAGCAACAAAATCAACAAAAACTGCACCTAAGAAAGCACCAGCAAAAGCCGCTGCAAAAAATGCAGAACCTAAGAAAGAAAAAGTTGAAAAAGTAGAAGAAGAAAAAGCAGAACCTGCGAAAACACCTGCTAAAAAAGCACCAGCAAAGAAACAAGTAGAAAAGAAAGAAACTGCTAAAAAAGAAACAACAAAAAAACCAGCAACTAAAAAAGCTGAACCAAAGAAAGAAGAAGTGAAAGAAGAGCTTCCAGAAGAAAGTGGCGACTATGAAATTTCTTATGATGCAGAATCAAAGCAATGGGTTGTAAAACGGGAAACAAACGCAAGAGCAACAAAGAGAACAAAAACAAAACAACAAGCGATTGACTATGCAAAACCACTTGCTGAAAAATATGAAGTAAAACTTGTAATTCACACAAAAAAAGATTCTGAATAATAAATAAAAACTCTCTCAATTCGAGAGAGTTTTTTTATTTTGTTTTAAGTCTTTTATGAAGAAACACTTTAAAAAGTGGATAAGTTAGCGGAACAAAAATTCTTCTATATAGATGATTGCGTTTACAAGTAACAATGTATTTCATATTTGCTTTTAAATCTTTAAGCAAAGTTTCAATAACTTGTTTATTTGAATATTCGCTTTTATAAATATAGAACAACATTTCAATGCAAACAAGACCTTTCCAACTTTTAGTGTATTTTTCTGCTGTTGGAAATTTGTTTTCGCAAACACTGATTGCATAATCAATGCCAATGAAATCGGTCAATCTTTTTTCATTGAAAGAACTTCTTACCAAACTACCTTTGCGTTGTCTGTAATAATACAATCTGTCTTTTGTGAAAACCGCACCTTTTGATTTTTCAAGATATCTGATGTTAAACTCAACATCTTCGCCGTATTTTATGTTTGTGTTATAAACTTCTGGATAGTTATCAATTTGTTTTAAAATTTCGTGTT
Source organism: uncultured Bacillota bacterium (assembly GCA_900551705.1). Lineage (GTDB taxonomy): Bacteria > Bacillota > Clostridia > Christensenellales > UBA1242 > UMGS687. The sequence goes on along the minus strand of URWY01000017.1, from coordinate 8,601 downwards.
TATAAAGTTTATTCCAAACGCAAACATCAAAGAGTCTGCCGCTGTAAAGTTGGCAGATTGTGCTTTCGGTGTCAAAGAAGGTCAATTTTTTTGATAATTTCTGTTTTTTATCATAATTTAGTTGAAAATCCTCTTTAACGCGTTTGTATCTGCAAATGGAAATATCCATATCATTGTCAACTAGATTTTTATGTAAAACTGAAATAATGTTTGGCGATAGGAAATCGTCAGGGTCAAAGAAATACACATATTTGCCTGTTGCATATCTTAAACCTGTGTTTCTTGCGCCGCTTAATCCGCGATTTTGTTGGTCAATAACTTTGCAATTTTCTTTGCCGTTGCAATATTCGTTTAATATTTGCAAGGTGTTATCTTTTGAGCCGTCATTTACAAAAATTATTTCCAAATTTTTATAATTTTGGTGGTCAAGGCTTGCAAAACAATCTGGCAAAAACCTTTCCATATTATAGCATGGGACAATAACAGAAATTAAATCTTGTTGCATGATTTCTCCTTTATCAATAGTTTATATTTTTCTAGGACATTCGACATCAGCGCGTCCCAAGTTATGTATAAATCTTTATGGCAGTTTTCTTTAACTTTTTCAAAATTTTCTTTATTCTCAAAAGCGTTAATAATTGCTGCGGCAAATTTTTCTTTGTCATTTTCGCCAATAAAACCATTGACATTATTTGTGATTGTTGATGAAGCGATGCTGTCTTTTATAAAAATGGTTGGAACAGAAAATGCAGCGGCTTCAATTCTGACAATGCCATCAGTATCATAAAAACTTGGGAAAATTTGCAGGTCAGAAATTGCAAATAATTTACTTTTTTCTTGTGTGTCTGAAACTCTGCCAACAAAAATAATATTATTTTCGAGCTCGAGTTTTTTTACTTTGCTGACAAAATATTTTTTGTCGCTGCCATCGCCGATTAATAAAAGTTTAACTTTGAAATTTTTATCTTTTAATACTTTGCAGACATCAACAACAAAATCTAAGTTTTTAAGTTTGTTTATTCTTCCGATGTTGATAAAAATTTTTTCATCTTTTTGAATGTTATATTTTGTTTGAATTTCTTTTTTAAATTGTGATATTTGTTCTTCCGTAAACTCGTTTACTAAATCGGTGGCATTTGGAACAATTTCAACTTTGCCTTTATAGCCGTATTCTTTGCTAAGGTTAGCGCACGCTGGGTTCATTGTCCAAAGCACATCGCATTTGTTGAAAGTTCTGGCGATAATGCCCAACATTATTTTTGTTAAGGCTTTGCTTTTTGTTGATTTATAAAAATCTTTTTTAAATTGACTGTGCATTGTTGCAACAACTGGGATATTATTTTTTCTTCCATAATTTGCTGCCATTTTTCCAATCGAAAAAGGGGAGTGAATATGAATAATATCTAAGTTGGCGTTTTTTATTTCTTTTTTAAAATTGCTGTCCAGAGTTGGAAGCGGTAAATCGTAATCTAATTTTAATGCTTTTAAATTAGCGCGTTTGCATCTAACAACTTTATATGGCAGTGTGCTATCATCAAAATTATTATATCTAGATTTTGGCGCAAAAACGGTTACATTTGCAATTTTATTAAGTCTTCTAGCATAGTTATCTACAACATTAATTACCCCATCAATCATTGGGTAAAATGTGTCGATAAATAAGCCGATATTTAATTTCTTTTCCATAATTTCCTAATAATTTTATTTTTTTAAGCACTTTAGTTTAACATACATTATCATAAAATTCAAGAAATTTCAGTTTTTTAGTGATTTTATTTGTTAAATTATGTTTTTTTATTATATACTAAACATATAGTAAAAGCGATGAAGAAAAAATACAATAGTTTATATCAATTGCATTTTGGGAAAATCATGTTCAATTATTCAGTTGTTGGGCTGGTTTTAATGACGCTTATTTGGCTAGGATCAATGCTGTCAGCATTATATTTTGTCCTAGCCGTTTTTATTGCATTTTTCTCAATCATTTGCACTTGCGGCTTAGTGTTTCTCACTTCGCCTGGATTTATTTCTGGATTGTTTAACAATGGCGAAAAATTAATAACTGTTATTACAAAAATGTATATTGCGTTTCCTTATATTTTTGGAATTACAATTGGTGCTTCCGTTTTGTCAATTATATTTTTGAGCATTCAAAAAGAAAAGCGCTCGGTTGCCAAAATTGTTGTTTCATCAATTATACTTGGGCTTTCATTAATTGTTGGGCTTGTATTCTTACTTAGCGGAGGTGTTAATTGATGAAAACATTAAATTTGAAAATTCAAGGCGGGTTAGAATTAAATCCATTAATTGAAATTGATGGCAAGGCAGTTGATTATAAAAGAAATAAAGACGGAAATATTGAAATAAAACATCAAACAGAAAATGATTGCGCAAATGTAAGCGTTAAAAATATTTTGGAAATAAATGGTCGTTGCTGGTGGTTGGTGCAAATGCTGTATTTCATTGTATCATTGTTTGGACTTTTGAACCCTAGGCTTCCAAAGGCGTGTTATAAGTTGGAATATCAAGCAAAAGTCAATTTGACCGATGGCGAAAATAATTTAACTTTGAAATTTTGCAATTTAAAAAATAATGGCAAGGCAGTTGAAGTTGTAAGCGAGTTGAATATTGAAGAAGAAATTAACGAAAGTTCAATTGATGAAAAAGCGAAAAAAAGAAAAAAGTGGCTTATAGTTTCGCAATTGATTGGTTGGGTTTTGTTGGTTATAGCGCTTTCGCTAACATTGTTTTTTGTATTTAAATAATAGGAGGGAAATATGAAATTTTATGTAAAAAACAAGTTGTTTTCATTAAAGGGCAGTTCTACTGTTAAAGATGAAAATGGTAATGACATTTATAAGGTTAAAGGAAAATTTTTTAGTTTAACAAGAAAGAAAAAGATTTTTGATATGAACGATAATCTTTTATACATTGTTAAAAACAAATTTTTCCATTTCTTTATTCACTCAACTTTTATTCTCAACTCGGAAAAACAAAAAGTTGCAAAAGTTAAAAATCGCTTTTTGAAACCTGGATATGATGTTGTGGGATATGGCGACCAAATTACGCTTGATGGTTGGGGAGTGTCTGGCTATTCTGTTGTGAAAAATGGCGAGAAAGTTGGAACAGTTAGAAATCCAATATTAACACTTGCGGATTGTTACGAAGTGGAAATTGAAGATAACGAAGACCCTGCTTTTGTTGTTGCTATGGTCATTGCAATTGATAATGTTAATGATAGAATCAGAAAATAAAAAAACATCTCAATTGAGATGTTTTTTATATAATTCCCCAAACAAATGTAAATAGTGTGATTAGTGAACCTAGAACGATTGTTGCGTATAAGAACAAATTATCTGTTTGCGATGCTTTCATGGCTGGGCTCATGTAGAAACCTAAAATTTCGTAAGGAATTTCAATTTTCATTGCCGTAGTCGAGAAAGGTTTGTTTTTTAATGCTTCATTAAATTGAATTAATTCTGGCGATTCGTCTTGGGCAATATCTCCGAGCGTTTCTTTTCTGAGTTCATTGATTGCCATTTTGTTCATGTAGTTTTGCAAAGATTTTTGAGCGTTAATTTTTAAAAATTGTTTAATTAAAATAAGTAGTAAATAGATTAATGTTGGAATAAATACAAGCATGAACAAGAAGGTTAGTAAGAAATTTGACGAAAATAATGCGTTAAGTGTGTTGCTGTAAAAAATACCAAGTGGAAGTTTTTTAGCCATAGAAAATTCCAAATATACGCTTATTCCGTTGTTCATAAAGTGAATTATCATTGCAGGAATTATGCTTCTTGAAAAGAGTGTTACTGTTGCAAGGACAACTCCAACAAGGGTTGCGAAAAAGAATTGATTTATATTTAAGTGGATAAGTCCAAAGAGCAAGGCGGAATATAAAACTGCTTTTTTAAATCCCAAAACTTTATAGCCGGAAAGCAACATTCCTCGGTGCGCAAATTCTTCACAGAATGCTGGGAGAACTGCGGTCATAAGTAAACTGAGTATCAAGTTTGCAACAGTTGGCTCTGTGTAAACGGCTGAGCCGCTTGAACCAGAAGAGTAGCCGATTAATGAAAATATAAACGAAATTATTGTTGATAAAATGATGTTTAAGATAAATACAACGATGCCGATTGCGATTGAAATTAATACTTCTTTAAATGAGATTGTTTTAAGGCTGCAATCTTCAAGCGTTTGTCCGATTTTTCTTTTTCTAAGCAAACTTATCATAATAAGTGGAAGTAAAAGCATAATAACAATTTGAATTACAGCGTTTAAAATATAACTTGCAGTTTCGCCCATAGAATTTAAAACTCCGCTGCTTGATAAAATTCTTATTCCAACAAACAAAAGCATCATGATGAAATAAGTTAAATTAACATTAAATATATCACTTCTTTTTTTCACGAAAATACCACCTAATTATACAAATGTTCCAACGCACCAAATTATGATTGAAATCACAGCGGAAATTATAAACAATATTTTTGCTGTTGGATTTAGTTTCTCATTTGTTTTTTCATATAATAATTCTTTTTTATTGCTTTTTAAGAAAGAAACGAGAAGTATTACAGCGCCAGTTGTTGAAATCGCCATGCAGATAGCAAAAATTATATCAAACGCTGTCCAAGTTTCTGTTCCTAAAATTGATGCAAAAGTTTCGTTTTGAGTTACATTCAATATATAGTTTACAACCAAAACCATTGCGTTATTCAAAAAGTGGAAGAGCATTGATGCAACTAGTGAGCCGGTTTTGACAACTATATAGCCAAGAACAACGCCAAGTATGAATTGATAAATTGTTTGCATTGCTGAACCATGAGCAACTGCGAAAATTGCGGCGGATAAGAAGATTGCGGTTATATTACCAAATTTTCTAAGCCCATTCATAATTATGCCACGATAAATCAACTCTTCGCAAATTGCTGGCACAAGAGCAAGAATAAACAAGTTAATAAAAAGCCAGCCGACATTATCTAATGGCAATGGCAAACTTGCGTCTGGGTTATATCCGCAAAGTTGCATTAAATATGATAATAAATTAATAAAATAATTAAACCCAAATAAAACGATAATTGAAAGTGCAATAATAATTAATATATTTTTCCAACCAATTTTAAAATCAATTTTTGCACAAACAAATGCGCGTTTTTTTCTGAATTTATTAAAAAAACAAAATAAAGCAAAAAATGTTAGCCCATTTAATGTGTAATAAATTGCTGCCACATAATTTATTTTTAATAATTCAATTGGTGTTGTTCCTTGTTTTGTAGAAATAATCGTTAAAATTATGCTTACAATTAATTGAAAAATCAAAGGAACTAAGACAGCAAAAAGATAGCCCCAACCGGCGTCTTTGTCATCATATTTTAATTTATCAATAGTTAATTCTTCTGTCATTTATTAATATTATATATATAATGAGCAAAATGTCAAAGTTAAATCTAAATTTTTTAAAAGTCACTATTGACATCACTTTGAAACAATGTTAAAATGCAAAATAGTTAAGGAGAATAAATTATGTATACAGAAAAAGATTTTAGAAAAGATTATCCAGCAAATAAAATGTTAACAAAAGTTAATGACAAACAACATTTAATATCAAACTTTATTGTTGCAGTAGGAGTGTCGACTAAACTTCTTATTATTGCTGCTTTAAGCAACACTATTTTCCCATCAGATTTTTTAGAGTATGATGCTAAAAACAGGCAAATGAATGCGCTAGACAGCCAATATATTGCAATGCGTGAACAATATAAAGTCAAACATGAAGACATTGTTGGCTTAGATTTTTAATCATTTTTCATAGTTTTTAATAATAAAATATCCATGGAGAAGTTCATGGATATTTTTAATTTGCATAAGTTTAGAAAAAGAATTGTTGCCGTTGTTATTATTTTGGCTGTTTTAATGAGCCTAATTAGTTTGCGACTTGTTTATGTCCAGGTTATAAATGGCGGTTATCTTCAAATGAAGGCGACCGAACAATGGACAAGAGATTTGCCAGTGTCGGCTGAGCGCGGAACAATCAAGGATAGAAATGGTGCATCACTTGCAATTTCTTATACGACTTATGATATATATGTTCGTGGAAGGGAAGTTAAAGATGTAAACAACACTTCCAAAGTCCTATCCGATACTCTTGGACTTGATTACATGAAAACTTTTGAAAAAGTAAGCAATGTAAATATTAGTGAAGTGCTAATAAAAATGCAGGTAGAGAAAGAAACTGCAATTAAAATATACAATTCTGGTTTGTCAGGAGTTTATCTTTCTGAAAGCAACAGCAGATATTATCCTTATGGCAATCTTATGACGCAACTTATTGGCTTTACAACGATTGACAATGTTGGACAGGCGGGCTTGGAAGCATATTATAACGACATATTAAAAGGTGTTCCTGGCTATTCGCTTGTGCAAAGCGATTTGCAAGGTAAGCAAATATATAACAGTTTAACTTCTTATGTCCCTTCTGTTGCTGGTTTTAATATTGAAATGACTATTGATGTCAATATACAACTCGCGATTGAGAGAACTTTGGAAAAATTGATGATTGAACAAAAAGCAAAAGGTGCCACTGCGATTGTTATGGACCCCAACACTGGCGAGATTTTGGCGCTCAGTTCAAAGCCGAGTTTTGATTTGAACGATGTTCCGCGTGATGATGTCGGGGTTCTCATGGAAATGATGAAAAATCAGGCGATTGTCAGCGTATATGAGCCAGGTTCGACATTTAAAATTTTAACAATGGCGAGTGCTATAAGTGCTGGTGTGGCACATTTAACTGACCATTTCTATTGCCCAGGATACAATATAGTTGATGGGCAAAAAATTAAATGTTGGAAATCGGTTGGACATGGCAGCGAAGACTTGACAGACGGCTTGTGCAATTCATGCAACACTGTTTTTACAACTTTGGCGTTAAGAATGGGACTTGACCGCATGTATGAATATTTTGAAAAATTTGGTCTTGGCAAAAAAACAGGAATCGACTTTTTAGGCGAGTCCGGCGGAATTATTATGAACAAGGACAATGTTCAAAATGTAGACCTTGCTAGAATGGGGTTCGGACAAGCGATTGCTGTGACTCCGCTTCAACTTATAACAGCGATTGCTGCTTGCGTAAATGGCGGTAAACTTTTAAAACCATACATGGTCTCAAAAATTTATTCAGATGACGGCCTAATTTTGGAAGAAAATTCGCCAACAATTATAGATCAAGTTATTTCGAAAGAAGTTTCCGATATTATCAATGATATGCTTGAAGAAACAGTTTCAAAAGCTGGAAAATATACTTTCCTAGAAGGATATGAAATTGGCGGTAAAACAGGCACAACACAAAAATATGAAGACGGCAAAATCGCAGGCACTTATGTTTCAAGTTTTATAGGAACATATCCAGCGTCAAGCCCAGAATACATTGTTTTGATTGTTGTTGATGAACCTGGAACAGGAGCATACTACGGCAGCGTAGTTGCATCTCCTTACGCAAAAGAAATTTTTGCCGATATTATTCAACAAAAAAACATTCAACCAGACGATCCAAAATATGTTCCACTTGAAAGAAACATTGAAATGCCAAATCTTGTTGGTAAAAGTTTAACAGACGCATGTGTTGAACTTAAAAAATTAGGTCTTAACTTTGAAATTCAAGGTGACGGCGGCTTCATAATTGAACAATTACCGCCACCAAAGACACTGCTATATAAAGCTCAGTATGTTTATTTAATCACTAATTCGACATAGTTATAAAAAATTTGTATAGATTATTCTTCCTTTTGTTTTGAAAAAGATTAAAAATTGGTTATAATTTTTATGAAATTTAATAAGGAGGGATAGTATGAAAAATGCAAAAAAATGGATTTTGTCAGCGATTGTTTTGATTGGGACTGTTCTTGCAGTAACAGGAATGTGCATTGCATATTTGAAATCAGTCGGACAAGTAACAGGAACTGAATATGTAACAAAATTGTTCGACAACAACAGTTTCAGTGACGCGAGCGATTTATCCAGAGCATGTATGGCATTTGCAATTATGACAGTTATATTTGCAGGATTGACATTAATTTTAACTGCTATGCAACTTTTCGGAGTTATGAGAGACAATAGAGTTAAAATGGTAACAAGCGCAATGTCAGTAATTTGTGCAATAATTGCTTTTGTGTTAATTTGCGTATTAGCAAAAGACAGCTCATTATCAGCAACTATTTTCAACACAAGACTTACTGCTGTTGAATCTGCGCCTGCTGTTGGTGCATATCTTCTTGCTATTGGCGGAATTGTTGCCGGCTTATTTGGATTTTTCCCAGTAAACGCAAAGAAAAAAGGCAGAAAGTAGAATTTAATTTTACGAGAAAATCATGCATTTAATGCATGATTTTTTTGCAACATTGTTGCTCTTTGTGATTTGAAAATGCAAAAAATAATTTCTAACAAATTATGCAACCTATCTTTTAAGGTAGGTTGTTTTTTTTGGCAACACTGTTGCTTTTTTTGTTCAAAATGGCTTTTTAGGTGGCAAAAAGGTGGCGAATACCACAAAATTTTAAAAATTTTTGAAAATTTTCGAAAAAACACCTCAAAATGCTTGACATACCC
>URWY01000016.1 GCA_900551705.1 uncultured Bacillota bacterium | reverse complement strand
TCATTGAAGGTGCTGGCTTTACAGGAGCAGATAACAACGGCGAAGGTGGCGGTTTCAAAATTGATGACACAACATCAATCAACAAAATTGAAGTTTATCTCACACTCGAAACACTTCAAGGCGATGCAACAGCCGAACAAGCAAAAGCATTGGGCTGGAAGATTGTTCAAACAGTAGATTTCGCGAAAGTTAAGGATAATGCAACATTTGTTCAAACAGGAAATTATTCTGAAGGTGCGGCTGTAACAAATTACACAGACACAGCAGAAATTGAAGAAATGCAAAATGTTCAGGTAACTATAAATGATCAGATTTCAAGCCCACTTAATGAAATAAAATTTTCATACGGAAAAGAAACAATATTGGAATTTGATAGCTCAGATGTAGAATATATTCAATTAAAATACAAAGACGGAACAAATGCAGACGGAAGCGATAAATACAAATTGAGTGAACCATTCTACGATACGCAAGAAACAGGGAATGCAAAAATCACGGTCACGGCTGATGAAAACGAAGAAGTTGGTGGATATGTTGTCGGCTGGTTTAGTTCTAAGGAGTATACAGGTTTTGTATATTCAACAAGAGATTTTTCAAATTTAAAGACTTCTAATGATTTTGTGATAGAAAATACTGCAAGCAATGTTACTTCACAACCAGATAATTGTTATTCAATTATTAAATATTTTGGAAATGAAAAAGATATAACAGTCAAAGATCAAACAAGAGTAAGACAAAGAGATTTGGAAGTAAAAATCACTGGTTGGACAAGCGATGGATATTTTAACGAAATGTGGGTTTCAATTTATTATGAAATATTTAATAATCTTTGGCTATGGTCAGAAATGCTTCCATTAACTGATGTGGAAACTGGAGATACTTATACAACTTTGGACGATTTTCTTCAAGCAAGAGGATATAGTTATTGGGAAAATTCAGGTCGCACAGAGATAACTCTAAGAGGGAAAGCATATGTCGATACAAGCAATATTTTCTATGGCACGAAGAAGACCATTACTCAAATAAATCCATGTACTTTTGGAGTTTTTGCAAGCAAGTTTAATGCTGAAACATTAGAAATTCCAGGTTCTATTGAACTTGTTACAAAAACATGGCATAGTGATATTCAAATGTCTATTTTTGGCATTAGCGGTTATAGGGATATTCATGTAGCGATGCAAAACACTTCGCTAAAATCTATATCATTAGGGGAAGGCATTACAGTTTTACCTAAGTATGTATTCTCTAATTTGACAAAATTAGGATCTATTAATTTACCAGATAGTTTAACAAATATTGAAGAATATGCATTCTATGGTTGCAGTGGTTTAACATCAATCACAATCCCAGACAGCGTAACCAGCATTGGAGATGGTGCATTCTCTGATTGCGAAGGTTTAACATCAATTCATATTGGCGCTGGGATACAAGAAGTTTCTTGGTTGCCGAGTGATGTTTCAAATATAAAGATCACAATTTCAAAAGATAACCCATATTTAGCAGCGGATGGCAAAGCGATATTTGCAAAGTCTAATGAAGGATTAAGCGTTTTACAATATATTTCTGCAAATACAACTTATGATATCCCAGCAGCGGTAGACGGTTTCCCTGTAACCAGCATTAGAAATTATGCGTTCTCCTATTGCAGCTTAACATCAATCACAATCCCAGACAGCGTAACCAGTATTGGAGAGTATGCATTTCAAAATTGCAGTGGTTTAACATCTGTCACAATTGGCAATAGCGTAACCAGTATTGGAAGTCGTGCATTCGCTAATTGCAGCAGTTTAACATCAATCACAATCCCAGACAGCGTAATCAGCATTGGAGATGGTGCATTCTGGAGTTGTAGTGGTTTAAGTTCTGTTATAATTGGTAATAGCGTAAACAGCATTGGATCTAATGCATTTCAAGATTGCAGTGGTTTAACATCTGTCACAATTGGCAATAGCGTAACCAGTATTGGAGATTGTGCATTCTATGGTTGCAGAGGTTTAACATCCATCACAATCCCAGACAGCGTAACCAGCATTGGAGACTTTGCATTCTCTGATTGCGAAGGTTTAACAGAAATCACTGTTAAAGCGATTAATCCACCTACATTAAGTAGTTATTCTGTATTTCCAAACGAAGTCCGAACAATTTATGTTCCTGCGCGAAGTGTGGAAGCATACAAAGCGGCTGATGGTTGGAAAGATTATGCAATTCAGGCTATTAGCGAATAACTAAAAATAAACTAGGAAATAAAAAACTCTCTCGAAATGGGGGAGTTTTTTTACGTGCGAATATGTGCAAATTTAGTTTTCAAAATCAATTTGCTCTTGTGCAAGTTGTTGCGCTTTCAAAATGCGTTTTTGATTTTTAACTTCTTTTTCTAGGTCTATTTCCTTTTGGCTTTTGCCTTGTGCTATTGAAATCATGTCTTTGCCAAGGCCTGCGGTTTCATCTAAAAAAGGACCGCGCCATGCGGAAAAGACTGTTTGAACAAATGCGATAAGTGATTTTAAAAGTTTCATTTTCACTCCTATTTAATATTAATATACTAAATGTTGCAAAATTTGTCAATAATGTGTTTTAGGGTAAAAAAGTTCGTGAAAACTGTTGACAATATTGGTTAAAAGTGCTAAAATTTGTTTCTGTATAGGCTAAAGTGGACAAAATATGGGCATTTTTTAGTTAAATATAACAATTCAAGGCAAAAAACGCGTTTTTTTGCCACTCTTTTTTTTGCATTAAGGAGAAAATATGATTAAAAAATTAAAGTATGGCAAGGCAGAAAGATACACTTTCGGAAATTTTGTGGACAAAGGTGAATGTCCTGATCTTCTTTCTATTCAGAAAGATACTTACAAACAATTTCTTGCAACAGGCATCAAAGAGGTTCTTGATGAGTTTTCACCAGTTGTAGATTATTCTGGAAAGGGCAAACTTTATTTCCTTTCTTCATCTCTTGATGAACAACCAAAATATTCTCGTAATGAATGTAAAAGAAGGGGCGCTTCTTATGCTTTACCTTTAAGGGTTAAGGCTAGATTTGTTGTTGAAGATAGTGGCGAAGCAATCGACCAAGAAGTTTTCATGGGCGATATTCCTTTGATGACAGAAGAAGGCTCTTTTATTTTCAATGGTATTGAAAGAGTTGTTGTTTCGCAAATCGTTCGTTCTCCAAGCGTATATTTCACACAAGATTCAGCTGACCTTGCATCACTTAAAGGTCAACTTATTCCAACTCGTGGTATGTGGCTTGAATTGGAACAAGGTGCGAACGACATTATCAAAGTTGTTATAGACAGGGGAAGCAAGGTTACACTTGGTATTTTCTTGAAATGCTTTGGTTTCACAAATGACGAAATTTTGCAATTATTTGGCAATAACAAATATGTAAAAAATGTTCTTGATAAAGAACCTCAAACAACACAAGAAGAAGCGTTGCTTGAATTTGCTAGAAAGACAAGACCAACAGAAGTTCCATCAGTGGAATCAACAAGAAGTTATTTGAACTTGTTCTTCTTCTCAGATCAATATTACAATTTGGCGCGTGTTGGTAGATATAAATTTAACAAGAAATTATCTATTGCAACAAGAATTGCTGGTAGAAAATCAGCAGACAACATTGTTATTGATGACGAACTTGTTGTTAAAGCGGGCGAAATTATTCCAGCAGATGTTGCTAGAAGAATTCAAGATGCTGGTATTAACGAAGTTTACCTTGATTTACATGGAGAAAGACACCTTGTTAGAGGTAACAACCGCGTAAGGCTTTCTGCTATATTCCCATGCAATGAAAAAGAACTTGGAATTGAAGAAGAAGTTTACTATCCAACACTTGTTCAAATATTGAAAGATAACAAAACAAAAGAAAAACGCATTCAAGCGATTAAAGAAAATGCAAAACAGTTGATGATTACAACATTGACAATGGACGATATTTTAGCAAGCATCAGTTATTATCTTGATTTACTTGCTGGCGTTGGCGAACTTGACAACATTGATCACTTGTCAAACAGAAGAATTCAATCAGTTGGCGATTTGCTCAAAAATGCATTTCGTTCAGGCGTTAACAAACTTTGCGTAAACATGAAAGAAAGTTTGCAAGGTAAAGATTTGTCAGAAGTTACACCTTCACAAATTATCAATCCAAGAGCAATTAATAAAGCATTAAAAGACTTTATTTCATCATCACAATTATCACAATTAATGGATCAAGCAAACCCACTTTCAGCATTAACTCAAAAGAGAAGGGTTTCTGCTGTTGGCCCTGGCGGTATCAAAAAAGAGCGTGCTAGTGCCGAAGTTCGTGATATTCACTACACACACTATGGCCGTATCTGCGTTATTGAAACGCCAGAAGGTCAAAGCATTGGTCTTATTTCAACACTTGCATCTTATGCAAAGATTAACGAATATGGTTTCCTTGAAACACCTTATAGAAAAGTTGACAAAGAAACAGGCGTTGTTTCAAACGAAAGTGAATATCAAATGGCAGATATTGAAGAAAACTGCTATATTGCACAATCAATTGAACCATTAACTGAAGATGGTAAATTCTTGAACGACAGAATTATTTGCCGTTATAAGAGCACAATTGTTGAAGTTCCAAAGAAATATGTTGACTATGTTGACGTATCACCAAGACAATTTATTTCAGCAGCGACAGCGCTTATTCCATTCCTTAACTCAGACGATAGTATGCGTGCCTTGATGGGTGCGAACATGCAACGCCAAGCAGTTCCAGTTTTGAGACCAGAATCTCCAATTGTTGGAACAGGTATGGAAGCAAAAATTGCTTACGACTGCGGCGCAATGGTAATTGCAAAACATGACGGCGAAGTTACATTTGTAAGTTCAGACATAATCAAAGTTTTAACAATAGACGGCGAAGATGTGTATGAACTCACAAAATTTGCAAAAACAAACCAAGATACTTGCGTAAACCAAAAACCTATTGTAAAACATGGTGAAAAGGTTAAAGCGGGAGACATCTTAGCAGATGGTTATTCAACTCAAAACGGCGAACTTGCCCTTGGTAAAAATGTTCTCGTTGGTTATTTGAACTGGGAAGGATACAACTACGAAGATGCTATCTTAGTAAGTGAAAGAATTGTTAAAGAAGATGTTTACACATCAATCACATTAAAAGCAGAAGAAATTAAGTGCAGAACAACAAAACTTGGCGATGAAGAAATCACAAGAGATATTCCTAACCTTGGCGAAGACGCACTTAAAAACTTGGACGAAAATGGTATCGTAAGAATTGGTGCAGAAGTTATGCCAGGAGATATCTTGGTTGGTAAAGTAACACCAAAAGGCGAAACAGAACTTACACCAGAGGAAAGATTGCTTCGTGCTATCTTTGGTGAAAAGGCTCGTGAGGTTAGAGATACATCACTTAGAGTTCAACATGGTCGCGGCGGCGTTGTTGTTGATGTTCAAGTATTTTCTAGAAAAAATAAAGACGAACTTGAACCAGGCGTAAATATGATGGTTAAAGTTTATGTCGCTCAAAGAAGAAAACTTTCAGTCGGCGATAAAATGGCTGGTCGTCATGGTAACAAAGGCTGCGTTTCAAGAATTCTTCCAATCAGCGATATGCCATATATGGCAAACGGTCAACCACTTGACCTTGTTCTTAACCCACTTGGTATTCCATCTCGTATGAATGTGGGGCAAGTTCTTGAAGTTCACCTTGGACTTGTTGCTCAAAGTTTGGGTTGGAAAATTGCTACACCAGTATTTGATGGTGCAACAGCAGAAGATATTCAAGAACTCTTAGTTGCTAATAACTTCCCAGCAGATGGCAAAATCCAACTTTATGATGGTAGAACAGGCGAACCATTCGCTAATAAAACAACTGTTGGTTATAAATATATGCTTAAACTTGACCACATGGTTGATTCAAAAATGCATGCTCGTTCAATCGGACCATACTCACTTGTTACACAACAACCTCTTGGTGGTAAAGCAATGTTTGGTGGTCAAAGATTTGGTGAAATGGAAGTTTGGGCACTTGAAGCTTATGGTGCATCTAATGTCCTTCAAGAAATATTGACAGTTAAATCAGACGATGTTGTAGGTAGGGTAAAAACTTACGAAGCAATCGTTAAAGGTCAACCAATTGCAGAACCTGGAATTCCAGAGTCATTCAAAGTTCTTGTTAAAGAATTGCAATCACTTGGTCTTGATATTAGAATTTTAACTGAAAATAACCAAGAAATTTCTATTGGCGAAATCACACAAGACGATATTTCTCCATTAACAAAAGATGTTGAAGAAGAACTTAAAGAAATCACTCTTGAATTTGACGAACCAGAAACAAAAGACGAAGTCTTGGAAGAAATTGAAAAAGATACAACAGCATTTGATGCTTCAAACTTATTTGATGATATGTCAGATGATGAATAAACGCAAACAAAACCAATTTAGGAGAAAATTATGTTTGAATTAATAAATTTTGATTCTATTAAAATCGGAATTGCTTCCCCAGAAAAAATTAGGGAATGGTCTTATGGCGAAGTAACAAAGCCAGAAACTATCAATTATAGGACACAAAAACCAGAAAAAGATGGTCTATTTTGTGAACGAATTTTTGGACCTAAGAAAGACTGGGAATGCCATTGCGGAAAATATAAAAGAATTCGTTACAAAGGCGTTGTTTGCGATAAATGTGGCGTTGAAGTTACAAGTTCAAAAGTCCGTCGTGAAAGAATGGGACACATTGAACTTGCAACTCCGGTAACACATATTTGGTTCTTCCGCTCTGTTCCTTCAAGAATTGGAACAATTTTGGACATCACTCCAAAACTTCTTGAACAAGTTGTTTACTATGTAAGTTATGTTGTTTTAGACCCTAAAAACACTCATTTTACTTATAAACAAGTTATTTCAGATAAAGAATATCGTGACGCTATTGAAACTTATGGCGAAAATGGTTTCGTTGCTGGAATGGGTGCAGAAGCAGTCAAAAAATTACTTTCAGAAGTTGATGTAGAAAAAGAAAGCAAAGAATTGAAAGAAATTTTGCAAACAGCAAAAGGTCAAAAACGCTTAAAAGCAATTAAAAAACTTGAAATTGTTGAAGCATTTAGAGAAAGCGGAAACAAACCTGAATGGATGGTTCTTGATGTTATTCCAGTTCTTCCACCAGAACTCAGACCTATGGTTCAGCTTGATGGTGGTAGATTTGCAACAACAGACTTGAACGATTTATACAGGAGAGTTATTAACAGAAACAATCGTTTGAAAAAACTTATGGAACTTGGTGCTCCAAATGTTATTATTAGAAACGAAAAGAGAATGTTGCAAGAAGCAGTTGATGCTTTGATTGAAAATGGTAAACGCGGCAAAGCTGTTCAAGGTGCTAAACAAAGAGATTTAAAATCTTTGACAGCAATGCTTACAGGTAAACAAGGTAGATTTAGACAAAACCTTCTTGGTAAAAGAGTTGACTATTCAGGCCGTTCAGTTATCGTTGTTGGTCCAGAACTTAAAATGTATCAATGCGGACTTCCAAAAGAAATGGCTCTTGAACTTTTCAAACCATTTATTATCAAAAGATTGGTTGAAATGAATCAATCAAACAACATTAAGAGCGCAAAACGCTTAATTGAAAGAGAAAAACCAGTTGTTTGGGACGTTCTCGATGAAGTTATTAAAGACCACCCAGTTCTTTTGAACCGTGCTCCAACACTTCACAGACTTGGTATCCAAGCGTTTGAACCTGTCCTTGTTGAAGGTAGGGCAATCAAACTTCACCCATCAGTATGTTCAGGCTTCAACGCCGACTTCGATGGTGACCAAATGCCAGTTCACGTTCCACTTTCAATAGATTCAAGAACAGAAGCAAGAACTTTGATGCTTGCAAGTAACAACATTTTAAAACCATCAGATGGTAAACCAATTTGTAGCCCTGCACAAGATATTGTTCTTGGTTGTTACTATTTAACAGTAATCAGACCAGGTGCAAAAGGCGAACATTCAGTTTACTCATCATGCAACGAAGCAGTTATGGCTTATCAAACTGGTAACCTTGATGTTCAAGCAGAGATCCAAGTTAGAAGGTCATGCGAAGTTGATGGCGTAAAATATACAGATAGAATTACAACAACAGTTGGTAGAATTATCTTTAACTGGGCAATTCCACAAAATTTAGGCTGGATAGACAGAACAAAGAGAGAAAATTATAACCAACTTGAAATTAACCAAATTGTTAAAAAAGCAGAATTGAGCAAAATTATCAATATGGCTTATAACAATCTTGGAACAACTGAAACATCAAATGTTGTTGATAAGATTAAAGCAACTGGTTTCAAATATTCAACACTTGGCTCAATCACAATTAATGTATTTGATATGAAAGTTCCAGCAGAAAAAGATGAAATTATCGCTGAAACAAACAAAAAAGTTTTGGAAAACGATAAATTCTTGGCTCGTGGACTTATCACAGAAGACGAAAAACTTATTTCTAACATGAACTTGTGGTCAGAAGCAACAGGTAAAGTTAAAGATATTCTTACAGGCTTCCTTGATGACTTCAACCCACTTAAAATGATGGCTATGTCTGGCGCTCGTGGTTCGATGGTTCAAGTTTCGCAACTTTGCGGTATGCGTGGTATCATGGTCGGTGCATCAGGTCAAAAAGTTGATGTTCCTATTAAATCTAACTTGCGTAACGGCTTAACACCAATCGAATACTTCTTATCATCTCGTGGTGGACGTAAAGGTCTTGCCGATACAGCGCTTAAAACAGCCGATTCTGGTTACTTGACTAGAAGACTTGTTGATATTTCTCATAATATTGTTATTAACGAAGAAGATTGTTTTGAAACAGCAGGCGAAAAAGTTAAAGGAATGAAAGTTTCAGCAATTTATTCAGATGGTGCAGTTCTTGAACCACTTGAAGACAGAATTGTTGGTAGATTTGCTGTTGACGATGTTATCAACCCAACAACAAAAGAAGTTATCGTTCCTGCAAACACAATGATTTCAGAAAAACAAGCCAGCGAAATTACAAAAGCAGGCATAACAGAAGTAAACATCAGAACACTTCTTACATGTAAGAGTAAACATGGCGTTTGTGCAAAATGCTATGGACGCAATATGGCTGGCAAAGATGAAGTTAATATTGGTGAAGCAGTTGGTATTATCGCTGCTCAATCAATCGGTGAACCTGGAACACAGTTAACTATGAACAACAAGCACTTCTCAGGGGCTATCGTTGCTTCCGATATTACGAAAGGTCTTCCTCGTGTTGAAGAAATTTTTGAAGCGAGAAAACCAAAAGGTGAATCTCCTGTTGCAGAAATTTCAGGAACTGTTTCAATTCGTGAAGATAACAGAAATTATATTATCACTATCAAAGGTGCTGAAAATGAATTTGATTATGAAATCAAAAAACCAGCATATTTGAAAGTTAAAGATGGTCAAAAGATTGACGCCGGAACACAATTAATTGAAGGTTCAATTAACCCAACAGATTTGTTGAGAACAAAGGGCTTAAAAGGTGTTCAAGATTATCTTCTTTCAGAAGTTATTTCAGTTTATAGAGCGCAAGAAGTTAAGATTAACGATAAGCATATTGAAGTAATTATCAGACAAATGCTTAAAAAAGTTAAGATTGAAAGTTCTGGCTCAACATCACTTCTACCAGGACAAGTTGTTGATGTGTTCACATACGAAGAAGAAAACTTGAAAGCACTTCAAGAAGGTGGCGTTCCAGCAACTGCAAAGCGTATCTTGCTTGGTATCACAAAAGCAGCATTGACAACAGAAAGTTTCTTGTCAGCCGCTTCCTTCCAAGAGACATCAAGAGTTTTAACAGATGCTGCGCTTAAATCAAAAACAGACAATCTTCTTGGACTTAAAGAGAATGTTATTATCGGTAAACTTATTCCAGCAGGAACAGGCTTAAAACAATATAGAAAACTTATGCCAGTTGAAGTTAAAGAAAATAAAGTTGAAGCGATTTAATAAATTCAAATAAAAATCTCAGATAAAAATCTGAGATTTTTTAATGTCCACAATAAATAAAATTCTTGTAATTTTTTGCAAAAAATTGTATAATAATTTTGTATGAAATACTTTATAACAACTTTTGGATGTCAAATGAATGTCCACGAATCAGAAAAACTTGCCGGAGTGCTTGAAGCACGCGGAATTTTGTCATGCGATAAAATTGAAGACGCAGATATAATTTTATTTAACACTTGTGCAATCAGAGAAGGTGCGCAAGATAGAGCGGTTGGCAATGTTGGAGCGCTCAAAAAAATGAAAAAACAAAATCCAAACAAAATAATTGCAATTTGCGGTTGCATGACTCAACAAAAACAGGTCAGCGAAAAGTTATATAAAACTTTCCCATTTGTTGATATTATTTTTGGCACAAAGAATTTGGATAAATTCAGCGATTTTATTGACGAAATCATAAATAATCGTGAAATTGTTAAAAAAACTGAAAAAAAATTGAAAAAAGAGCGTATTTTAGAGATTTCTGATGAAGATTTGGTTCTTGAAAATATGCCAATTCATAGAACAAGTGGCAATAATAATTGGGTAAATATCATTTATGGTTGCAATAATTTTTGTTCCTATTGTATTGTCCCTTATGTTCGTGGTCGTGAAAGAAGCAGAAAAAAAGAAGACATTTTAAATGAAATAAAAAGCATTTTATCAGAGAATAAAGCCGAAAAACAAAAAATAACTTTGCTTGGTCAAAATGTTAATTCCTACGGCAAAGATATTTATGAAAACTATGGTTTTAAAGACCTTTTGCACGATATTTGTGCGTTAGAAGGTGATTTTGAAGTTACTTTCATGACTTCGCATCCAAAAGATATAACAAAAGAAGTGATTGAAACGCTTGCAAGTGAAAAGAAAATTTTGAAGGAACTTCACTTGCCAATTCAATCAGGCTCAAATGCGATTCTAAAAGCAATGAATAGGCGATACACTGTTGAGAGTTATCTTGAAAAAGTTGATTATTTGAGAAGTTTGATGCCAGATATTCGCTTGACTACTGACATAATTGTTGGCTTTCCAGGTGAAACGGACGAAGATTTTAAAGCAACTTGCGATTTAATAGAAAAAGTTAAATATGCTGGTATTTTTGCATTTATGTATTCACCAAGACCTAATACGCCAGCAGCAAAAATGGAAAATCAAGTTCCAAACGAAATCAAAAATTATAGAGTTAATTACTTGTTAAATTTGCAAAAAAAATATAATAAATAGAAAAAAATCATAAAAAACTGAGGAAAAAATGAAAATTACAGAGATTGACAGAAACAAATTGACAACAATGTTTCAGCAATACTACGACATAAAAATTGAATACCTAGACACAATCATAATGTATCGTTTGGGCGACTTTTATGAAATGTTTTTTGAAGATGCCGAAACAGCATCAAGAATTTTAGATTTAACATTAACAGGCAGGGAGTGTGGACTTGAAAAGAGAGCCCCTATGTGTGGAATTCCTTTCCATGCTGCTGAAAATTATATTGCAAAACTTGTTGCTAATGGTCAAAAAGTTGGAATTTGTGAACAGTTAACTGAGCCTACAAAAAAAGGTTTGGTTGAAAGGGGAATTATAAGAGTTATAACTCCTGGAACAGTTGTTGACGATTCTATGCTTGACCAAAAATCTAACAACTATTTGTGCAGCGTGTATCTTGTTAAAGAAAGAATTGAAAAACAAGATATAAAAGTTTTGGCTAGAAATTGGGAAAATCTTGAAAATTCAGAAGAACAAATAAACGCTATACGAGAAATTGGGCTATCATATTGTGATATTTCAACTGGTGAATTTAAGATTGAAGAAATTGATTTATGCAAAAAAGATGCGCTAATTGAACTCAATAGTGTTTTAAACAGAATGACTCCAAGTGAAATTATTTTGCTTGAAGAAGATAAAAAGATTTTGAGAGATTCAAAAGTATTTTCCCCAGAAATCTTGTCTAGACTTCAAACTTTTTATGATTATGCTTTTGAAATTAATGCTTGCAATGAAGCGTTGATAAATCAATTTGGTTCAGAAGAAATTAAAAGCACTTTTGCAAAAATTCCATCTGCGACATATATGGCTGCAGGCTCACTTACAATATATCTTGCAGAAACACAAAAAAGGTCGCTTGCACAAATTAACCGAATTTCGGATTTACAAGAGCATAAATATTTAAAATTAGATGCATCTTCCAGAAGAAATTTGGAAATTGTTGAAACTATGAGAGAACGCAAGAAACGCGGTTCACTTCTTTGGGTTGTTGACCACACTCAAACGAGCATGGGCGCAAGGCTATTAAAAAATTGGCTTTCACTTCCTCTACAAGATGAAAAGGAAATCAATGCAAGGCTTGATAGTGTTGAAGATTTTGTTAATAATTTAATTCAAAGGCAAGAATTAAAGGAAAAATTAAATCAAATAACAGATATTGAGCGTATTGCGGGAAGAATTGCCTATGGTAATTTTAATCCCAAAGATGCTTTAAGTTTAAAACAATCAGCATCAGTTTTGCCAGAAATTAAAAATTTGCTTGGCTGCTACAATAGTAAAAAAATTAAACATCTTTGCGATAACTTAGATACACTTGAAGATATTTACAATTTAATTGACAAAGCGATTGATGATGAAGCACCTGCTGTTTATAATAACAGTTTGAATGTTATTAAAAAAGGTTATAACGAAGAATTTGACCATTATAAAAATGCAAAAGTTTATGCAGATGATTTAGTAACTAAACTTGAAGCGAAAGAAAAAGAAGAAACAGGAATTAAAAATCTTAAAATTTTATATAACAAAGTTTTTGGATATTTCATTGAAGTCACAAAATCCCAACTTGGGCTTGTTCCATTTAGATACACTCGTAAGCAAACAACAACAAATTCTGAAAGATTTATCACAGCAGAATTAAAAACGATTGAAGACCAAGTTTTAGGTTCAGCGGAAAACGCACAAAGATTGCAACAACAATTATTCACTGAAATAAGGAATTTCTTATTAAATAACATTGAAAGAATGCAAAAAACTGCACAAATTGTTGCAGAAATTGATGTTTTGATGGGGCTTGCAACTGTTGCTATTAAAAATAATTATTGCAAACCAAAAATTAATTCAAAAATTGACCACATAAAAATTGTTGCAGGAAGACACCCAGTTGTTGAAGAAATTAACAAAAATCAGTCTTTTGTTCCAAACGACACTTATATAAATACGGATACCGATAAATCAATTATCATAACTGGCCCAAACATGGCTGGTAAAAGCACATATATGCGTCAAGTTGCACTTATAACTTTGCTTGCTCACATTGGTAGTTTTGTTCCTGCTTCGTCAGCAGAAATTTGCATCACAGATCGCATATTTACTCGTGTTGGAGCAAGTGACGATTTAGCTTATGGACAATCAACTTTTATGGTTGAAATGGTTGAAGTTGCGAATATTTTGAATAATGCAACTTCAAAAAGTTTGGTTATTTTAGACGAAGTAGGTCGTGGAACATCAACATTTGATGGGCTTTCAATCGCTTGGGCGGTTATGGAATACATCTCAAATAAAATGCAAATAAAAACAATTTTTTCAACTCACTATCATGAGCTTACAGAACTTGAAGGATTTTTGAAAGGTGTTAAAAATTACAGAATAACAGTTAAAGAAGTCGGTGACGGCGTTGTATTCTTAAGAAAAGTTGTCCGCGGTGGCGCTAACAAAAGTTTCGGTGTTGCGGTTGCTGCGCTTGCAGGTCTTCCAAAAGAAGTTATCACAAGAGCGAAAGAGATAAGCACAAACCTAGAAAAAGCGGAAATTAACAGAAAAATTGCGGAAACTAATTTAGGTTCGATTGAAGAAGTTGAAAATATTAAAAAATCATATTCAGATGTTATCGGTATGCTTGAAGATGTTAATGTAAATATGTTAACACCACTTGCTGCATTTGATATGCTTGTTGATTTAGTAAATCGTGTAAAAAAATAGGAGAAATATATGGGAATTAATATTTTGCCAGAAGATGTCTTTAATAAAATAAGTGCAGGGGAAGTTGTTGAACGCCCTGCGTCTATCGTTAAAGAACTTGTTGAAAATTCGATTGATGCTGGTGCTACAAAAATCAGTATTGAAATCTTTGATGGTGGTTTGCGTGAAATTATTATCACAGATAACGGCAGCGGCATTGAACCGGACGATATTGAAAAAGCATTTATGCCACACGCAACAAGCAAAATTCAAAAATCGGAAGATTTGGAAAATATTGCTTCCTTAGGATTTCGTGGCGAAGCGCTTGCAAGTATAACAGCGGTTAGCCAAGTTGAAATGATAACAAAAACTGAAAATCACGATTTTGGCGTTCAAATTTCGTATTCTGGCGGTAAATTCCAAGAAAAAAGCGAAATTGGTGCTGCAAATGGAACAAAAATCGTTGTTAAAAACTTATTTTTTAACACGCCAGCAAGATTAAAATTTATGAAAAAACCTAAGTCAGAAGAGGGCGAAGTTACGCATTTGTTATCAAGATTAATTTTGGCAAATCCTAGCGTTTCTTTTAGATATAGCGCAGATGGGAAAATTATTTATAACACATTTGGAAATGGTCTTGCCGAAGCACTTTATATTGTATATGGCAAAGATGTTTATGATAATTTGATTGAAATAAACAGCGAAAGTGGCGATATGTCTATTAGAGGTTATATAGCAAGACCAACGCTTGCAAAGCCAAATAGAACTTATGGCACATTGTTTGTCAATGGCAGGTTAGTGAATAATTATATGATTTTTTCTGCAATAACTGATGCGCTTGAAGGTTTTATTATGAAAGGGAAATTCCCACTTTTTGCATTGAATTTGAATTTGCCTTTTGAAGATGTTGATGTTAATGTTCACCCATCAAAACAAGAAGTAAAGTTTGCAAATCCAGGCAAAATTTATGGTTTTGTTTCTAATGCAATTTATAAAGCGGTTTCAAATGTAAACTTTATTCAAAATATAACAAATGAAGAAAAAGATGTTCAACCTGTTGAAGAAGTTAAAGAAGAAAATTTATCAACTCTTTCAAAAAATGAAGGTTCAAGTTTTAGTTATATTATGAACATAATTAATAAATCATCTACCGAAGATAAATTTGCAAATCAACCTAGCAAATTGGTTGAAATTGCAATCGAAGAAAACGAAAAAATAAAGCCAGAAGAACCAGTTTCGCAACAAAATTTTGCAACAAGTTTGCCAGTAAACGAACAAACAAAAGTTGAAGAAGTGTTTAATCACTTTGAAATTATTGGCGTTATTTTTAACACTTATATCATTTTGCAAAAAGGCGAATTTGTTTATTTCATTGACCAACACGCCGCTCATGAGCGTCAACTATATGATAAAATTATGGCGAGTGTTGAGCAAAATGAAGTGACAACTCAAAGTTTGTTTATGCCGATTGAAATTGGAATAAATGAAAAAGAATCAAGTTTTTTAACTGAAAATCAAGAAAAATTCAAGAATTTTGGCTTTAATTTCACAATTTTTGATAATGTTTTAAAAATTGTTGCAATTCCTTATATTATTTCAAACATGAATATTAAAGACTTTTTTGATAGCGTTTTTGCTGAAATTGATAGTTTTGCAAACAAACCACTTTCGTATATAAATGAAAGATTTACACAACTTGCTTGTAAGTCGGCAGTGAAGGCGGGCAATGTTTTGTCTAAACAAGAGATAAGCATTTTGCTTGATAGGTTTGCTCAAAATGGTCATGTGCTTTTATGCCCACATGGCAGACCAATCGTGCTTCAACTATCAAGAAACGAAATTGAAAAAATGTTTAAAAGAAAATTATAAAATATACTTATTTATTTGTGTAAACAAATCTAATTTGATAAACTAAGAAAGTTATGGAAAACAAATACGCAGTTGTAATATATGGTCCCACAGGTGTTGGTAAAACCAGCACTTCTATTGATGTCGCAAAAATGCTTAATGGGGAAATAATTTCAGCAGATAGCATGCAAATTTATAAAGGCATGGACATCGGAACTGCAAAAGTCACGAAAGAAGAAATGCAAGGAGTTAAACATTATTTAATTGATGTTTGCAAACCAAACCGTGAATTTACAGTTTGTGATTATGTTAAAAAAGCGAAAGAAAAAATAGATGTAATTTTTGCAAAGGGTAAAACACCTATCATTGTTGGGGGCACAGGGTTATACTTAAAAGCGCTTATTGAAAATTATGATTTCAATGGCGTTTATAAAGATGAAAAAATAAGAAAATATTATCAACAACTTGCAAAAAAATATGGCAACGAATATGTTTATAATATTTTAAAAGAGAAAAATCCAACTAGAGCAGAAGCCTTAAATGTAAACGATACTTTTAGGATTATTCGTGCACTTGAAATTTTTGATATTAATGAACGAGATAAAAATGTTTCGCCAATTCAAAATACAAGTGTTGAAAGCGATGTTAAATATATTGTTTTTGCTTTGACAATGGATAGAGAAAAATTATATAAACGCATTAATAAACGCGTTAATTTGATGTATAAACAAGGGCTGAAAAACGAAGTTCAAACTTTAATTGAAAGTGGCATAAATCCAAATTGTCCATCAATGCAAGGTATTGGCTATAAGGAAATGATTGCATATTTGAACAAAGAAGCAAAGGCTCGTGAAACAAAAGAACTCATCAAAAGGCGAAGTCGCAACTATGCAAAAAGGCAGTTGACATTTATGCATAGCATAAATAATGTTAATGAAATTCCTGCTGGAAGGTATGCAGCGAAAAATATTGTTAAGTTTGTTAAAAATGAAATGGAAAAAGAAAATGAGCAAAATTGATAAAATTGAAAAGAAATTAACAAGAATATATTCATATTTTGATGAAATTGCATTAAAAAATCAAGAAAAAGTGTTAAAAGCACTTCAAGAAAATAAAATCGCAACAAGGCATTTTGCAGGCACAACGGGCTATGGCTATGATGATATCGGTAGAGATTGCCTTGGCAAAGTGTTTGCAAGCGTTTTTGGCGCGGAGAGTGCTATCGTTTCTCCACATATCACTTGTGGCTCGCATGCGATTGCGATTGTGCTTTTTGGTCTTTTAAGACCAGGCGATACAATGCTTTCAATTGCCGGTAAACCTTATGACACTCTTGATGAAACAATCTTTGGTGTTGAAGGCGAAAATAGGGGGAGTTTAAAAGATTTAGGCATAACTTATAAACAAGTTGACTTAAAAAATGATGAACTCGATTACAAAAAAATCATTGCAGAATTGAAAGAATTGCAACCAAAAATGGTGTTTTTGCAAAGAAGTAGAGGATATAATTGGCGCAATGCTATTTCAATAGATGATATTGAAAAATGCGTTGAAGTTGTAAAAAAGTATAGTCCAAATTCGATTTTTGTTGTTGATAACTGCTATGGAGAATTTGTTGCAGAAAAAGAACCAACCGAAGTAGGCGCAGATGTTATAGTTGGCTCATTAATTAAAAACCCATGTGGCGGTCTTGCTTCAACTGGGGCATATATCGCCGGCAAACAAAAATATGTTGAAATGATTTCTTATCGTTTAACTTCGCCTTCACTTGGAACAGAAGTTGGGTCTTATGAAAAAGGCTATCGTGAATTTTATCAAGGCTTATTCTTAGCCCCACACATCGTTTGTCAAGCGATTAAGGGAGCATATTTGATTGGCGAAGTTTTAGCGGACAAAGGCTATGAAGTTATGCCAAAATCAAACGAAGTTGCAGGGGATATTATTAAATCCATAAAATTCAACGATGAAAGTGCGATGATTTCGTTTATTCAAGACATTCAAAAATTTTCGCCAATAGATAGTGATGCAGTGCCGATGCCTTGGGATATGCCAGGATATTTAGATCCAATTATTATGGCAGCGGGGACATTTGTCAGCGGTGCATCTATTGAACTTTCAAGCGATGGACCAGTAAAACCACCTTATGTTGCGTATTTTCAAGGAGCATTGACCTATGAACACGCAAAACTTGTGGCATTACATTTGCTAGAAAAATAGTATGATATAAATGCTTAGAGTTAACAAAAAACATAGCATATAAAACAAATAAAAAAATTTATGAAAAATTGTTGACAGATTATGCAAAATAGTGTAATATAACTAAGCATTTTGAGTTTCGGGGTGTAGCGCAGTTGGTAGCGCACGTGGTTTGGGACCATGGGGCCGGGAGTTCGAGTCTCTTCACCCCGACCAGTACTTAACTCAAATGTTAAGTTTGGACCTTTAGCTCAGTTGGTTAGAGCAACCGGCTCATAACCGGTCGGTCCTAGGTTCGAGTCCTAGAAGGTCCACCATCTTCAAAGAGATTTGAAGATTAAAGGTTGAAAACCTTTGTAATTCAACATGGTTCGGTAGTTCAGCTGGTTAGAACGCTAGCCTGTCACGCTAGAGGTCGTGGGTTCGAG
>URWY01000015.1 GCA_900551705.1 uncultured Bacillota bacterium | reverse complement strand
AAACAGCAACTATTACAGGTCCAGTTGGTAACCCAACAGAGCTTGACATTCCAAGTAAATTAATTGTTAAGGGGCAAGACTACACAACAACCAGCATTGGTAAAGAGGCATTCTTTGATTGCAGCAGTTTAACATCAATTAAATTGCCAAATTCTCTTAAAAATATTTGCGAATTTTCATTTGCAGGAACTAATTTAACGGACATTATAATTCCAAATGGTGTAACAATTATAGGAGAAAGCGCTTTTTCAGAATGCTATGAATTAGTAGATATTATTATTCCAGATAGTTTGAATAGCATTGGATTTGATCCGTTTGAAGAATGTGATAGCTTACAACCAAGAATAATAAAAGATGGAATTAAATATTTAGGAAATAAAATTAATAAATACATTATTGCTTGGGATATAATTGATACGGAACAAAAAAGTTATATAATTCAAAATGGTTGTAAAATTATTAATGGTTTTTGTTTTCAAAATTCTGACGCTACAGAAATTGTAATGCCAAATGGATTGCTTAATATTGATGCGTATGCATTTTATCAGTGTACCAATTTAAATAAAATTGAAATACCAAAAAGTGTAACAAATATTGGGTTTACTGCTTTTGGGTTTTGTAGTAGTTTAATATCAATTACAATTCCAAGTAGTGTAACTTATATTGGGAAAAATCCTTTTTCAGAATGTAATAATTTAGTATCAATTAATGTTGCATCAGAAAATAAATATTATCATAGCGATGGAAATTGTTTAATTGAGACAGCAAGTAAAAAATTAATATCTGGATGCAAAAAAAGCGTTATTCCAAATGATTTTTCCGTAACGATTATTGCAGAAGATGCTTTTTTCAGATGTCAAGGACTTTCTTCTATTACCATACCATATAATATTATTAGTGTTGAAGCAAAAGCATTTTGTGATTGTCGTAATTTAAATTCAATATTAATAGGCTCTGGAGTAGAGTATATAGGAGAACATGCTTTTGCTTCATGTACAAAACTTTCTGAAGTAAATATTCCTAAAAATGTTACTAATATAGGAAATGGGGCATTTAGTGATTGTAATAATTTAAACTTAATAACAGTCGATAAAGATAATGTAACATATTTCGCTGATGGGAGTTCTTTAATAGAAAAAGAAACAAATAAACTCCTTAGAGGAGCAAAAAATGGAGTTATTCCTGATGGAATTGTTGTTATAGCACAATTTGCTTTTTCTGGATATGAAGAATTAATTTCTTTTGAAATACCAAATACTGTAAAAAGTATTGAAAAATATGCGTTTGCAAGATGTAGTCAACTTACAAATAAAATTGGCGAAGGTTGGATATATGCAGAAGATTACGGGATGGTAATTGATGGGCAATGGGTTACAGTAAAAAAAGGAGATGTGGTTAAATCAAATATTTTATTAGCACAAATTACCTGCGATATTAAAAGAGCGTAAATAAGCAAAACCAGGAAAATAAAAAATCTCTCGATTGAGAGATTTTTTTATGCTTTAATAAGTTTTGCAAATTCCACGGCATTTAAACTTGTTCCGCCAACCAGCACTCCGTTGATGTTTTTATTTTTATAGATATCTCTTGCTGTTTGTGGGGTAATGCTGCCGCCATAAACAATTTTGATTTCTTTTCCTGCTGTTTCTGAATACAATCTATTTATTGTTGAACGAATAAATTTTACTGCTTCGCTGATTGTTTTGCTGTCTGCAATTTTGCCTGTGCCAACAGCCCAAACAGGTTCGTAAGCGATTGTTATGTTTTTGAGTTCGTTTTCGTAAATTCCAAACAAGATTTCGCCAAGTTCTTTTTCTATGGCGATTTTTGTTTTTCCTGAATTGCGTTGAGCGCGTGTTTCGCCAACGCATAAAACTATTTGAAAGCCATATCTTAATGCAGTTTTGATTTTTTTATTAATTTGCAAGTTTGTTTCGCCAAATTTTTTACGATCGCTATGACCAAGCATAACAGTTTTGACTTTCAAATCTGCGAGCATAGGAGCGGAGATTTCGCCTGTGTAGCCGCCGCTTTCTTCTTCAAACATATTTTGAGCGCCAAATAAAAATTTTTCGCCTTTATATAGTTTTGAGAGATATAAAGAAGTATATGGCAAGAACAAACAAATTTTTTGTGGTTCGTCAACCAATAATGCGTCTAATTCTTTCAAATAATCTTTTGTTTCGGAAAAAGTTTTATTCATTTTGAAATTTGCATAAATCAATTCTTTCATATTAACTCCTTATATAATTTATTTTTGTTTTTTGTGGTTATTCTTTATCGTCCAGAACATCAAGACCAGGAAGGTCTGCGCCTTCAAGGAGTTTCAAACTCGCGCCGCCGCCAGTTGAGATATGTGTTATATAATCTTCATATCCAAATTCGTGAATTGCAGCAGCAGTGTCGCCGCCGCCAACTATTGTTGTGCCGTTCACTTTTGTGAGCGCTTTTGCAATCTTTTTTGTTCCGTCTGCAAAACTATCAAACTCAAACACGCCAACAGGGCCGTTCCAAATAACGGTGTGAGCTTCTTTTATAACTTTTGAGAAAAGTTTGATTGTTTCAGGACCGATGTCAAGCCCCATCATATCTTCTGGGATTTTATCAACAGGGTAGACTGTTCCTCGAGCGGAAGGACTGTAAACTTCCGTGCAAACAACATCAACAGGGAGTAAAATTGTTTTACCAAGTGCTTTTGCTTCATCTAGGGTGTTTTTTGCTATTTCCAATTTTTCTTCATCAATTATGCTTGTTCCGACATCATAGCCTTCTGCTTTTAGGAAAGTGAAAGCCATAGCACCGCCAATTAAAATTGTGTCTGCTTTTGGAAGAAGGTTTTTAATAACAGCGATTTTATCGCTAACTTTTGCTCCGCCTAAAATTGCAACAAAAGGTCTATCTGGGTTATTCATAGCGCTTGTGATAGCGTTTATTTCTTTGCCCATCAAAAAGCCCATTGCGTTTGGCAACATTTTTGCGACTCTATGAATGGAAGCATGTTTTCTGTGGACAACGCCGAACGCATCATCAATATAGATATCTGCCATACTTGCAAGTTTTCTTGCAAAGAACAAATCGTCTGCTTCTTCTTCTTTACAAAATCTTAAATTTTCAAGAAGCAAAACTTCGCCGGGTTTTAAATTTTTTGCTTTTTCCATGGCGTCTGGACCAACAACATCGACAGCAAAATAAACTCTGTTAATTAAATATTTAATAAGTTGTTGTGCGACAGGAAACATAGAGTATTTTGGATTATATTCTCCGTTTGGTCTGCCAAGGTGAGAGCATATAATAAGTTTTGCACCTTGTTTTAAAATATATCTAATTGTTGGCATTGCTTCATAAATTCTTGTGTCGTCAACAATATAGCCGTTATCGTCCAAAGGAACATTAAAATCGACCCTTAAAAGCACTCTTTTGTTTTTCAAGTCTAAATCTGTAAGCATTTTTTTCATAGTTATCCCCCTTAAATCTAATTATAATATACAACGAAATGAAATATTTTCAAATTAAATTTGGTTATTTGTCTTAAATTAGTTATAATATTAAACATGACAATAGAATTTGTAAATGAAAGCGACATTCAAAAAATATATGACATTTCAAAATGTTATTTTGATTGGACATACGATAATTTTGTAAGCGGTTTAAAGTCAAACAACATTTTTTTAAAAGCGGTAAGTGAAGGTGAGATTGTTGGTTTTTTAATTGCAGACGATTTAATAGATAGTTACAATTTGCTTTTAATAGCCGTTAAAGAAGAATTTAAAAATCAAAATATTGCAACAAAATTAATAAAAAAATTGGAAAATATTGCAAAAAATAAAAATATAGAAAAAATATGGCTAGAAGTTAAAGAAAATAATTTTCCGGCGATTAATTTATATAAAAAAAATGATTTTAAAAATATTTATCTGCGCCGAAATTACTATAAGAGCGGCGAAAATGCTTTAATTTTTGAAAAATTAATTTAAAAAATAAAAAAGGTAATTTTTTTGACCTTTTTTTTATTTTATTTAATTATTTATTTTTAATTAAATTCGCTTCTGCTTGGCTTGGACGAATATATAAAGGAACAAGTTCGCTTTCTGGGCAGGTTTCATTTTTTGCAATTTTTTCAAGTGCAATTTTGAGCATATTTTCACAAGTAAATTTTGCAAGTTTAACATTGCAATTTTCAATATTTTCATTACTAACAATATTGTTTAAATTTTCAAGTTCAGATTTTTCAATCATTTTTGGTTCTGAAAATTTGTTATTTTCAAAAGTTGATACAAAATGCAAGCCGCTTAAAGCATTTAAAACAATGTCAATTTTCTCATCTTTGTTATTTTCAAAAAAGTTGTTTGCTAGCATTTCAAAACTATTAAATTTCACTGCTTTTAAGGTTGGGTGAGTTACCAAAAGTGCTTTTGCAGTTGCTATTGAAATTCTAAGGCCAGTAAACGAACCTGGGCCAACATTAACAGCGAGATATTCAAGTTCATTTAAGTTGACATTTGCTTTTTTAAGCAATTTTTCAATTTCTGGTAGCAAGTTTTCTGAGTGCTTCATAGAAGCGTCAAGTTCGCTAAAATAATTCAAGTTGTCTGCTTGCAAGGCAAGTTGCGCAGTCATTCCTGCGGTGTTAATAACTAAAATTTTCATACGATTTCCTCTAAAATTATTTCTCTTTCATTATCGCTTAATTTGTTGAATGTGATTTTGTGATATGGTTTTGAGATAAGTCCTGCAACATTTTCTGCCCATTCAACAAGGCAAATTCCTTTTAAATTTGTATTGTCAAAGTATTCTTCAAAACCAAGAGCATAGGCTTCGCTGACATCATTCAATCTATACATATCAAAATGGAAAAGAGCAAAGTTTTCGCCTGTGTATTCATTCATAATTGTGAACGTTGGGCTTGTGACGATATCTGTAATGCCAAGACCGAGAGCAAAACCTTTTGTGAAAGTTGTTTTGCCAGCACCTAAATC
The DNA here is from genome assembly GCA_900551705.1 of uncultured Bacillota bacterium. Lineage (GTDB taxonomy): Bacteria > Bacillota > Clostridia > Christensenellales > UBA1242 > UMGS687. The sequence continues at coordinate 14,440 of URWY01000015.1, read as the reverse complement.
GCCGCTTAAAATATAAACGCCACAATTTTTAACATTTTGGGCGATTGATTTTGCAATTTGTTTTGTTTGTTCAGCGCTTTTTGAGATGTATTTTTCAATCATGCTATGAGTATTACATTTAATTTTTAAAATGTCAAATTAAGTTGATAAAAATAGTTAATTTTTTTCAAATTTGTGATATAATCACCGCATGGAAAATATTTTACAAGGTTTAAACGAAGAACAACAAAAAGCATTATTGCAAATTGATGGTGCGGTTTTGGTCACTGCTGGTGCGGGTAGTGGCAAAACAAGGCTTTTGACACATAGAATAGCATATTTAATTTCTGAATTAAATGTTTCGCCATACAATATTTTGGCGATTACTTTCACGAACAAAGCGGCAAAGGAAATGAAAGACAGGGTTGAAAAAATGATTGATGGTGGCGACCGTGTTTGGATATCCACATTTCACTCAATGTGTGCAAAAATTTTGAGAATGGATATAGATAAACTCGGTGGTTATGACCATAATTTTTCAATATATTCAGATCAAGACACAGACAAACTTTTTAAGCAAATTTGTGCAAAATATAATATCGACAAAGAAGATAAGCGTAAAAATATTGCTTTTCATATTAACAATTTAAAAAACAACAATATGACAATGACCGAATACAAAAAAATGTATGACTATTTGGATAATATTGAAACTATTGAGCGAGTTTATTACGATTATCAATCAGAACTCAGAAAAGCAAATGCGTTAGATTTTAACGATTTGATGAATGTGACCTATCAACTTTTTAAACAATGTCCAGAAGTTTTGGCAAAGTATGCAAATCGTTTTAAATATGTTTTAGTGGACGAATTTCAAGACACCAACACAATTCAATACGACCTTGTAAAAATGCTTACAAGTGTTCATAAGAACATATTTGTTGTTGGCGATGAAGATCAATGCATTTACACTTGGCGTGGTGCAAATTTTGCTAATATTTTTGATTTCCAAAAAGATTTTGAGAATGTTAAACTTTTCAAACTTGAAAGGAATTATCGTTCAACAAAAAAAATCTTAAATCTAGCAAATTTGCTTATTAAGAACAATAAATCAAGAATGGACAAAAATCTTTGGACAGAAAATTTCGATGGTGCAGAAATTCAAACAAGAAATGTATACGATGAAAAGGAAGAGGCCGAAGTTGTTGCTCGTGAAATATACGATTTGGTTCAAAATTATGGTTATCAATACAGCGATTTTGCAGTTTTGATGCGTTTAAATGCTTTGACATTACCTTTTGAGGAAAGATTTTTGACATATAACATTCCTCACAGAATTTATGGCGGTTTTAAGTTTTTTGAGCGTGCTGAAATCAAAAACTTAATTTCATATTTAAGACTTTTTACAAATCCAAGAGATGATATTTCATTTGAAAGAATTATAAATTTCCCTAAAAGGGGAATTGGTGATAGTGCACTAAACGCATTAAAAATTGAAGCGAACAATCTTGGTGAAAGCCTTTTAAACACTGTTTTGACTGATAATTTAAATTTGCCATTATCAACAATAAAGAAATTTGAAAGTTTTAAAAACACATATTTGACCTTGAAAGATGATTATGAAAAAATGTGTTTAACAGATTTTGTTAAGCATTTGATAAGCGAATTTAACATTAAAAGTGCATATAATTCCAACTCAGAAGAAGATATAAACAGAATTTTGAATATTGATATGTTTGTGTCTCAGGTTCAAGATTTTGAAGAAAAAAATGAGAGTGCTTCGCTTGTTGAATTTTTGGAAAGTGTTTCGCTTATTTCAGATATTGACGGCATGGATAGTGCTGGCAATTGCGTGACGATTGCAACTGTTCATTCGGTTAAAGGCTTGGAATTTAGATATGTTTTTATAATCGGACTTGAAGAAAAGATTTTTCCTATTTCTAGAGCATTTGATAATAACGATGAAATGGAAGAAGAGCGCAGGTTAATGTATGTTGCAATAACAAGAGCAAAGGAAAATTTGATGCTTACATCTTGCAAAACGAGATACTTATATGGCAAGAGAGATTATCAAAGACCATCAAGGTTTTTACGCGAAATAAATCTTGCACCAGCAGAAGAAAATATTATGCCGGAATTTTCAGTTTTTCAAAACAACAGATATGGAGCACAGATTGGCGCTTATTATAAGCAACAATATCAACCAAAAATTGAAAAGGTTTATTATAAAGAGCCAGAACAAAACAAATATGATTACAGCCCAATGCAAACGAAAACTAAATTTGATGAGTATGTTGAAAACAGAAAAACAAAAGTGGAATCTAATTTTGAAGTTGGTCAAACTGTTTTACATCCAAAATTTGGTGTTGGTAAGATTATAAGTATAGACGGCGGAAAATTTGCAGATATTGATTTTGGAAAGATTGGTAAAAAGAGTATTATGCTTGAGATTTCGCCTTTGAAAGTGTTAAAATAATAAAGAGGAGGGCTAAAGCCGCTTTTCGCTTGCGAAAAGCAAAAGCGTGCCGTGGGCACGCTTTGCCGCACTTTCGTGCGGGGCTTTCGCCCCACCCAAAAGGAACAAAATGAACTATAACGACAAAATGAAAGAAAAAATATCGTCTTTTAATGGAGAAAAGAAAAAACTTTTGCTCCATAGTTGTTGCGCGCCTTGTTCAAGCGCAGTTATTGAGAGACTTTTGCCACATTTTAATATCACAGTTCTATATTATAACCCCAACATTATGCCAGAAGAAGAATATGAAAAGCGTAAAAATGAGCAAATATGCTTTCTAAAAAAATTGAATATTCCAATGTTGGATATTGATTATTCGCATCAAGATTATTTAAATGCCATAAAAGGCAAAGAAAATTTAGGTGAACATTCACCAAGGTGTTATGAATGTTACAAATTAAGGCTTTCTAAAACTGCTTTACTTGCAAAAGAAAATGAATTTGATTTATTCTGCACAACATTGTCAGTCAGTCCATATAAAAACGCAACTTGGATTAACGAAATTATGCAAAATTTATCAAAACAATTTGAAGTGGATTATCTTCCATCAGACTTTAAAAAAGAAAACGGCTATTTGCGTTCACTTCAACTTTCTAAAGAAAATAATTTTTATAGACAAACTTATTGTGGCTGTAAATTTGACAACTAAATAAAATTACTTAAAATAATTGTTTTCTTTTGATTTGTGTGCTATAATGCCCAAGATTTAAAATTTTAAGGAGAAAAAAATGAGTTACAAAATTACAAAAAAAGAAAAAAATAATTATGAAGTAGAAATCACAATCTCTGCTGAAGAATGGGAAAATGCTGTTGAAGCAACATATCAAGCAGACAAAAATAGATTTTCTGTTCAAGGTTTCAGAAAAGGAAAAGCGCCTAGAAAAGTTATTGAAAAGAACTATGGAGAAATGGTTTTCTTTGATGGCGCTTTTGAAAGAGCATTCTCAGAAGAATATGGAAAATTTTTGGACGAAAATAAAGACTTTGAACCTATTGTTCAACCAAATGTTAAAATTGATAAGTTTGGTAAAGAAGGCTTAGTTGTAACTGCTAGCGTTGCTGGCGTTCCAGAAGTTAAACTCGTCGCATACACAGGCTTAACAGTTAAAAAAGAATGCAAAAAAGCAACTAAAAAAGAAGTTGACGATGAACTTAAAATGGTTGCTGAAAGAAGTGCAAGATTTGTTGACGCATCAGATGACGAAGCAAAAATGGGCGATTTCGCAACAATCGACTTTGTGGGTATGGTAGATGGAGAAATTTTTGAAGGTGGCAGTGCAACAAATTATAGATTAGAACTTGGTTCAAAGAGTTTTATTGACACTTTTGAAGACCAAATTGTTGGAATGAAAGTTGGTGACAACAAAGATGTTAATGTAACATTCCCAGCAAATTATGGTGCTGAAAACTTGCAAAATAAACCAGCAGTTTTTAAAGTTACACTTGAAAAAATTGAAAGAAAACAACTTCCAGAAATAAATGATGCTTTTGCTTCAAATGTAAGTGAATTTGAAACACTTGAAGATTATAAAAAAGATATTGAAAAGAGAATGAACATTAAAAAAGAACAAGAAGCTGAAAGAAAGCTTGAAAACGATTTGATTGAAAAAATTGTTGATGCAAGTGAAGTTGAAGTTCCAGAAATTTTGATTGAACGCCAATTAGATATGTTTATCAAAGATTTGGAAGCAAGATTAAGCTACCAAGGTTTAAAACTTGATGAATATCTTGGCTATCTTGGAACAGATGTTGAAAAACTTAGAGAAGAAAGAAAAGAACAAGCAAAACAATCATGCAAAACAAGACTTGTTTTGGAAGAATTGATTAAAAAAGAAAACTTGTATGTAACTGACGAAGAACTAAACGCAAAACTCCAAGAAATGGCAGATTTGTATAAAAAAGATTTAGAAGAATACAAGAAAACTTTGGACAATAATACAGTTGCTTATTTCGAAAACGACATTTTAATGAAAAAATTGCTAGATTTCTTAAAAGCTAACAATACTATTGCTTAATAAATTGGATATAAATAATTGGAAGGAGAAAAATTTATGTTAATTCCTATGGTTGTTGACCAAACAGCAAACGGCGAACGCTCTTACGATATTTATTCAAGGTTATTAGAAGATAGAATTATTTTCCTTTCAGGCGAGATAAATGACCAAGTTGCCAACAGTGTTGTTGCGCAACTTATATATCTTGAAGGCAAAAACCCAGATAAAGATATCTTCTTGTATATCAATAGTCCAGGTGGAAGCGTTTCTGCTGGTCTTGCTATTTACGATACGATGAATTATATCAAATGCGATGTTGCAACAACTTGTGTTGGACTTGCAGCATCTATGGGTGCATTTTTGCTTGCAAGCGGTGCAAAAGGTAAGAGATTTGCACTTCCAAACTCTGAAATTATGATTCACCAACCACTTGGTGGGGCACAAGGTCAAGCAAGTGACATTGAAATTCAAGCAAAGCAAATTCAAAAAATTAAAGCTAAAATAAATAGAATAATTTCTGAAAATACTGGAAAACCTATTGAACAAGTTGAAAAAGATACAGACCGTGACCATTATTTGAGCGCTGATGAAGCACTTGAATATGGTTTAATTGACAAAGTCTATGTTAAACGCGGTGTTGAGAAAAAGCCTGAATAAAAGGGTTGATTAAAAATAATTTTTTAACTAATAATATATTGAGGTGTTATGGAAAAGGAAAGAAAGCCCCTTTGTTGTTCTTTTTGTGGCAAACCACAAGAAACCGTAAAAAAACTTATTGCCAATCCAGATGGCAATAGTTTTATATGCAACGAATGTATAGATATTTGCAAAGAAATTGTTCAAGAAGAAAAAGTTTCTAAACTTGATAGTAAAATTGAACTTCTTGCTCCAGAAGAAATTAAGAAAAGACTTGATGATTATATTGTTGGACAAGAAGATGCAAAACGCGCTCTCGCAGTTGCTGTTTATAATCATTATAAAAGAGTTAATTATAATTTGCTTACAAGCAAGTCGAAAAAAGAACAAAATGATGATATTGAACTTGAAAAATCAAACATTTTAATGGTCGGCCCAACAGGTAGTGGCAAAACATTGCTTGCAAAAACATTAGCAAAAATTTTAAATGTTCCATTTGCTTCATGCGATGCAACAACATTGACCGAAGCGGGTTATGTTGGTGACGATGTTGAAAATATTTTGTTAAAACTTATTCAAAACGCTAATTATGATATTGCCAAGGCAGAGCGTGGCATAATTTATGTTGACGAAATAGATAAACTTGCAAAGAAAAGCCAAAATGTATCAATCACTCGTGATGTTTCAGGTGAAGGCGTTCAACAAGCACTTTTAAAAATTGTTGAGTCCACAATCGCATCAGTTCCTCCACAAGGCGGAAGAAAACATCCTCATCAAGAAATGTTGCAAATTGATACAACAAACATTTTATTTATTTGCGGTGGCGCATTTATCGGACTTGATAAAATCATCGAAGCAAGGTTGAATGATAGCACTCTAGGTTTTAGTGCAGATGTTAAAACAAAAGTGGATAGGGAAGAACTCAATGTTATTAAACAAACTCAACCACAAGACCTTATAAAATTTGGACTTATTCCAGAATTTATTGGCAGAATGCCAGTGTTTGTTTCACTTTCAGACTTGAAAGAAGATGCTTTTGTTAAAATTTTAACTGAACCTAAAAATGCACTTGTTAAACAATATAAGAAATTGTTTAAAATGGATAATATTGAACTTGTTTTTGAACCAGATGCAGTTGATGCAGTTGCGCATAAAGCAAGCGAACTCAAAACAGGTGCACGCGGACTCAGGGCAATTTTGGAAGATGCAATGCAAGATGTTATGTTCACATCACCAAGCAATGTTGATATAGATAAAATTGTAATTACAAAAAATGTAATTTTAAATCACTCAAAACCTGAAATTATTTATAAAATTAAATCAGAAGAAACAGCATAATCTCTCAATTTGAGAGATTTTTTAATAAAAAAAGTGGGCTTAAACTAGGCTCACTTTTTTTTTGTTATTTTTAATTGTTTAATTAGCGTTTATTTGCTCTTTAATGGCATTAACAAGTGTTTTAATTCTGCCGCCATCTCTGTATTGTTCGGTGATTTTGTCGCGCGCATGGATAATTGTTGTGTGATCTCTGCCGCCAAAGAGTTTTCCAATCGCAACAAGTGGCATATCTAACATCTCGCTGATTAAGTAAATAGCAATCATTCTTGGTTCAACAATTTCTTTGCTTTTCTTTTTACCAACAATATCGGCTTTTGAAATTCCAAAATACTTGCAGGTTGCGTCAATAATTGTGTCTGGGCTTAAGTCTTCGCGTTTTTCGTCTAAGTCTTCTTTAAATGCTTCTTTTGCTTCTTCAAGTGATGCTGATTTTTTACCAAGAAGTGTTGCAAAGAAATAAACTTTTGCAAGCAAACCTTCCATTTCACGAATATTTGTGTCTATTTTTTCGGCGATGAAGTTAATAACTTCGTCATCTATTATATATCTTTCAAGTTGCGCTTTTTTTCTTAAAATTGCCACTCTGGTTTCAAAATCAGGTGATTGGACATCTTGAATTAATCCGCTTGCGAAGCGTGAACGCAATCTGTCTGACAATGTTGCAATTTCTTTTGGTGGACGGTCTGACGCGATGATGATTTGTTTGTTATTTTGATACAAGTCGTTAAAAGTATGGAAAAATTCTTCTTGCGTTTCGTTTTTATTGGTTATAAATTGAATATCGTCAACCATTAAAACATCAACATTTCTATATTTTTCTCTAAATTTGTTAATACCTTGGTCTTTATTTGAACCATGAAGGCTGTCGATATAATCATTTGTAAATTTTTCGCAGGTTACATACTTGATTTTAAGGTCTGGCAACTCTTTTTTGATGTAATTTCCAATAGCGTGAAGAACATGTGTTTTGCCAAGCCCAACGCCACCATAAATAAAGAGTGGGTTGAAACGCTTGCCTGGATTTTCGGCAACTGAGCGGGCAGCAGCATAAACAAATTGGTTACTTTTGCCAACAACAAAGTTATCAAAAGTATATTTTGGATTGAAAGCGTTTTTATCTTCTTCTATTTCTTTTTCAACGACTGCTTGGTTGATTTCTGGCTTATTTTTCTTTAAAAATTCTTTTTTCTCATCTGGGTCTAAAATTTCAAAAGGAGTGTCTTCGCCAAAGACTTCTTCAATAGCAGATTTGAGTTGTTCGGAATGATTTTTCATAAGTTGCTTTTTAGCGTATGTGGAATTTGTTGACAAAATCAACTTTTCAAATTTATTGTAGTCTAACACTTCAAGTGGAGCAATCCAAAGGTCAAAAGAAACGGCGCTAACCATCATTTCAACTTTTAATAAAACTTGTTTCCACATCTCTTGCAATTCTTTCATATTTCTTCCTTTAAATACTTAACTTGAAAGATTATAACTTCTTTTGGCGGAACTTGTCAACATTTTTTCGGCGTAATAAAATTATTATTTTTTGTTTTGCTTTTATTAATAATTAATTGTATAATATTTTCAAGGAGTTGATATGAAACAAGGTCCAAGATATGAAGCAAAGCGCGATTTTTTAGTATTTTTTGTGATTATAACATTGGTTGTTGCAACAGCCTGCATTGCAGTGTTTTTCCCAAAAAATTACTTTTGGCAATACATATTTTTGCTAGTATTTTTCAGTGTCATTTTGCTTGTATATTTGTATTCAGTTCTAAAAACTTATTACATTTTTACAGAAGACTATTTGCTGGTTGTAAGCGGCATTTTTAGGAAAAGAATTTATTACAGATACATTGAAGAAGTAAAACCTGTTAAAAGCATTGTAAGTTCTTTTTGTTTGTCGATTGATAGAATTAAAATCAAACGCGGAAGCAAATTTTTTCAAAGAGATTACATTGCGCCTGTTGATAAAGAAGAAGTGATGGCTGAACTTAAAGAAAGAGCGACAAAAGCAAGAGAATTTTTAAATAAATAGGGTGAAATATGAATAGAATTGTTGTTATATCTGGCGGAACAAGTGGAATAGGCAAGCAAACCGCTAAACTGTTTAAAGAAAGTGGCGACAGGGTGTTTGCTCTTGGCTTGCATCCAGACCCATTAAACGAAGACGAATATTATTGTGATGTTAGAGATGAACAAGGTTTCAAAGCGAGCATGAACAAAATCGCTTCCGATTATGGAAAGATAGACATTTTGATTTGTTCGGCAGGTTTTGGAATTTCTGGCGCAGCAGAACTTGCTGAAACAGAAGAAGTTAAACGCCTTTTTGATGTCAATTATTTTGGCGTTTTGAATGCTGCAAAGGCTTGTTTGCCATACATGGGAAAGGGCGCAAAAATTGTGATTATAGGTTCATGTTGCGGGCTTTTTGCCATGCCGTTTAGAATTAATTATTGTGCAAGCAAATCGGCAGTGAATATGCTTTCACATGGGCTTAGAATGGAACTTTCGCACGCAGGAATAAATGTTTGCTGCATCAATCCTGGCGATGTTAAAACGCCATTTATTCAAAACAGAGTTAAAAATTTTGAAACAAATGACCGCTATGGTAAAAAAGTTGAAAATGCACAAGCAATTGTTGAAAAAAATAACTCAAAGCGAATGAGCGTTGAGTATTGCGCTAATAAAGTTTTTAAAATTGCTAATAAACGCAAATTTAAAGCAAGTTACATAATTGGTAACAAGTATAAAGTGTTTAATTTTTTGGTTAAAATTTTTCCAATAAACTGGTTTTTAAAAGTGTCAAACAAGTTGTTTGGCGGAAAATATAATTAATTATTGCTGTTTTTGAGCGTAATTGTCTTATTATCTTGGGTGCTGACGGTGCTGTATGTTGAAACAGGGGAATTAACTCCAAAAAGTTCAACAAGTATGGTGTCTGCACCTATTTTACATATTTGCGAAAAAGGAATAAATAAGTCGTTGCCGCCTTTTAAAAAACCAAAAATAGTTTTTGTGCCTGGAACGACAATGCCTTTTATTTGACCACTTGGCAATTCAAAAACAATGTCAACAACATGACCAAGCCTAGTGCCGTCAACAACATTTATAACTTCCTTGCATCTTAATTCAAGAAAAGATGTTTCCATTTACCTTCCTTTTTTGCATACTTTTGTTGTATATATATGCGTAAACTTAGCAAAATACCACAAAATTTGTCGAAAAATGCACGCACATTTGCAATTTATTTTTTCATAAATATTAAGTATGGAAAACTTAGTAAGTTTGGCAATGATAGTCAAAAACGAAGAAAAATATTTGGCTCGCTGTTTGGAAAGCGTAAAAACTTTTGTTGATGAAATCATAATTGTTGATACGGGTTCAACAGACTTTACAAAACTTGTTGCTGCGCAATTTACAGATAAAATATTTGATTTTAATTGGTGTGACGATTTTTCAAAAGCAAGAAATTTTGCGTTTTCCAAGGCGACAAGCAAGTATGTTATGTGGTTAGATGCTGACGATGTCGTTACGCAAGATAATTTGATAAAATTAAAAAAATTAAAGCAGAAATTAAAGGAAAGTCAAACAGATGTTTATATGCTCAAATATGAAACCGCTTTTGACGAAAAAGGGCGTTGCACATTTGCATATAATCGGGAACGAATTTTAAAGAACAACAAAACTTTTTTATGGGAAGGGGCTGTTCATGAAGCAATAACACCTCATGGCAAAATTGAAAATTTAGACATCGCAATCAGGCACTTAAAAGGTGACAAAAAGACCGACCCCAAGCGAAATTTAAAAATTTATCGGCAACTTATAAAGTCTGGCAAAACACTTTCGCCACGAGATCAATACTATTTTGCACGAGAACTTTATTATAACGGATACTATAAAAAAGCGATAAAGGAGTTTACAAACTTTTTAAAGGGCGGCAAGGGCTGGATTGAAAACAATCTCGGTGCACTTGAAATGCTGTATTTTTGCAATTTAGCGATTAATAAAAACGACATCAACATTTTATATAAAAGTTTTGAATATGCCGAGCCGCGAGCAAACTTTCTGTGCTATATTGGCGACTATTTTATGCGCGAGAATAAGTTTAAACAAGCGATTTTTTGGTTTGAAAATGCACTAAAATGCAAAAAAGATTATTCAAGTGGTGCATTTATAAATGAAGAATATTTTAGCACTTATCCTGCGTTGCAATTATGTGTTTGCTATTATAATCTCGGAGATTTGGAGAGTGCAAAAAGGTATAATGATTTTGTTTTGACATTAAGCCCACAAAATGAAGTGGCGATAAAAAATGACATATTTTTCAAAAATTTGACATAAAATTATTTTTGTAAATTTATTTGACTATTTTGGTTAAATAGTGTTAAAATAAATTTAGGAGATAAGATTATGGCACTTTCAGTTTTCGCTATGGCTTGGTGGGGTATTCTTCTAACAGTTGTTGGCTCAATAATTGGTGCATTTTTGCTCGTTTGGGGCATAATTGCCATTTACTTAATTATTAGGGGCGAACGCTTCAACAAAAAAAATAAAAGTTGTGTTGAAGAAGAAAACACTGTTCAACCAAGAGAATCAAAAAACGAAACAATAGAATAAAAGCAGTTTAAACAACTGCTTTTTTTATAAAATCATATATTTGTTCGGTCAGAACGAGTTCTTTATTTTTAAAACTATGATTTGCACCTTCTATTGCGCCAAAATCTTTAAAATTATTTGTTACTTTGGAGTTTAAAATTTCAATTATTTCAAATGCATCTTTTGGGATTATTTCGTTAATTGTGCCATATCTCATAAAAAGCGGGCAGTTAATTTTGTTTAGCAATTCAAATTTAAAATTTTTATCAAGAAACTGAACAAAATTTAAGTTTTCTTGGAAATATTGATTTAAACATTTGGCAGTCATCGGAAAACCGAAAAAGCCTTCTGTTAAAGTATCGAATTTTCCTTTCTTAACAAGTTTGTTGGACAATTTTTCTAAATGTTTAGCGTGTTTAGGGTCATCATAATATAAAAATTCTTTTATTCCAACAAGCGAAAGCAAAATGACTGCTTTTATCTTGCTTAATTTGTCTACAAGATTATTTTCTATGAGATAATTATAATAAATTACGCTCTTTATGCTTCCTAAACTATGACCTTGAAGAATGATTTTTTCGTAACCCTTTGAAATAAGTTCGTCAACGGCTGCGTCAATGTCAAGAATACAGTCATAAACATTTTCCCACATTGAACCGCAATTTATTTTAACTTTTTTATCGTCAATAATTGTATTCGTTTTGGTGTATATTTCGCTGCCACGATTGTTGAAATCAAAAAAGTCAATATTCCTTTCTGTTAAATATTCGCTTTCAACTCTATCTCTTTCTTTAAATATGTTGCTTTGCATTCCGTGAATTGACAAAACAATCTCTTTTGTTTCGCCGTTACATTTATGCAACAGTCCGAACAAAGATAAGCCGTCTTTTGCTTTGAAATAAACTTTTTCTACTTTCATATTTTTAAGATAACACACTTTTAAATTTTTAACAAATATTATCCCAACATCACATCTAAAATCATCATTACAATAAAGCCAAAAGCAAAACTGAGCGTTGAAAGATAAAATTTGGCATTTTCTTGTGATTCTGGCACGAGTTCTTTTACTACAACATAAATCATTGTCCCAGCCGCAAAAGCAAGCATATATGGCAAAATTGGAGTTATAAAACCGGTTATGAAAAAGGTAATTATGGCGAATATCGGTTCAACAATGCCTGAAAGCGAACCTAAAATAAACGACTTAAATTTGCCATGGCCTTCACTTTTCATTGGCATTGAAACAATCGCACCTTCTGGGAAATTTTGAATTGCAATGCCGATAGATAACATAATAGCACTTGTAATTGTTATTTCTGTGCCACCGAAATATGCACAAGCAAGTGCAACACCAACCGCCATTCCTTCTGGAATATTATGCAAAGTAATTGCAAAAATTAAAAGCTTTGTTTTTTTCGATGTCTGGGGATAGTCCTGTTTGATTTCGGATTTTTTTGTCAACTTATTAGATACAACATCAACTAAAATCAAGAATAAAAAACCAAGAATAATGCCACTAACCGCTGGCAACCAAGAAAGTTTACCATATTTTTCAGATTGCGATATTGCAGGTAGCAGAAGTGACCAAATTGATGCTGCCATCATAACGCCAGATGCGAATCCTATTAAAGATTTTTGTAATTGTTCTTTGATGTTGTTTCTCATAAAGAAAACCATTGCAGAACCCAGTGTTGTGCCGATGAAAGGAATTAAAATTCCTAAAAATACTTCCAAAATAACTCCTTTAAACTAAGCTTTTGTAAATTTAATCTCTCTACATCATATTTAATAAAAGGTTAAAAATGTTACACAAGTAAAATTGTTTTTGTAATTTTAAAATTTCGTGTAAAATATAACTCAGTATAAGGGGGAATAAATGAAAAATTTAAAAATTGAAAAAGTTCACGCAAGGCAAATTTTGGATAGCCGTGGAAATCCAACTGTGGAAGTTGAAGTGACTCTTGAAAATGGCGTAATGGGCAGGGCAGATGTCCCATCAGGCGCATCAACTGGCGCATTTGAAGCTATTGAACTCAGAGATGGAGATAAATCAAATTACCTTGGAAAGTCTGTTGAAAAAGCAGTCAACAATGTAAACACAAAAATTTCTGATAAAGTTATTGGTATGAATGTTTATGACCAAATTGCTATTGATAATGCAATGATAGAACTTGACGGAACAGAAAATAAAGGTAAATTGGGAGCAAACGCAATTTTAGGCGTTTCACTTGCAGCAGCACATGCAGCAGCAAAAAGTTTGAATTTGCCATTGTATAAATATGTTGGTGGTTGTAATGCCAATGTTTTGCCTGTTCCGATGATGAATGTTATCAACGGCGGTAAACACGCAGATAACAGCGTCAATATTCAAGAATTTATGATTATGCCTATTGGCGCAAAATCTTTCAAAGAAGCGTTAAAAATGTGCGCAGAAGTTTTTCATAATTTAAAAGCAATTTTAAAAGCAAGCGGATACAGCACAGCAGTCGGTGACGAAGGTGGCTTTGCACCAAACTTTGAAAGTGACGAAAAAGCATTCCAATTTTTAGTTGAAGCAATTAAAAAAGCGGGATATGAACCTGGTAAAGATTTCTGCTTAGGCGTTGATGCAGCAGCAACAGAAATGCTCGACGAAGCAGAAAAAATTGGTAAAACTGGTTGCTATTATTTCTGGAAAACTGACAAATTGTTCACTCGGGAAGAAATGGTTAATTTTTGGGAAGAAATGGCAAGCAAATATCCAATTATCACTTTAGAAGATGCTTTGGCAGAAGAAGATTGGGACGGTTGGAAACTTTTAACTGAAAAATTAGGCAAAAAAATACAACTTGTTGGTGACGATTTGTTTGTTACAAACACAAAAAGGCTAGCAAAAGGCATCAAACTTGGCGTTGCGAACTCAATTTTGATTAAATTAAATCAGATTGGAACACTAACAGAAACTTTGAACGCTATTCAAATGGCAAATAGGGCAGGCTACACAGCAGTTATTTCTCATAGGAGTGGCGAAACAGAAGATACAACAATAGCAGATTTGTCAGTTGCTTTGAACGCTGGACAAATCAAAACAGGTGCGCCTTCAAGAACAGACAGAGTTGCGAAATATAACCAACTTTTGAGAATTGAAGAAGAACTTGATAAAGACGCTAATTACTATGGAATAAATGCATTCTTCAATATTAGATAAAATGACAAAAAGATAATTTTAACAACCTATCAAACCCGATAGGTTGTTTTTTTGGCAACACTGTTGCTTTTTTTTGCTACCTTGTAGCATTTTTGGCTTGAAAATGGCAAATTTAGGGGTCTAAGGGGTGGCAATTGCCACAAAAATTAAAAATTTTTTCAAAAAAATCGAAAAAAGTACTCAATTTACTTGACATACCCCCCCCCC
>URWY01000014.1 GCA_900551705.1 uncultured Bacillota bacterium | reverse complement strand
AAATTTTAGTCCTTATTGTCATTTTATACGAAATTTTCTCGTATGTCAAATAATTATTGTTATTTTATACGAAATTTTCTCGTATGTCAAATAATTTACGACAATTTTTCGTATACTCATGTAATGCTTAAAATTGGTAAAATCATCAAAGAGTTAAGAACAGAATCACATTTAAAACAATCAGATCTTGCAGAACAATTAAATACTACACAAGATACTATTTCGCTATGGGAATTGGATAAAAGCACTCCAGATGCGGAAAATATCATTAAACTTGCAAAGTTATTTAAAGTATCGGCTGATTATTTATTAGGAATAGAAGAATAAAAATATATATTATATATAAATAAAAAAACCTATTAAAATAATAGGTTTTTTAGTTATGCAATTTTTAGATTGAGCCTACTGTTCGTGGGCAGTATTCAACATCGCGAATGTTTGTTATTCCTGTTAAATACATAACAAATCTTTCAAAGCCAAGTCCGAAACCGCTATGAATATTTGTTCCATATTTTCTTGTTTCAATATAGTTCGAGTATTCTGAAAGTTTAAGGCCAAGCTCTTTCATTCTTTCAACAAGTTTATCATAGTTTTCTTCTCTTTGGCTTCCGCCGCAAAGTTCGCCAATTCCTGGGACAAGAAGGTCAACCGCGGCAACAGTTTTGCCATCTGGGTTTTGTTTCATATAAAATGCTTTAATGTCCTTTGGATAGTTGAACAAGAAAACAGGTTTTTTATACACTTGTTCTGTCAAATATCTTTCATGTTCACTTTGTAAGTCAACACCCCAATCAACTGGGAATTCAAACTTATCTTTCACTTTTTCAAGAATTTCAATTGCTTCTGTGTATGACAATCGAACAAATTTGTTTTCCACAACATTGTGTAATCTTTCAATCAAGCCTTTATCCACAAAGTTGTTCAAGAAATTGAGTTCGTCCTTACACTTTTCCATAACATAGGTTATGACATATTTAAGCATTTCTTCTTCGTGGTCCATAAGCCCTTCAAGGTCTGTGAAGCACATTTCAGGTTCCATCATCCAAAATTCTGCGGCGTGTCTTGTTGTGTTTGACTTTTCTGCTCTAAAAGTTGGTCCAAAAGTATAAGTATTACAGAATGCATGGGTCATTGGTTCTTCATCAATTTGTCCTGAAACAGTTAAGAACACTTGTCTACCAAAGAAATCTTTTGAATAGTCAACTTTGCCGAGTTCGGCAATTTTATCTAAGTCGAGAGATGTTACTTGGAACATTGAGCCAGCGCCTTCACAGTCACTTTCCGTTATAATTGGAGTGTTACAATACACAAAGTCGTTTTCTTGATAGAATTTATGAATTGCATAAGCAGCAACTGACCTGATTCTGAAAACAGCGTTAAAAGTGTTTGTTCTTGGACGCAAATAGTTCTTTTCTCTTAAAAATTCAAGAGAATGACCTTTCTTTTGAAGTGGATAATCGCTTTGAGATGTTCCAGCAACGACAACTTCGTCTGCGTTGATTTCATAAGATTGTTTTGCATTTGGAGTGAGAACGACTGTTCCTTCAATTTCAAAAGATGCACCTGTAAGTTGAGAAACAATTTCGTTATAGTTTTTAACTTTTTCATTTTCAACAACAATTTGACAACTTTTAAATGCTCCATCGTTTAATTCAATGAAAGCAATGTTTTTGCTATCTCTAATTGTTCTTGCCCAGCCACAAACTTTAACTTTTTTGCCGCTAAATTCTGCGTATTGTTCGTTTAATGTTTTTATTTTTGTTCTTTTCATAATTACTCGTCCTTTTTTATTAATTGTATTCCAACTTCTCTTAAGAATTTATCGTCAATTTTGCTTGGTGAATTCATAAGCAAATCACGAGCGTTATTATTAAGTGGGAACGCGATAATTTCACGCATTAACTCTTTGTTTGCAACAATCATTAAAAGTGAATCGAAGCCAAACGCACAACCGGCATGAGGTGGAGCGCCATAAGAAAAAGCATTATACAAAGCACCAAATTTTTGTTTTACAACTTCTTCGCCGTAACCAACTTTTTCAAACACTTTAAGCATAACTTTTGGATCGTGGTTTCTAACTGCACCGCTCAAACATTCGTGTCCATTAATAACCATATCATATTGATATGCAACAATTTCAAATGGGTCTTTTGTATCTAACTCTTCAAGAGTTGCTTGTGGCATACTGAATGGGTTATGACCAAAGTCTATCTTTCCTGTTTCTTTATTTTTTTCAAAGAATGGGAAATCTACAATCCAACACATTGCGATTTTGTTTTTATCAATGAGTTCTAGTCTGTTGCCAAGTTCGTTTCTCAAAACATTTGCAAGTTTTGGAGCCATTTCTGGGCTATCTGCAACCATTAAGATGCTTTCGCCGCCCACAAGGTTAAATTCTTTTATTAAATGTTGTTTATCTTCTTCACTCAAATATTTTACGATGCTGCCAGTGAATTCGCCGTCTGCGTATTTGATATGAACGCAACCTTTGCCTTCATAAGCAACAATAACTTGACCGATTTCGTCATACCATTTTCTTGATTTATCACCGCAGTTAGCACAAATCGCTTTGATAGTTTTATCTTTAAATAAACTAAATTCAGTGTTAGCAAATAACTTTGTTAAATCGTGAACAATAAGTGGATTTCTTAAATCTGGTTTATCGCTACAATATTTCTCCATTGCTTCGCGATATGGAATTCTAACAAGTGGAGCAGTTGAAAACTCTCTATCTGGTGTTAATTCTTTAAACAAACTTGTTATAAATTCTTCGCAAGTATTCAAGACATCTTCTTGTGTTGCAAAAGACATTTCCATATCAATTTGATAGAATTCGCCTGGCGTTCTATCTGCTCTTGCAGGCTCGTTTCTAAAACATGGTGCAATTTGGAAATATTTATCAAAGCCAGAAACCATAAGTAATTGCTTAAATTGTTGTGGTGCTTGTGGCAATGCAAAAAATTCGCCAGGAGCATTTACTGTTGGAACAATAAAGTCTCTCGCACCTTCTGGGCTTGAATTTGCAAGAATTGGTGTTTGAACTTCTGTGAAGCCCATATCATACATTTTATTGCGAACAAAATGCAACATTTTTGACCTTAACAAAATCAAGTTATGTGTGTCTGGATTTCTTAAATCTAGATATCTATATTTTAATCTCAAATCTTCTCTTGTTGCAGGTGCATTCATAATTTCAAAAGGAAGTGTTGATTGACACCTACCCAAAACTTCAAGAGAGTCAACATCAATTTCAATGTCGCCTGTTGGCATCTTTGGATTTTTGCTTTCTCTTTCAATAACTTTACCGTGAACTGCAATAACTGTTTCTTTGCATACATCTTGAATAAGATTATCGTCTTTTACCAAAATTTGAGTGATGCCGAAGTTATCTCTCAATGTGGCAAATGTTATTCCCCCAAGTTTTCTGATTGAGTTTACCCAGCCTGCAAGTTTAACTTCTTTGCCGGCATCTTCAATCCTGAGCTCCCCGCAATCGTGTGTGCGATAGCAATTTTTAAATATCATAAGTACTCCTAATAAATTGCAATTAAGCAATATGTGTAGTCATGGTTATTTTATAACAATAATCGTAAGATTGCAAGAAAAATTTATTTATTTTTTTGCCTCATATATCACAATTTTTGTTTGAATTAATCATATATATACAACATGAATAAAATTTGGCTTTTGATGATGCTTCTTGGCACCGCCGCCTTGCTTGTTGTCAATCCGTCAGTGACTGTAACAAGTATGATTGACGCATCAAGCAGCGCCCTGGAATTATGTTTGAGTTTGTGTGCCGTATATGCGGTTTGGCTCGGTATTCTTGAAATTTTAGAGCAAAGCGGACTTTCTGCAAAACTTGCAAAACTGATAAGTCCATTAATTAAAAAATTGTTTCCGCACGCGAATTTAGAAGTGCAAAAAGATATTGCAATTAATTTATCAGCAAATATGTTAGGGCTTGGAAATGCCGCCACACCTTATGGCATAAAAGCAATGCGCGGACTTGACGATGGCAGCGGAGTTGCTAACACTTCCATGATAATGTTGATGATAATAAACGCGTGTTCTATTCAACTTATACCCACAACAACGATTGGACTTCGCGCCGCAGCAGGAAGTTCGAGCCCTGCCGACATCATTCTTCCAACGCTTATTGCAACCATAACCGCTTGCCTTACAGGAATTGGACTTGGACTAATTTGCAACAAGATTTATTCAAAAATTAAGCAAAAAAGGAGTAAAAATTGAGTTTTTTTGCCATTTTTTCAACAATTTTGGTTGTTTTGCTGTTTATTAAAAGAAAAATAGGACTTTTAATTTGCAGTTTATTGGTCATTAGCGGGCTACTACTTTTTGGAGTTTTATAGTGAGCGTTTACATTGTTCCAATATTTATAATTTTGCTTTTGTTGTATGCAAGTTACAAAAATCTCAACACATACAATATTTTTATCAATGGAGCAAAAGGTGCGATTGACCTTGTTGTTTCTATTTTCCCATACATAGTTGCAATTATGATTTCAGTTGCTCTTATGCGGACAAGTGGGTTAACCGACCTTCTAACAAAAGCGGTTTCCCCTGTCTTTAACTTTTTAGGTATTCCGTCAGAAGTGTGCGAACTTGTTCTGCTTCGCCCTTTCACTGGAAGTGGTAGTTTTGCACTTTTAAACGACATTTTTGCAAAATATGGCGCAGACAGTTATATCTCGCGTTGTGCATGCGTTATTATGAGCAGCAGCGAAACAGTTTTTTATGTTGCAACGGTTTACTTTTCAGGAACAAAAGTCAAAAAGCTTTTATATGCTATTCCTTGCGCCCTTATCGCTTCGCTTGTCGCCGCCATTGTTTCATGTTTGCTCTGCAAAGTTATGTAAAAAAAGAGCCGCTAAGCTCTTATCTTATTCTCGAAATAACATCGGACAAGTATTGACCAGTTCTAAGTGAAATTTTATAAGGATAGTCAAGCCTATCAATTTGGTCAATAAATCGATCCCAATTCTTCATAAATTTATCAATATATTCAGGAGAATTGCCTCTCTTTATAAATCTCTGCCTATATTCGTCTTTGCAATGTCCTTTTGGATAGACAATATAAAATTTTAAATTTCTAGACATGAGTTCGTTAATCACAACATCGTGTGTTGACACGAAAACATAATTATATTTTTCGCAAAGTGCTTCTGCGCAATCAACATAAACTTTCTCCCAGTTTTCCCTGAATGCCGCAGAAGGCAAATCGTAATATGTCGCATTTTGATAGTATGGAACATACTTGTTAAAATCAGTTTTACCAATGCCAGCAAAACCACTGATAATTATACCTTTCTTTTTTTGTAAACCAATATATTCTTGCATACCAAACTCCTATTATTATAATAATTTATTTTATAAAAAAGTCAATCACAAATTGCAAATATTCTCTATTTTATGATATAATTAAATTAGGAGAAAAATATGACAACACTTGAAATTTGTTTATTGGCTACGACCTTTGTAAGCATATTAGCGCTGATTTTAACCATTTTATTTAGCAAAAAACAAAATAAATATAATTTTGACAAAGAATTTTCACGCTCTCGTGAAGAAATGGACAGAAATTTTAAAAATTTACGAGAAGAACTTTCTTTTTCTTTAAAATCGACAAGAGAAGAAATCAACACAATTTTGGGCGGCAGAATTAACGATTTCACAAAAGCAAATGAAAGTAAACTTGAAAAAATCAGAGAAACTGTTGAAGAAAAATTAGACAACTTACAAAAAGACAACTCAGAAAAAATTGAAAAAATGAGATTGACAGTTGACGAAAAATTGCATGACACTCTTGAAAAACGCCTGGGCGAAAGTTTTAAACTTGTAAATGATAGGCTTGAAAGCGTGTATAAAGGTCTTGGCGAAATGCAAAACTTGGCTGTTGGCGTTGGCGATTTGAAAAAAGTTTTAACAAATGTAAAATCCCGCGGCAGTTGGGGCGAAATTCATTTGGAACAACTTCTAAGCCAATACTTAACGGAAGATCAATATGTAAAAAATGCAAAAACAAATCCAAAAAGCAAAGATTTTGTTGAATTTGCTGTTAAAATTCCAAGCAAAGTTGACGACAAATTTGTTTTGCTACCTATTGATAGTAAATTCCCAATTGAAGACTATAACAGACTTGTTGAAGCACAAGATAGTGGCGACAGCGCACAAATTTTGGCATGTCGAAAGGATCTTGAAAGAAGCGTTAAAAAACACGCAATGGATATCAGTTCAAAATACCTTGCTCCACCCTATACAACAGATTTTGGCGTTATGTTCTTACCAACTGAAAGTTTGTTCTGCGAAGTTTTGAGAAATACAAGTTTGATGGAAAGTTTGCAACGCGATTATAGAATTACAATAACTGGGCCAACAACATTAACCGCATTCATTTCAAGTTTGCAACTTGGATTCCACGCCCTAGCAATAGAAAAACAAACAAGCGAAGTTTGGAAAGTGCTTGCGAGTGTAAAATCTGAATTCGGCAAATTTGGCGATATTTTGGCAAAAACTAACAAAAAAATACAAGAAGTTGCTAACACAATGAAAGAAGCGGAAAGCAAAACTAGAAATTTGGAGCGAAAACTTAACAAGGTTGATAGTCTTTCATACACTCCAACAAACGAAATTGATGCCATAGAAGCACCAAATTCAGACGATAACGAATAACATATTTTTGTTAAAAATACACAAAATGTTTTGACAATTATATATAATTTGTTGTAGTATTATAAATAATAATAAGTAGGAGTAGGATAATGAAATCGAAAAAATCAATTATAGTTTTCCAAATCATATTCTTAATCACACTTTTTCTCGCCGCAATAGCGCTCGGTGCTACTGGGGCTTACTATCGTTCAAAAAGGTCTGGAGATGGCACTGTTGTATTCAATAAAGGCCTGTATTATTCTATTTATAATTTGTCAGTTGACTCAGCTGGCACAATGATATCAGAAGGCAACATCTTGTATTACACAGACGGAACAACTGCAAATAATTATGCTGGATTTAAAGATATTTCAATTGGACAAACAGAAATTTATCAAGTAGCAACCCCCTTCATTAGAAAAGAATCTAAAACATTGCCATTTTATGTCCGTGCAAAACTTGAATATGTGATGTATACAGAATCCAGTGGAACATATACAAAAATCACAAATACCAAAGCAATAACAAATTTAAAAACCCAACTTTTTACAAACGGAGTTGAACTTGAATTTGATAGTGCAAGTTGGATTAAAAATAATGGTGGCTGGTTCTATTATGTAGATTCCTCCAAAAACTTAAAAGTTATTGACAGTTCAATCACATCAGACATCAAACTATTCACAAGCACAACAGCATCAAACGGAAATTATTATTCCACATTAAAAACTGGTGAATGGGATACCCTTAAAGGCGGACCTGAGGCTACAATAGATGGCACAACATACAAACTTGCAAAACTTGATATTAATTTGACAATTGAATCAATTCAAGCCGAAGGTGTTGAAACTTGGAATTACAACACTGCTGCAAACGGAAATAACATAATCGTTGACAATGTTGATAACATAATTAAAGATTCATCAGGCAATCAAATTGAAACTACAACCGACTTGGTAACTGGTCAAACTTACACAATAACCGACCCAGAAGGAAATGGCTTTAAATTTGTTTATTATTTAGACGAAGATAACAAAAGTGCAAGAATAACTGGATATACAGGCACACCAACAGAACTTGTTATTCCAGACTCCATTTATGTTAACAACAAAGAATATAAAGTTACAATAATCGCTGATGAAGCATTTAATAATTGCACATCACTAACTTCCCTTATAATCGGCAATAATGTAAATCATATTGGATTAAGAGCCTTTGCTGGCACATATATTTACAATCAAGTTGCTGATGGAGATTTCATCTACGCTAATTGTGAAAATGGTTTAAAATGGCTATTAACTTATAAAACAACCAAACCTTCTGGGATTCTTAATATTCCAAATGATGTTGTAGGAATTGCTTTTGATGCCTTTTACCAATGCACAGATCTTTCTGGCGAATTAAAAATTCCTGATTCTGTTAAATATATTAATCAACAAGCATTTTATAATGTAAATAGAAATTATATAGACTTATATATCGGTGATGGAGTCGAAATTATTGGTAAAAGCGCTTTTAGCACCTCCTCTTTCCGTTTACAAAAAATGGGCGCAAATGTTAGAAAAATCGAATCATCAGCATTTAATCAATGCGAAGGCAGATATTGGAATGAAAACTTAGTCTTTCCAGACACTTTGGTTGAAATAGGCGATAATGCGTTTAAAGATTCAGGTATAGTCAATTTTGTAGTTCCTAAAAATATTACTAAGCTCGGAATAGGACTATTTAAAAGTTGCGACCGACTTAAATCAATAACTTTCCATGAAAATATAACTGAAATTGGAAAATGGTGCTTTTCATATTGCAATGCTCTTACGGGTGAAATTACATTACCGTCAAAAATAACTTATATCGGCGAACAACTATTCCAAGGATGCACAGGAATAACAAAAATCACTTTGGGAAGCAATATTACCTCGATTGATAAAGAGGCGTTCAATGGCTGCTCAAAATTAACAACTTTGGTCATTAACACGCCAACCCCACCTACTATTGGAATGAGTGCATTCTTCAATGCAAAAATAACAACAGTTTATGTTCCTGCTGCTAGCGTTGAAACCTATAAAGCTAATAGTAGTTTCAGTTCGTATACAATCTTAGCTATTGAATAAATATAAAAATAAAAAAGAAGGGAATAACCCTTCTTTTTTTATATTCCAAATAAATGTGCAAATTGATCTGGGAACGATGTTGCAAATATGTATAGAGCAAAAGCAAGTAAGAATAAAACTAAAAATATAATTCTGATAAATGACTTCGCAAGCAAGTTTACAAACACCAACGCACCGACAATAATAAGTGCACCGTAGTTTCTTAAAAAGCTTATAAAGCCACCAAACTTTTCAATGTCTATAAATCCTGCCGCGCCTGCTGCAATTATTGAGTCGTTTACAGCCGCAAGAGCCAAAACAATAAGCAATGCGAAACTAGCGATAATTATGATAGTATTTAGAATTTTTTTCATAATCTTTCTCCTTATTTATAATATAACATATATTATTTTAAATTTCAATATCATTTTTGCACTTTAACAATATATTAAGATAAATTGTCAAAAATTACTTTTGAATTAACAAAATTAATTATATAATAGTTTTAAGGAAGAATTATGGGAGAAAAGAAAGATTTTATAAAAGAATTTACAGAAATTTATACATCAAAAATTAACCGTGAAGGAGCAGACAAACTTTTGGACTGGCTTATGAAATCAGATTTTACAACCTGCCCTGCCAGCACGAAATTCCATTCAAATCATGAAGGTGGATTAATTGAACATTCAGTTAAAGCCTATAAACGCTTTGTTAGAAATCTTGTAAAAGAATATGGCGAAAACTGGCAAGATCACATAAGTGAAGAAAGTGCGGCAATTATTGGTTTATTGCACGATATTTGCAAAGTTGGCTATTACAAACAAGAAATGCGCAATGTTAAAGAAGATGGCATTTGGGTTCAAAAACCTTACTACGCTGTTGACGATAAATTACCTTATGGCCATGGTGAAAAGTCTGTTTACATAATTAGCGGTTTCATGAAATTAACACGCGAAGAAGCAATGGCAATAAACTGGCATATGGGAGGATTTGATGCTCGCGTTCAAGGCGGCTCATATTCAATCAGTGGTGCATTTTATGAGTTCCCTGTTGCTTTAATTTTCCATTTGTCAGACCTTGAAGCAACATATTTAGACGAACAAATTTCAAATTAATATATTCAATTTATTAAAAAATCACGAATTAATCGTGATTTTTTATTCTTAGCCATTGAATGTAAATTTCAGAGTTTTCCATTCAGATTTTAAATAGTAATTATTTTCTTTTGGAACAATTTGAATTACAACTTCATAATCGCCCTTTTCTAATTTTCCATTTAAAATTAGTTTGTTATTGGATATTTGTGCATTGTTTAAACTTATTTCAGTTCTAACACCATTTACAACTTTATATAACTTGATATTTATACCAAAACTGAATGACATACCAGTTGTCCAAGTAAATATTGTTTGATCCAACTTACTATCGTATGTAACTTTACCTCTTGCCGCTTTTGAAGTATCTGGCTTAAAGATTACAGTTCCATAAGTTTTTGCAAATGACGAAATATAAGTAGTTTCGTCTTGCTTATAACCATTTGCTTTAACTGATACGGTTGCGCTGGTATACATTGTTACATTAACTGGCCACAAATATATTTTGCCATTTTCGTAATACATGTCTGTTTCAAGTCCCTTGTCGAGTTCAATGACGCTTCCATTTGAAACTTGTGTTACGCGTTCTATTTGATAATTATTTCCAACTTTTTTGATTACATAATTATAAACAAAACTTGCTATTTCAAATGTAACAGTGTATGATGTCGCACCTTCTTGAACTTCAAAGTTCACATAACCATTGTTTAATGAAATTGAACTTATTGAGTGTAAAACTTTGAAATCAACTTGTTTACTTACTGCACTGGCAAGTTCGACATTATCTCCGGCAATCTTAATTGTAACGCTGTAAACAGCATCATTATCGCCGTTCAATTTCGCTAGTGATAAATCATAAGATTTTTCTGTTGTTGTTATTGTTTTTAAAACTTTAACACCATTGTCTTCGCCAGTAATGTAAATAATGTATTCATTATCGTCACTTGTGTCTGTCCAAGTCAATGTATCTTGATTAATTTGTATATTGCCAATAGTGTTTGCTTTCAATGTTAATCCAGTTTGTTCAACTTCAACTGACGATATGAAATATACGCCGTTTACGCTAGCATTTGGGCCAACACTTTGGAATGTTATTTTATAACTTGAAATTTCATTTATAACAGCATCAACATCTTTGCCAAGTTTAACCGCCAATTCGTTTAAGTCTAATAGATAAGATGTAGCGTTTGACAAGTAAGTCAAAATTTCGTTATCGTTTTGATCTTTGATTGTAACTCTAAATTGTTCTGCGTTAGTAACAATATCCCAAACGAAAACACCCTTTTCAAGTCTGACATTTGGTTTTGAAATTTTATAAACTCTAATAGCATTTGCTGTCCATTCGCCTGGTATTGCAAATACATCTGAGCCTTGATTTGTTGGCATATATCTGATATTTAAACTATGTTCCGCATCAGCAATTTTGTCATAAGCTGCTATATTGAAGCACCACATCAATTTGCCACTTGCTTGTGTTTCAAAGTAAACAGCATTTGTTATTTCGCCATTAATTGTAAACCTGTTATTTATGTATTTTATTTCATAAATATATTCTTCGCCATTAACTATGCTCTTAATTTGATAACTGCCAGCATTTTCAATGTTTTCCCATTTAATAATGCCATTTTCAATTATCATTGTTGCTTCGCCTTGGATAGTGTAAACATTTTTAATTGCGGATTTTAAACTAGAAATGTAATAAGTGTTATTTCCCCTTGCCACAACAAATATTTGAGAAATTATTGCTGTTGGGTCTTTTGCTTTTAACAAGTTTTTAAGTTCGCTAAATGTTATATTTGTACTATTTCCCAAAGTTGTTGCAAGAATTGTAACTGCGTTCTTTCCTTTGCCTAATACAAAATATACATCGTAGTAAATTTTGCTAAGCAATGAATTATCGTAAGTAACACCTGTGAATGTAAGCCCATTTGCTTCCGTTAGCGATATATCTAAGGCCCTATTCAAGAATTCAAAATAATTTAAAACTTCGCCGCCAATTATTATTGATTGCGCGCCTTCAATCTTTAAATTTTTAAATTCTGAATTTATATAATTATCAAAAGTCGAACCTAATTGTCTGTATTTAATTATTATTTTGCCTGACGCTTTTAAAATGTTCTTTTGAGCATCAGTTAAGTAATCGTCAATAAATTTTATGCTGTCATCATTTATCAACGCTTTTGCAGGAAGAATCGCCGATGTGAGTTCATTCATAGCCAAATCGTAGAATCGAAGTTCAATCTTACTATCTACATTTTCGACTTTATAATAATCGTAAGTGTTGGAATTTTTCCAGTAAATCACGCCGTTGATTAATACTAAGTCTCCTGGCTGTCTAAGTTTTGTAAACTCACCTTCGCCAAAATCACTAGCAATTATGTAATTTTTGCTTAATGCAGATAAGTTCTCGCCAGGTTTCAATTCTGTAACATTTCCGAACGCCACCATTTTGAATGAAAATTTGTTTTGTGATGTTAAACTTTCAAATAATGAGTTAGGTTCAAAACTACCATTTAACAAGTTTTCTGACCATGTTGAAACGCCAGAATTTACATACAACATTTGATAGTATGCTGCGTTGCCGTCTTGCGTCCAAACAATTTTACCATTTTTGATAACTGTTGCGGGTTTTAATAATTTTGTAAAATTCAAAACATCAACATTTTGTGAAGATAAGTTGATATTGCCGCTCAACGAAGTTTTTTGAACTTGAATTGTGTATTCTGCCGCTTCAAGCGATGATGGCAATTTCAAGCAAACTGCACTTGAAACATAATTTCCTCCGCTTGTTAAATTATTGAATGCAATATCAATGTAATATGCGGCAACTTCGCCACTCTTGGTCTTAATTGTTCTCCAACCATCGTCATAAATTTCTGTAGTGGTTGTGAATTTCGGCTTCAATATTATTCTGACAGTGCCTTCTTGTGCAAAAGTTGCATCAACCCATTCCCAATTAAAGTATGTTTCAATATTTCCAGAAATTAATTTGGTCTGAGTTAAATAGAACTCGTCATTTTCAATATCTATTTGGTAAATTCCAAAACTCTTTTCGTCAGTTTTATCAGAATTAACAGCCAAATATTTTTTGCCGTCTTTGTTTACAACTGTGCCAGTTTGAACAACATAGTTTGCGCTTGCTAGACCATTATTTGACGCCAAAAGTTGATAGAATTTTTCAACCATTTCATCACTGTAATTTACATATTCCGAATACAAGAATGAATTTGAATTTATATTGATTAGGAAATCTAAATAATCAAGATTTATATCAATATTTTCTAAATTCTCATCAATAACGAACTTGCCATTTTGAATTTTGAATGAATTTGGTTTATTAAATTTGTAAACATAAACGATTTGATAATTTGAAGAAATAATATTTTGTGTAGGGTCACCAACAAGTTTGAAATTCAAAGTGATATATCCTGACAAATCTTTTAAATCAAAAGTATGAACACTTGGTTCAAAGTTGTATATGTTTCCGCCAATATTTATTCTATATTGTTTCAACAAACTTTCTTGTGCAAAAACGCTCCAAGTTAGCACGCCGTTAGGATTTGTTATAACCGCTTGATTGTCTAACTTTTCGCAAACGAGTTCAACAAAATCTGAATTCAAATAGATTTCTGATCCGCTTGTATAACCTTTGACAACAACTCTAATTCTAACATTTCCAGCCGCCAACATTTCATCTGTTATTTCAAATCTTGCATTTGTAGATGAATAAACTTTTGGAGTTTGGAAATTATCTTGTGAAATATAAATAATAAATTCTGCGGCATCACTTGACCATTCGATGTATGTTTTATCTGTTAAACTATCTTCAGTTAAATGTAAATTTTCAATAGAATTTGCTCTCTTGAAATTAACTACAACTTCGTCTGAATTTATGAATCCTGTTTCACTAGTTAATGCATAGATTTCAATATCCGCAAGTGTTGTCCATTCGTATGGCAAATACAAATATACGCCTTCTGCAGTTTTTGAAAACTCCAACCTTTCGCCATTATATACCGCAACAAAAGTTGCATTTGGCATTGCAGAAATTGTTTCGTTTGTTAATACAATTCTATTTCCTAAAATGTCTGCAACATAGCTAAACTCTGGTTGTTTAAGTTTGGTTATATTTTCAACTTCAAGATTGCTTGGTGAAATATAATATTCTTCATCGCCTTTAAGTGACCAATTTATACTAATTTCGCCAGCGTTAATTAATTTATAAATATCAACGGAAAATTCAATTTCGTTTTCTGAAATATTTTTAATTAAATTAATTTCAACGGAATTTAATTCATTTTTTAATATATTTATTAAATTATTTTCTAAATTAATTTCAAAAATACATTTTTTTGAATTTTGAACAATTTCAAAATATATTTTATTTATTTTTTCTAAATAATTTTTATTTATTTTTAAATTAATTTTCCCGCTATTTTCTTGATTAAATATTGCATTATTATTTTCAATATTTTCTACATATTTATAATTATTTTCTGTTGAATTTTTTGAAGAAATATATAATTTTAAATTTTCATTTGAAATAGGTTTTGCAAATACAGTAAATCTATAATCACCGACTAAATTTGTAAGCGAAACGAAATTCGTTATAAAACTCTTTATGTCGAACGCTGTTGCATTTTCACCTAATTCATTTGTTAGATTAAATGTGAAAGTTTGAAGAACGCTCGCGTTATTTAATCCTAAATAATCCAATGTTAAAATCAAATTATAATCAACGCCTTCGCGAACATAATCAATTTCAACACTATCACCATTCAATGTGACATTAGGTGTTGACAAGCGAGTTAATTCAACTTGTGACCATTCACCAGCCATATAAAATTTGTTTTCGCTGTCAAGCCCGTCAACAATAGTTGAAATATTTCTAACAACAAAAGTTAATTTTTCTCCACTTGAAAGTTCTGGCACATCAGTTAATAAATTTGAATAAAGTGTTCCATTTATAAGTGCTTGCTTTTCATGCAAATTTAATTTACCGTCTTCGCTTAATAAAACTTTATCAACCGCAATTGCTTTCTCAATATAAATTTTGCTTGATGTAAAGCTCATTTCGTATTGCTCTGAGCCATCTGCTGGTTTAGCAATTATTGAAAGATTTTGCAAACCTTCGCAGAACACCGAACGACTAATTTCAACAACATATCGATTTTCTATGCTTGTTGGTCGATAAGTAATGATTTTATCAGAATTTTGAGAAATTATAATTTCATAATATGAAGCATTTTCAACTTTATCAAATGATACTAAAATCTTGCTATCATTGTTTGGGTCAACGCCAATTTGAATGTTTGACGGAGTGTTAAGTCTAACCAAAATTCTTAAAGTAACTGTTGTTACATTTGAATTTAAGATGTTTTTATCATTACCTAAATTAATAATTTTAAATTCGTGCGAACCTGCATTCAAATTTGAAATATCAAAATAATTTTGATTTATTTCTACATAACTGCCGCCATCAACTGAGATTAAAAATCTGCCTTGACTATCTTGTGAAGCAAATCTCAAAATAGTTGAATCTTCGTTGTATTCTATTGTGACATTTTCTGGACTGCTTAATTTGTTAACACGATAGCCGACGACTTCTGACTGCAAAATGTTGCTTTGTGAACTTGTTGCATAGAACTTAAAATTATATTGTCCAGCGTCAGCAAAAACAGAGTCCACATTACCCAAAGTGAAAACAACTTTATCTCCATCTATGACATAAGAATTATATCTAGCAATTTCAACATTTGAGCCATTTGATGTTTTTTCTAAAATCAAAATATAGCCGTCTGCATTGTCAACCGTGTTAGAACTTACAACAGACAACCTCTCCTTTGTAAAACTATCAGTTTTGATTTCATGTTTCACATCTTGAAGCATATTTAATTTAATTATCGTCACATTGCATGCTTCAATATTGACATTTGATTTTAAATAGTTATCTCTTGATGATTTTGCAATAACCGTAACAACATACTCGCCCTCATTATCAAAAGTGATGTTGTGACTCGTTGTTGAAACTGGCATATTGTATATAATTTCACCGGTTGCGACTTTTATAACTTTTATTTCGTAGGTTACATTTGAACCATTAACAACATTCCAAGTGAAATTTATAATTTTGGAGTCCACTTTAGAATAGTTCAATGTTGGAGAAGCAAGTTTATAGAATTCGTAGTTACTATCATTTGAACTTAAAATGTAATTATCATTGTTTTCATCATCGCTACCAAGCGCCACAATATTTAATACATATTTACCAGCAACATTAATATTTTTAAGCGTGAATTTGCCGTAATTCTTGTTGTTGATTGTAACATCATCAATTCTTGTTCGATAAATATTTTCGCTGTTTGGCAAATCTGAAATTTCTTCGCCATTTAATAAGATTTTATAGCCACTTGCATTCAAATTTTTAACAAAAGTTATTGTCATTTCGTCTTCGTTTGTGGATAACTCTGTTTCATAATCAACAGCGGATAACTTTGTAACGGTTATTATTTGAGTATCGGCAGAAAGATAAACTGCATTATCTTCCGTTTTTGTAATTCTGACTTCAATTTTGTATTCACCAATATTTGCGACTTCAACTTCCACGCTGCCAGTTATTGCAGAAATGCTTTCTGTAATGTTGGTTGTATTGCCGTTTTTAATAGTCAACTCAATATTGCCGCCAACTTGATTTGCGTTTAGTTCATATTCAATTCTTTTTAGGTCTGAATTAAACTTAGTTTTTGCAGTGCCAAATTTTACAATTTTTTTGAAATTTGCGGCATCGGAATCAAGATAAAAATTAGTATTTGTATTTTCTTTTTGCGATGTAACCTGGAATTGATATTCTCCTGCTGCATTTAAATTATCCAAAACAACTTCAACATATTGCACAGAATTTTTTGTTATAATGTTTTGTTCACAATCGACAGGTTCGCCGTTTAAATAAACTTTGTATGTGTTTTCACCATAAACCCAAATAAGTTTAACTGAACTATCGTTAATCTTTTCAATTTGTAAATTTGTTGGTGTTATCGCTTTGCCCAAAGTAATTGCACTTATATCGGAATTTATGTAGTAAGTTTTAACACCATTTATTGTTTCTTCTTTATTGATTTTCTCAACATAAGAAGTCAAGTTCGCCGTTTTGTCAATTGTCAAAGCAATGTTGTCTGCAATAAGGGCTTCATTTTGAGATGTTAAATTTTGCGATTGCCCATCAATACTAATTGATAAATTAATTTTGTAATCTTGTTCGACATCTTTCCATTTTGATATGATAGATGTTTTATCTTGCTCAAAAGTTACCTTTTCAAGTTTATTTAATTTTATAACTTTTGCTATTGATGTTGTTTTGCCAGACATCATAGCAACAACTGAAATAGTATATTCGCCCGCTTTTGTTGGCCTATATGATTGAGAATAAACTCCCGTTTCATTTTTTAAAATTCTTATTGTTTTATTATCAGCACCTGTAATATTTATTTGGAAATAAATACCATTGCCGTTTGAAACTTGTTTTGCAAGTTCATATTCAAAATTGATTGTGCCGTTTGATAAATCATAAGACAAATTTTCCACAGCGGTTAGTTCGTCAAAAGTCAAAACATCTGACCAATCTGAATTCTGATATGCTGATGAGTTGGACGCGATTGCCTTAACTCTGAATGTCACAACTTTACCAGGTTCAAGAACGAGATTTTCTATCTCTGCAATTTCTAAATAATTATTTGATACAACTTTTGTTGTTGTATTACCGTCAAATGTAATTTCAACTTGATATTGATAAGCCGCTGGAACAGCAATCCATGTCAATTTATTATTTTCTCTGTCCAATTTAAGATTTGAAGGTGCAGTTAAATTTTGTTTTGTTTCAACAACTTGAATATTTATTGATGCAGTTTTCCCGTTCTGTGCTTTCGCATAAACAACTGCACTGCCCGCTTTCAATGCAACAACAGTGTTTGTATTTGGGACAACATAAACAACCGTATTATCACTTACGCTATATTCAATTTCAAGTTCAGCATCTTTTGGCGAATATTCCAACTCTAAATTATAACTATCGCCAACAGTCATATAAATATCTTTTTCTTTAAAAGAAATGCTTTCAATTTGTGATTGTCCACAAGCCACAAAAAGAACGCTCATTAAAATTAATAAACAAGCAACAATAACACTTTTAAACTTTGCCATGT
The DNA here is from genome assembly GCA_900551705.1 of uncultured Bacillota bacterium. Lineage (GTDB taxonomy): Bacteria > Bacillota > Clostridia > Christensenellales > UBA1242 > UMGS687. The sequence continues at coordinate 3,235 of URWY01000014.1, read as the reverse complement.
TACCTCCTCATAAGTTCACTTTTCAAATATTATTTTAACACTAAAACTAATATTTATCAAAACAAATTAAAATATATAATATATAAATAAACTTATTATTACAATTAAAAAATTTTTTGACAAATTTTATTATAATAATTGCAAAAAAATTAAATTTCTATTATAATTCCCCCATAAGGAGTTAATTTTGAGCAAATTTATTTTATCCACCGACACTTGCTGCGATGAATTTAAGTGCAAATTAGACGAAGAAAATATCTCTTATATTCCAATGTCCTATATCTGCGAAGATGAAGTTTTTCAAGACAAATCAAATTGCTTAGAAGACTATGAAAAATTTTATAACGACATGAAAAATGGAAAAATATTTTCAACAACAGGCCTAAATGCTTTTGAAATTAGAGAATATTTTGAAAATTTGATAAAGAAATATAACTCAGATATTTTGCATATTTGCTTGTCATCTGGCCTATCTGGAACATATAATATCGTCCAAACTGCCGCAGATGAAATTAACGAAAATTCTGAACATAAAATTTATGTTTTTGATAGTTTGTCCGCTACACAAGTTCAAAATTTATTGTTAAAATTCGCAAAAACCTTGCGCGATAATGGTTTAACAGCAAAAGAAGCACTAGGCAAATTAATCGCAGAAGTTCAACACTTTTTCGCATACTTTTTCTTAAACGATTTAGACTCTTTAAAACGCGGAGGAAGGATTTCCGGAATGCAAGCAATGATGGGTAAAGCGCTTCAACTCAGACCGCTTTTAACCTTTGATAGCGATGGTAAGTTAAGAGTTATTGAAAAAATAATGGGCACAAAAAAAGCGATAAAAACCTTGTTTGACAAATTTGTTAGCCAATATGATGAAACAAGTTCTTGCCCAATTCAACTTGCTTTTGCTGGCGAAAATTATATTGCTGATTTGAGAAAAATGATAATGGAAAAATTCCCAAATGCAAACATTCAAGAAGGTCCTGTTGGCCCTGTTATTGCCAGCCACACAGGCCCAGCATTAACCGCCGTTATCTTCTATTCAAAAGAAAAAAGAATATAAATGCTAATAAATTCGCTATTTTACAACAAAAAAACTACTTTTTTAAGTAGTTTTTTATTTTTTATATATAAATCTGGATAAATATAAACATTTTTCATAAATTCCCCCTTAATTGTTGATATTATAATATATTTTTAATATTTGTCAAAAAACATTTTATTTAATTTTTAATTGACAAAATTTAGCATATTTGTTTTAATAATTTGAAGGTAAACGATGGGAAATAACACAAAATATTTATTTGTAATCGACATTGATGGCACACTTATTAACACCGGCGACAGTGAAATCAAAAAAAATATTGTTGATGAGATTGAGAATTTAAAGTCAAAAGGACATATTTTCACAATCTCAACAGGCAGAAATTTAAATAAAATTTTAAACATCAAATACATGGAAATTTTTGACTATATTTCAGTGCTTATGGGCAGCGGAATATATCATACAACCACTAAAAGTTGGATTAAAAATTCTGATCCTTTAAATCTTGAAGAAACAAAAAAATTAATAGAATACTTATCCGAGAACAATTTATTTTGGGCTTACAAAGATGATTGCTGCGAACAGACATTATCAGATAACAAGCAAGAACAAATAAGATTTGAAGCACAAAAAGCTGATGAATCTGAGTATATAAAAGATTTAAACGAAGGCAATATAAAGCAACTTTTGTTCAGATCACACTTGCCCGAAAAAGTTAAAGCAGAGTTTAAAACAATAAACTTTTTCGATATGCCAGACAATTATTCAGACGCATCAAATATTTCTTCTTCCAAGGCAAACACAATTAAATTTTTTAAAGAAAATTTTCCTGAATACACTATTGTTGCTATCGGCGACTCTGATAATGACATTCCGATGCTTGAAACAGCAGACATTTCTATCGCCATGGGCAATGCAAAGGAAAAAATTAAAAAAATTTGCACATTTACCACGAAAGATATAAACGATAATGGCTTAATTTATGCATTTAAAAACATATTAAAAATATAAAAAAACGCTCAAATTGAGCGTTTTTTACATATTTGATTCAAGATTTTTCAAAGAATTAATTTTATTTTCGATTTTTATTAATTTGTCATAATCGAAAAATTGCATATCAGTCATTTTTACTAAACTATATTTTTCGTTAATAAGTTTCATATCCTTCAGCAAATATTTTTCTATTTTATTTTTTAAGTTACCATAAACAAAACGACTAGTGATTGGAGTGTAACTTAGAACCTCTTTTCCGTGTTCTTCATCATTAAAAAGTGGTTGAAAAATATTTTTCATAAAGCCATTTCCGTTAAATAATTTACCATCATCTATTGAATAAAAGCCGTTTTCTGTGGATAAGTAGAACTTAAAATCACAATTATTCTCGCAATAAGCAAGACGCCTTGCTGAAACACCATTTTGTTTTAAGTAATTTACAAAATTATTTGATTCCATATTATCTCCTTAAATCTGATAAATTATAGCATATTTAGAGATATTTTGCAATAGTGAAAGGCAATTTTAATATCACTCGGTAAAAAATACAACTTGGCAAAATATCAAAGAAGTCAAAAAACTTAATAAAATGCAAAAAAAAAGCACCCTTTCGGATGCTCTTAAAGGTGCACTGGCAATGCCCTATCTTTCCGGACCGTCTCCAGTCAAGTATTTTCGGCGATGAGAAGCTTAACTTCTGTGTTCGGGATGGGAACAGGTGGTTCCTTCTCTCCATGGTCACCAGCACTGGTATAATAAATAACTTTTCAGTTATGAATTATCGAACTCATTTTGACAATTGAAATAATACAACTTTTGTGAATCAAAGTCAATAACATTTTTAATTTTCTTTGAAGATTTTGTTAAATTTTGCTTAAAATCACAAAACTGTGATCAAGCCCTCGACCTATTAGTATCAGTCAGCTGAACACATTACTGTGCTTACACCTCTGACCTATCAACCTTGTAGTCTACAAGGGGTCTTACTAACTTATGTTATGGGATATCTAATCTTGAGGCAGGTTTCACGCTTAGATGCTTTCAGCATTTATCCTTTCCATACATCGCTACCCAGCTATGCCGTTGGCACGACAACTGGTGCACCATTGGTATGTCCACTCCGGTCCTCTCGTACTAGGAGCAGCTCCTCTCAAATATCCTACGCCCACGATAGATAGGGACCGAACTGTCTCACGACGT
>URWY01000013.1 GCA_900551705.1 uncultured Bacillota bacterium | reverse complement strand
TTGCCCTGCTAAATTTTGGAATGGATTGTTTTGTGTGGTTTCTTGTTCTGCATCAAAATAAGCTTCAGGAAAATCTAATTCTTCTTGTGTGTATAAAATTTCATTATTCAAATCTTCTTCGCCCAATTCTTTTTGATTTTTTAAATCATCTTGTTCTTCCATATAAGCTTTGTATGCGGGATAATTAACAATAGTTTCGTGATTTTCGTTATTGGTCGTGAATGAGGCTAATATTTTTTCGGCTGCTATGACATCATCTTCTGTTATTTGAGTTTTTTGTTGATCATTTATTGAGCATACCGTTGCTATGGCTAATGATGACAACGCAACAGCCCCCACGCTAATGACAATACCTTTTTTCATAACTTACACTCCTCAATGTTATTTATATGATATTATACCACAAAAAAAATGAGCGTCAAGATGCAACTTGTTTGAAAACAATACAAAATTTTTATTGAAAACATAAAAAATAAATATAAAAAAACAACTTAATGCAATGCAAAAAGTTGTAAATTTGATTTTTTGGCAGGCGGGACAGGACTCGAACCTGCAACAGGCGGTTTTGGAGACCGCTGCTCTACCAATTGAACTACCCACCTTTAAAATCTTGAATAGATTAACAAATAATTTTGCGTTTGTCAATTATTCAAGCGTTTTTTCTTGCGTTTTTCTATAATTTTTGGAATTAAATAGATATAAAACAACATTAAAAGACCAACAAATATTAAAATTATGCTCAAAAGTTGTGACACTCTAAGCGTTGTGTGTCCTATAAATAAGGCATCTGTTCTGAATGTTTCAACAATCGCCCTGACAATTCCATACCAAATAAAATAATCAGCAACAACAGTCCCGCGTTTTTTGCAATATAAAAGTAATAACAGCAAAATAAAAAAGCCAACAAAATTTAAATAACTTTCAAAAAAGAAAGTTGCTAAATGCCAACCACTTCCACCACAAGTGCAGCCTTCTTGCACGCAATGTTCAATATACACCGAAAATGGAAAACCTTGCAAAGCAGGGTTATCAACAGCCCAGCCAAATGCTTCTTGATTGATAAAATTGCCCCATCTACCAATGCTTTGTGCGATAATCAAACCTGGTGCAATAACATCGGCATAATCAAAAAAGTTTTTCTTTTTTATAAGTGCCGCAATAAGCACACCAATTGCACCGCCAATTACGCCGCCGTAAATTGCCATGCCACCTTCCCAAATTTTAATGGCTTCGGCAAATGACCATGCTCTGCCAGAAAATGCGATATAATATATTCTTGCACCAATCACAGATAAAGGAATAGCAAGAAGTGCAACCAAAATGAAATCGTCCGACTTTACCCCGCGTTTTTTTGCAAAAAATAGGCAGAACAAAATTGCAACAAGCATACCTGTTGCGATTAACACACCATACCATGCAACATGAAGATTAAAAATATAGAACCCTGGATTTGTTAATAATGTATGCAAAATAACTCCTTAACAAAAATATTATATAATTTATTTTGCAAAAATGCAAAAGTAATATTGTATTTTTTGTAATTTTTTGATATTATATAAGATATGCGAGCGGTTAATCTATCTTCCGGCAGTGACGGCAATTTAACATATATTGAAAGCGAAAATGCCAAAATTTTAGTTGACATTGGTTTGTCTTGTAAAGAAACAGAAAAAAGACTCGCACTACTTGGTGTTTCAGGCGACCAAATTGATGCAATTTTAATCACTCACGAGCACTCAGACCATATCAAAGGGCTTGATGTTTTTGCAAGCAAATTTAAAACAAAAGTTTACGCACATATTGATGGCTGGAACGCAATTAACAATAAAATTTCACGGCTTGAATCAACTCAAAAATGGAGTTTTTCTGAATGTCCTTTCACAATTAAAGATATAACAGTAACCGCTTTTAAAGTGCCACATGACTCATCTTGTTGCGTGGGTTATTCCTTCACTTGTGACAGCCATAAAATAAGCATCGCAACCGACCTTGGCAAAATTGACGAAAATGTTTTAAAACAACTATCTGGCAGTCAACTTGTTTATCTTGAATCTAATCATAATGTCGATATGCTAAAAAATAACCCAAACTATACCGCAATGTTAAAAAACAGAATTTTTTCAAGTCGTGGCCATTTATCAAATCTTGAAAGTGCAAAAGCGATTTCGTATCTTGCGCAAAATGGTGTTAAACAAGTTGTGCTATCTCATTTAAGTAAGGAAAACAACAGACCAGATTTAGCATACACAGAAGTTTGCAACTATCTTAGAAATCTTGGAATACAAGAGGGAATTAATATAAAGATTGATGTTGCAACAACTGAACCTGGAAAAATATTTAAAATCTCATAAATTATAAAAGTTGTGAAAAATATTTAATATTTAACAAAAAAAGAAGCTTTTTAGCTTCTTTTTTTTAGTTTTTACCATCTTGAAATGATTTCTTTTAAACTATCTCCATATTTGATTGGTTCAATATCTTCCAAAATTACAATGTCAACCTGGTCAATAACTGCGCCATCTTTTATGATTTTTATCTCTCCAACTTTATCGCCGCTATGAACTGGCGCTTTGATTTTGTCAATTATTTCAACTTCAAATTCAAATTCTGCTTGCTCGCCTTTTCTTGCAACAACATAATAATTATCTTTTGCATACGCTTTAATACTTTCGCACTTGCTCTTTAAAAGTTTGATTTCGCCAACACTTTCGCAAACATCAATAATTTGTTTATTTTCAAAATTGCTGAAACCATAATTTAAAAGTTTTGAGCTTTCGTTAAATCTTGCTGTTGATGTTGTTGCTCCAAGCACAACTGATACAAGACGCATATTTCCTTTTTCGGCAGTTGCAACTAAGCAGTAACCTGCTTCATCTGTTGAACCAGTTTTACCAGCATCGCAACCTTTGAAATATCTTATCAATTTGTTCGTGTTTACAACTTCTGTTTTTCTTCCTGATGGGTGTGTTAAATGATCCATCCAAATTGTGCTGTATTCAAAATACAACTTATGGCTGACAACTTCTTTGAAAAGTTTAGCAACATCACGAGCGGTTGAATATTGTCCAGGTTCTGGAAGTCCGCTAGCATTTACATAAACTGTATCTTTAAGTCCAAGTTCTTGTGCTCTCTTATTCATTCTTGAAACAAAAGTTTGTTCTGTCCCTGAAATTTTTTCGGCTAGTGCAACACTCGCATCATTTGCTGATGCCACAATTGTGCTTTTAAGCATATCATCAATTGAGTATTCAACATAAGGGTCAATGAAAACTTGACTACCACCCATGCCAGAAGCATTTTCAGTTGTTGTAAGTTTTTCATCAAGCGATAAGTTGCCCGCTTCAATTTCTTCCATTGTGATTAAAACTGTCATAAGTTTAACAATGCTTGCAACCGGCACTTTTTCGTCAGCGTTATCTTCAAATAAAACTGTGCCTGAATCGAAGTCCATAAGCAAACTAGATTTTGCGTCAATTTGTAAATCGCTGCCGTCCGCACTGACCTTTCCGAAATCAAAACAAGAAATTATCGTTAAAACGCAGCAAAGTAGCAAGCAAATTGTGACTGATAACTTTTTCATAGTCCCTCCGTTTTTAGTTAGAAAAAAAACTAACTCTTATTCAAAAGTTAGTTTAAGATTTTAATAAAAAATTATTCAAAAATTTTAAGCAAGCATTGAAATTAATCTGTGATAATTGTCAACCAAGATTTTTGCAGCACTGATAACCTCATCTACTGTGTTGTTTATAGAAAAACTTACGCGCAAAGCTCCTTCTATATCTTGCCTATTTTTGTTCATTGCAAGCAAAATTCTATTCAACGCTGCTTTTTTAGATGAACAAGCACTGCCTGTTCCAACTAGCAAGCCGTCATCGTCACACATTCTAACAAGCGTTTCTCCTTTAACACCTGCAAATGAAATGCTTACAATATATGGCGAAGCATTTACAGAGTTGATTGTAATTCTGTTGTCGTTACACTTTTTGATTTCATTTTTGAAAGTTTCGCATAAATTGCTTACAAAATCGTAATTTTTTTGCAAATTTTTGAATTTTTCAGTGCTTGCGGCAGCAAAAGCCAAGATTGACTGCAAGTTTTCTGTGCCAGAACGCAGCCCAAATTCCTGTCCGCCGCCAAAAACATAAGGTTTTAATTTCGCTTTATTTCTCACAAACAATGCACCAATTCCTTTTGGCCCACCAATTTTATGAGCCGAAATTGTGTATAAATCTATGTTTTTCATTCTGCTTAAATTGACATCAATTTTACCAAATGCTTGAACTCCATCGCAATGAAAAATTGCATTTTTCCATTTTGATTTAACAAGTTCGCCTATTTTTTCAACATCATTTATTGCGCCAGTTTCATTGCTAACATGAATACAAGAAACAAAAGCTGTTGGATATTCCAATAATTGTTTAAGTGCATCAAAGTCTATAACGCCTTCACTTGTAAGTGGAATAAATTTCACATTATAACCGCGATTTTTCAATTCTTCTGCACAGTTATAAACGCAAAGGTGTTCGCCCGATGAGAATAAATATTGTTCATCACTTTTTTTTGCACTTCCAAAGACTGCCAAATTGTTTGCTTCTGTTGCTGACGCAGTGAATACTAAGTTCTCTTTATAGTCAACATTTAAACAATTACAAATTTCTTTCTTGGCATTATCAATCTTCTTTTTGTTTTCAAGTGCAACAGAATAAGAAGCAGATGCATTAAAGTAATTATCTGCTTCTTCAATTAATATTTTTTTTGCTACATCGCAAATTTTTGTTGTGCTTGCGTTATCTAAAAATATCATATCTATCTCAAAACTACATTTAAATTTTCTGAAAGTCTTTTCAAAATCTTATTAATTGTATGGTTAATTTCGTCATCAGTCAAGGTTTTTTCGTCACTCAAAAATTTCAAGTTGAACGCCAAACTCTTTTTGCCTTCAAGATTTTTACCGCGATAAATATCAAACAAAGTGCATGAATAGAAATTTTTACCCATTGTTTGTTCAATAATTGTTTGAATTTCCTTAGCTGTTACTTTTTCATCTGCAACCAATGCCAAATCTCTTTCAACAATAGGGAATTTTGAAATTTTCTTAACTTTAAATTCCTTTTCGTTGAGTTTAACAATTTCATCGCAATTTATTTCAGCAAAATATGTGTTTTCAGGAATTTCATAGTTTGATGCAACCCTTGGATGAACTTTACCAAAACTTGCTAAAACAACTCCGTTTTCCAATTTTACATCTGCGCTAATTCCTGGGTGCAAATATGGCCTTGTTGAATATTCCAAAGTATATTTAACATTGAATTCTTTCAACAAGATTTCCACTAAGCCTTTGAATGTAAAGAAATCGTCTGATGAGCATACGCTTGAAAATGCAAACATATTTTTTTCAATAGGTTGTTCTTTTAATGGCAATTCTTTTGCAAGATAAACTCTTCCTGCTTCCATTGTTTTAAAGTCGTGATTATTTCTCTTTACATTGTATGCAACATTATTAAACAACGAATGAGCCATTGTTGTTCTAAGCGTGCCAAGTTCTTCACTTATTGGATTTGCAAGTTTGATTGGTGAATTTTCTGGGAAATCAACAAGTTGAAGATTTTTAACAGCACTTTCTGGGACTAATGAATAACTTAAAATTTCGTTGAAATTTCTTGTTACTAAAAATTCTTTAAATTTTCTTTGCAAATCTAAAATATCGTTGTGTTTACCTTGTGTGATTGTTAAATTTTCAAACAAAGGTGCTTCAATTGAATTGTAAACATCGTAGCCATACATTCTGATAATTTCTTCCGCAACATCATTAGCGTTTTCAATATCAAATCTATAAGGTGGAACTTCAAGTGTTAAACTATCTCCATCAAACTCAATTTCAATGCCGAGTCCGTTTAAAATTGTTTTAATATCTTCTTCTTTAACAGTTATTCCAAGAATTTTATCAATATCATGTTTTGATACAACAATTTTCTTGTTTTCAACTGATGCTTGTTTGCAATCTATCATTCCTTGCACAATATCACCACATTTTAATTCTTCAACCAAAGAGAGTGCTCTTTGCATACCTAACATTGGGCTTGCAAGGTCAACACCTTTTTCAAATCTCGCAGAAGAATCTGTTCTAACACCAATTGCTCTGCTTGTTTTTCTGATTTGCGCTCTTTCAAATGCTGCTGCTTCAAAAACGGTGGTTGTTGTTTCGTCAGATATGCAAGAATTAAGTCCGCCAATAACACCTGCGATAACACAAGGTTTTTCTGCGTCTGCAATAACCAAGTTGTTTGAATTTAATTCATAAGTATTTCCATTCAAAACTGCAATTTTTTCGCCATTTTCTGCGCGTCTAACAACAATTTTATTTCCGCTTAAATATTTTTGGTCAAAAGCGTGCATTGGTTGCCCAATTTCAGTTAAGACATAATTTGTTATATCAACAATATTATTGATTGCATGAATACCAACGGCAAAGAGCCTTGCTCTCATCCAAAGTGGACTTTTTTCAATTTTAATATTTTCAACTGCTGTTGCAATATATCTTGGGCAAAGTTCATAATCTTTAATTTCGACAGAAACAAAATCTTCAACTTTTTTATTTTGGCAAGTGTAAGTAAATTTTTGTTTTTTAACTGGAATCGCAAATATCGCACTAACCTCTCTTGCAATTCCAAGAACGCTCATACAATCTGGTCTATTTGCAGTTATTGCAACATCTAAAACATAGTCGTCTAACATCAATGCTTTGGCAACTGGCGTGCCTGCTGTGAAATTATCTTTAAATATTAAAATACCATTGATTGATGCACCTTCATACATATTATCTGTAATTCCAAGTTCTTCGCCAGAACAAAACATACCTTCCGAAACAACACCACGCATCTTTGACTTTTTAATGTCTATTCCGTTTGCAAGGTGTGCGCCTTCGAGTGAAACAGGAACAAAATCGCCTTCGCTGATATTTGTTGCACTTGTTATAATTTGAACATTTTTTTCGCCAATATTTACTTGACATACATACAATCTGTCTGCTTCTGGGTGTTTTTCAATTTTCTCAATTTTACCAACCACAACATGCTCTAAGTGATAGCCAAGATTGATAATTTCTTCAACTTCGAAACCAACGCCTGTCAATTTATCTGCAATATATTCGGCAAGTTGTTTTTTAGTGCCATCTGAATTTGGAACTTTTATTTGTTCTAAATCTATATAATCATTTAACCAATTTAATGAAATTTTCATTTTCTTCTCCAATAACTAAAACTATTTAACTTGATTTAAGAAACGCATATCATTTTCAAAAAGCATTCTCATATCTGGAATTTTATCCATGACCATGCAAAGCCTATCAACACCTTGACCAAATGCAAATCCTGAATAAACTTTTGAATCTATTCCACAACCGTCAAGGACTTTTGGATTAACCATTCCTGCACCTAAAAGTTCAATAAAACCTGTGTGTTTGCACAAATTGCAACCACTGCCACCGCAATATGGGCAAGTGACATCAACTTCAACGCTAGGTTCTGTAAATGGGAAGAATGATGGTCTAAACCTTGTTTCTGTGTTCTCTCCAAACAAAATTTTAATAAGTTTATTTAATGTCATTTTCAAGTCTAACATTGAAACATTTTTATCAACAACCAATCCTTCAAATTGATGAAAAACTGGTGAGTGAGTTGCATCATTATCGACCCTGTATGTTCTGCCTGGGCTGACAATTTTGATTGGTGGCTTTTTATTTTCCATAACTCTTGCTTGAACACTTGATGTTTGAGTTCTAAGCAAAATGTCATCAGTTATATAGAATGTGTCTTGCATATCGCGCGCTGGGTGGTCTTTTGGAACATTCAATTTTTCAAAGTTGTATTTATCCACTTCAACTTCTGGACCTGTAACAACTTCAAATCCGAGTTCAACACAAGCATCAATCAACTTGTTAAAAGTTTTATAAAGTGGGTGTATTGCGCCATATTCACCTTCTTTACTTGGCTCTGTAATGTCAATTTTTTCATTAGACAATTTTTCGTTAAGTTTCTTTTCATTTAATTTTTCTTCAAGATTTTTAATAACACCTTCAACGAAAGCTCTAACTTCGTTTACAAGAGCGCCAACAGCGGCTCTCTTTTCTTGAGCAACTTCACGCATTCCACGCATAATTTCAGTAAGCAAACCTTGTTTGCCCGAAAATTTAAGCCTGTAATTGTTTAATTCTTCAAGATTTGTAACCTTTTCAATTTCTTGTTTAGCAAGTTCTTTTAATTCTTTGATTTTTTCTTCCATAATTCTGCCTTTTTATTTAACAAACTGCTGGTATTTTAACAAATTATTTATTAAATGTCAAAACAAATGTTTGACATTTGCTAACTTTTAATTTATTATCTTAGTAATTATTAATTTCAATTGAAAATATAATAATATAAAACTCCGAGGTATTTAATGATTAGATTTATAGTTGATTCCACATTTGGGATCACAAAAGAATTTGCCGAACAAAATAAAATCAAAGTTGTCAAACTTAAAATGATGTTAGATGGCGAAACAGTTGAAGAAGGTTTTCAAGACGAATGGGCACCTTTTTATGAAAAAATTAAAAATTCAAAAAATTTTCCATCATCAAGCCAACCAAACCCACAAGCGTTCAGTGACGCTATTGAAGAAATTTATAGCGAAGACAAAAACGCAGAAATATTCATTTTAACAATTGCAGAATACCTTTCAGGCACAATCAACTCTGCAACAATCGCCGCTTCAAGTTTTGAAGGAAAAAAAATCAAAGCAATAGACACTGGTGCTGTTTGCGCTTGCTCAGTTATGATGCTTGAAGAAATGATGGAACTCGCCAAAGAAGGCAAAACTTTTGAAGAGCTTGTAGAAATTGCACCAAAAATTAAAGAAAATTTGCAAATTCAATTTGTTCCTTCAACAATGGAATATCTAAAACGCGGTGGCAGAATTGGCAAACTCTCAGCAACAATTTTAGATGTTTTAAGAATTAAACCAATCTTCCTTTTCAAAAATAACGAAATCTCTGTTACTAAAAAAACATTAGGCCTTGGAAAAGCAATAGTTGACGCAATTGCAATGCTCCCTAAGAAAATCAAAAAAATGGCAGCCTGTTTCATTTATGAAGAAACAAACTTGCCAATGTTATACAACAAACTTGCTGCAAAATTCCCAAACATAAAAATTGAAAAATTTGCAGTTAGCCCTATGTTTGGAGTTCATGTTGGAATTGGTTCAGTTGGAATTGCCACACTTGCAGAATATTAAAAAAATCGCCGTTTGGCGATTTTTTTAAACTAATTCTTCATACATATCAAGCAAAACTTTTTTTAGTTCTTTATATAAAAATTTAATGTTTTTAATTGATGGTGCAACATATTCAAAACCAGCAATCAAGCCGTTTAAAATTTTTAAATCTTGCATATCGCATGCAGCAATCATTGCATCTAAAATCATATATGCGTCTTCTTTGATTTCTTTTTTCAAACGATGCATATAATCAATTTCTGTCATCATATCATTAATTAATTTTTTGATTTCTTCAAAATATTTTGTTAGGTCTACTTCTTCGTATTCGACTTCTTCGTTCTCTGCAATTTCAAATTCTTTTTCCATGTCTTCTTCCTTTTGATTTGGCATTTCTTTTTTAGGCAAGTTTAACTTTGCTTGCGCACTGCTTTCATTATTTATTTTAGCAAATTCAACTTTGCTGTCAACAGGAACTTCAAACACTGCTGCAACAATATTTCTAAATGGCACAATAACTTGTTTTGAAAATTCAAAAAGTTCATCATTTTCGCCAGCAAAATATGTTTTCAAAAATGTTGGAAAATCTAAACTTTTATCTTGGATTTTAACAAGCATACAGAACACAAGTGGCAAAATTTTATAAGGTTCTGTTGGCATTTCAAACTTTGCTGGTTTGCCAATAAATTTTAATTGCGCATGCGAAAATTCTTTTTCAAAATTGTAATTCGTTAAAACTTCTTGAAACAAATTATAAAGTGCATCGCTTTCACCAATCTTTTTTAACAAGTTGTTTATCTTACTATCCACAAGCAAAAACTTGCCGTTTGTGAAATCGTCACAACAAGCAATAAAGTCTAAAATTTTAATTTTTTCTGAGTCATTAACTACCATATAACTTTTATATACCACAAATTCAAGCAAAATCAAAATAATTTGATAATATATGGGTTTTTATTTTTACAATAATTATTACATATCATAACGGCTTTTAAAAATGAGATATGCACATCGTATACACACACCGTGCTTGCGTGCGAGCAGCACTCGCAATTTTTTTGTTTACAAAAAAATAATGGAGAACTCAGTTCTCCATCGCAAGCACTCGCCTGTATAAATTCCAATCGTATAACCAATTCCTTCTATTTATCTTGATTTCCATCTTTTTTGAAATTTTCATTGTCAAATCTTTTTCTATCAAAAATGGCACGCTCGCCATAAACAAGAATAGGAACGAGTTGCATTTCTTGCAATTTGTTATAATTCTTTTCACTTACTTGTTCTTGACTTTCACATAATTTGCCTTCATCGTCAGTGTATTCAAATTTTAAATTATATACCATGTAATGAGATACACAACCATTGTTAGTTTCTGTAACTTCAGTTGCAGTTAAATCAAGTATTCTGCCGCTCTCCGCATGACCTTTATGCAAAACTTCAAGAGATTTTTTGCCATTTATAATCATTAAAACTCCGTCTAAGATAAAACTTAAACCAGCAATAAACATTATTGAAGAAATCACGCACATGAAAATGCCACCACCATTATTTTCTGGATCCCAAGATTTAAGTGCAGTTGTTAAAACAATAACAGCAATAATTATTGCTACAACTGAAATAATAATTCTAATTAAACCACCCTTTATAGTGCCACGATTAAACTTTTTTCTTTCCATTATGCCCTCTTAAAACTTAATTCAATTTTTAATAAGTTGATTATATTATATGATTTCTCTTTTTCAAAATATTTTATAAAAATAATTTGATAATACTATTTTTTACACATTGCCAACACTTTTTTTATTGTATTTGCAGTCCTGATTGTAATTTTGTCTTTAATGTTAGAACTTGCAGTTTTTATCCACCAATTTGACTTTTTATAATTTTTTAAATCAAAAGACCAAAATACATGGTTTTTGTATTCTGCAATAACATCAATATTTTTACTTGGTTCTCCAATCGTGTTATAAATTTCATCATAATTTGTAGGCGAAATAATAAAAATCAAGTTGTTGTAAATATTTTTGTCATTTGTATCCCACCAATCAGGGCTGTTATCTAACACATCTTTAAGTTCCAATTCTGTTGTGACAAAAACTGGAATTTCAAGTTGAAATTTTTCTTTTATAATATCAAAAATCTTTTGTGCCAATTTTTCTTTGCTTGAAATTTCGCATTCAAGAATAACATTACCACTATTCAAACAAGTAGTTACATTTTTAAACCCATATTCTTCCAATATAGTTTTTAACATTGGCATTGCTATTTTATTCTTGCCGCTAATATTTATCCCACGAAGTAATATAATATATCTCATTTTGCACTCCCCAAATTTTGACTTTCAATTTTATTAAAAATAATAGTTGAAATTATCCCTATAAGGATAATACCACATAACCACAAAATTTTTTTGTTTTTTAACAAAAATAACCCAATAAAGTTTATAAATGGGTTAAAATCCAACATATACATCTAAAAACCAAAAATCAAAGGAAATTGCGGGCGAAAGAGCGATGTATTTTTTTGCAAAAAAAATCGAGCCAAAAGCCCGACAATTTAAAATTTGTCGTGCTACCGCGAATACTAGCGTCGATTTTTGAAACATATTGCATTACAGCACACGCAGAAAAAAAAGAGAGAATGCTAACGCACTCTCTTTTTTTCTTGGCGCAGAGAGAGGGATTTGAACCCTCGATACCTTGCGGTATACCGGTTTTCGAGACCAGCACATTCGACCACTCTGACATCTCTGCAATCAACAAAAATAATACATTATATTTTGCTAAATTACAAGAGAATTTAATAAAAAATCGCTTTAATCAGCGATTATTTTATGCATGAATTTTGAACACGATTTTGCTTTCCAAATTCTCCAAGATTATTTTCCAAGAATTTTTCTCTTTGCAATTCGTCCTGAATTTCTTTTGAATTTTCGTAAATTTTGTATGTTTTTACCAAAATTTCTTTGCAAGTTGGATTTTCTGCTTTTATTGCATAGTCGAGTGCAGTTTTGCCATGGTTGTCTTTTAAAAATACATTTGCACCGCGAGAGATTAAAACTCTAAGTGCTTGCCTGTTTCCGCGTTTTGCAACAATCATCATTGTTGAAACACCGTTTTTGTCCTGAGTGTTGACCATGTTAAGCATATTATTATCCGCTCTTTTGATAAGTGTGTCCATATAATGTGAGCAATTATTATTCGCAGCGTGCATAAATGCGTTTCTGCCTTCATAATCTTTCATCATTATTTCTGCACCAGATTTTAAAAGTGTATAGAATGATTCAACCCTATCTTTATTTTGAGCAGCAAGCATTAATGGCGTTAAACCTTCTCTATTTCTTTGATTTATATTTGCTGTGTTTTCTTTGTTATGATGCAACAAAATGTCTATCATCTCTGCGTTGTTAGCGCGAGTTGCATACATAAGTGGAGTTTCTTTGTATTTTCCTAAAATATTTGCATCTAAACCAGCATCTAAAAGTGCTTTGACAATATGAATATTGTTCAAATGAACCGCCAAATGCAATGGCGACAACAAATCTTTATTAAAATGAGTTAAGTCTATTGGAGTTACATCACTTAAAATATTCGACTTTTCGTCTTTATGGAAATTGAGCAAAAATTTAACTGCGTCAACATCACCTGAATAAACTGCGAGCATTAAAGCGTTATTTCCATTGCTATCTACTGTATTGATGTCTGCACCAACTCCTGTTGTCAATGCAATTTTCATCATTTTCTTATTGCCTTCAAAAGCGAATTTTAACAAATCGTAATTTTTTTCGTCTTTTGATTTTAATTCTTCTTTATCTACCCAATCGCTTTGAGTGTTGTTATATGTCCTTTTATGCTTAACATAATTAGCAAAGTCTGTTTTTAAAACATTTCCTAGAACTATATTTTTCTTGCTATTATATTTTTTTGACATATTATTTCTCCTTTAAACGGATTTCACTTTTGTAATCAATTTCATTGTAACATACATTTAAAATATGTCAATAGGCAATTTTATTTTACTATCTCATAAACCAGTTTAGTTTCCACTTTGTTATAGTCAATTTCAAATACGCTTTTAAAATCTAAATCGGTTTCTTTGCCATAAAGTGTGATTAACTTCTCACCCCTTTTTATGCTTTCACCCAAACTTTTGTGAAGAGTAAGACCTTTGTTTGTTTCGATTTTGCAATAATCTCTACACAAAAATCCAAGTTTTGTGCAGTCAATATTTGAAATTATTCCATCGCGGTCGGAAAGTATTTCAACCTTATTTTGCAGCGAATGCTCTCTATAATTTTTATCAAACAAACTTAAATCGCCGCCTTGTGCTGAAATGATGTCTTTCAATTTTTGAAGCGCCTTGCCAGAATTTAGATATTCTAATGTTTCGTTTTTTGCATCTTCAAAAGAAATGTTTTTGCCAAATTCAATAATTTTGCTTGCTAAAATAATTGATAAATCACTAAGTCTTCCATTTTTACCTTCCAAAACTTCTATTGCCTCGATTGTTTCCAAATAACTACCAACATTATGCCCAAGCGGTTGGTTCATGTCGCTAACAACAGCAGAAATTTTTTTACCTGCATTTTTACCAATTTCAACCATTATTTTTGCAAGAGCGGTTGCCTCGTCAATATTTTTCATAAAAGCGCCATTACCACATTTAACATCAAGAACAATTACATCACTGCCGCAAGCCAGTTTTTTGCTCATAACAGATGATGCAATAAGCGGCAAACTCATAACATAGCCAGTTTCGTCACGCAATTTATATATGTACTTATCTGCTGGCGCAAGGTCGGCAGTTTGAGCGATTATACAAGCCCCATGCGACCTAACAACCTGCTTTGCTTGTTGCAATGTTAAATTGGTATTGAACCCTTTAAATTGCTCAATTTTATCAATCGTTCCGCCAGTATGTCCGAGTTTTCTTCCGCTCATTTTCATGAACTTAATTCCAGATAACGCAATTATTGGTGCGATAATCAAAGTTGTGCTGTCCGAAACTCCACCTGTTGAATGTTTATCTGCAAAAACGCCATCATTTGGGTCAAACTTTAATATGTCGCCAGAGTTGGTCATGACGCTAGTTAAATCAAAAATTTCTTGATGCGACATGAAGTTTTCAAAAATCGCTTTTATATATCTTGTCATGTCTTCCTTTGAAATTTTGCCGTTAACAAAACCCATAACCATAAATTGTATTTCATCAAAAGAATTTTCTAAATTGTTTTCTTTTTTCTCAATAATGCTATTTATTTCCATCATTTTTGCCCTTTTTATCGTTGTTTTTCTTTCTATTTTCATATTTTTTATATGCAAAAAGTCCAATAATTGAATAACAAGCACCTAAAACTAAACCAGCGATAGTGTCTGTTAAATAATGTTGACCTAAATACATTCTTGAAAAAATAACCGATAACAAGAACAAAACCAGCAATGTGATAAGTGAATATTTTAGCCACTTGCTTTGAACTTTTTCGTTAATCCAATAAGAAAGGAAAAAACAAATGATTGTTGCTGACAGCGTGTGTCCGCTTGGAAATGACTGCCCAACCGCGTTCAATTTATTTATTATGCTTGTGTCCACAACATAAGGTCTTGGCCTGTTTACTATCGCTTTTATGGCATAATTGAACCCAACACTTATGCCATAAGTGACGCCAAAGCAAACGGCGTAGGATTTTTTAAAGAAAATAAAAATTACAACAAGCCAAAAAAAGAACCCCAAATAACTTGCGAGATAAGAAATAGACTTGCACACGATGTCCAATGCGTCATTTCCTATACTTTGAAGTGCTTTTATTATTTCGAGTTCCATTATGTTTATATTTTATCAAATTCAAATTGATTATGCAATTAAATTAACTTTTCTTTGTTTTTGGACGGAAAATCAATGCAAAGATGAAAGCAAATATAACCGCTGCGGCAATACCGCCTGCTGTTGCTTCAAGTCCGCCAGTGAAAATTCCAAGTATGCCGCGTGAATGAACGGCTGAAATTGCGCCTTTTGCTAAACTTGCACCAAATCCGACTATCGGCACGGATATTCCCGCTTTGGCAAATTCAAAGATGTAATCATAAACACCAATTGCCTCCAAAAATACGCCAAGAATAACGAAAGTTACCAAAATTCTAGCGGTTGTCATTTGCGTCCTGATAACCAAAACTTGACCTAGCATACATATAAAACCGCCTACTAAAAAAACATATAAATATGTTAAAAAATACTCCATATTATTCCCCCTTTTCAATCACAACTGCGTGTGCCACGCCTGGAATGCTTTCGCCTTGTTGGCAAGATGTTGGACTAAGCAATGCACCAGTTGCCATGAATAATACTTTTTTATAAACACCTTCGCGAATTTTTCTTAAAATGAATGAGTTTAAAACGGAAGCGCTGCAACCACAGCCAGAACCGCCCATAAATACATTTTGGTCGTGCTTAAACATCATTTGACCGCAATCACAATAATTAATTCCAAGTTTTATGCCTTCTTCTTCCATTAAATCAATAAGTATTTCCGAACCAAGTTTTCCAAGGTCGCCCGTTACAATCAAATCGTAGTCGTCTGGCGTTGTGTTAGTATCTCTAAAATGAGCAAGCATAGTTGACATCGCCGCTGGTGCCATTGCTGCTCCCATATTGTTGACATCGCAAATATCAAAATCAATAACCTTGCCAAATGTTGCCGAAGTAATAATTGGGCCGTCACCTTCTGATGAAATAATTGAACAACCCGCTGCAGTGGCAGTCCATTGCGCTGTTGGAGGTCTTTGATTGCCAAGTTCAAGCGGATATCTAAATTGTCTTTCTGCACTTGAAAAGTGACTTGATGTTGCACAAGCAATATTTTGAAAATGTCCAGCATCAATAAATGCAGAGCCCATAGCTAGCGATAAAGCCATTGTCGAGCAAGCCCCAAAAACACCTAAATAACAAAGGTCAAATGACCTAGCAGCATAACTTGACGAGATAATTTGGTTAAGCAAGTCACCACACAACAAAACATCAATGTCTTTTGTGGATATGCCTGCTTTATCGGCAGCCCCCATGATAGCGTGTTCAAGCATTTTCCTTTCTGCTTTTTCGTATGTGTCTTCGCCAAAGTTATCATTTTGAACAACATAATCAAAATAATCTTTAAAAGTGCCTTCGCCTTCCTTTGGGCCAACAATAGAATAATTTCCAATTATTTTTGGCGGATTTTTAAATTTGATAGTCTGATTTTTCTTTTCCTTTCCCATACTTTCCCCTTATATAAACAAATAGATAAAACCCACAATGGCGCTGGCAAGCACGCCGATAACAATAACTGGTCCAGCAATCGTAAACATTTTTACGCACAAACCAAAAATCAAGCCTTCACTTCTAAATTCCATTGCAGGACTTGTAATTGAGTTAGAAAATCCTGTGATAGGCACAATCGAACCGCCGCCAGCATACGCTCCAATTCGGTCATAAACGCCAATTCCAGTTAAAAATGACGCGATAAAAACCAATATGATTGAAGTATAAGAAGCAATAGCGAGTTTTGGCATCGCTGGAAAAATCGCAGCGAGTCCGTCTGTAATTCCTTGTCCAATCATACAAATCACACCGCCAACCCAAAACGCTCTAAGAAGTGTTGGCCAAGCGTGAGTTTTTGGTATTCTCGCATTTACATAGTCATTATATCTTTTGTTTCGTTCTTGCATTTCCATAGTCTTTTCTCCAAATTTAAAATTTCAAATATAACTTGTGCAAGCAACAAAAAATTATCAAAAAATTTTTCAAGCAAATTAAAAAATGAATATTTCTGGCAAATCAAAACAAAATAATTTTGTATTAATCGGAGGATATATGAAAAAAATTATTGCACTTTTACTTGTTGTATTTGTCGGGCTAACTTTTGCTGGTTGCGAAAATAGCAAAAACATGCTTGCAAACAACATAGAAACAAATGTCAACAAACTTAGCAGTTTGCTTGAAAGAACAAAAGAGTTGTCTGATGACGACATCATCATGAAAGAATTGCAAACAACTGATAATCAAAAATTACAAACGAATGAAAATCAAAACACAGTTGAAAATCAAGAAACAAACACAAATAATGAAATAAATAAAGAAGAAACTAAAACAAATAGAGTAAATCATATAAAGAAATACGATTATCCAAGAATTGAAAAAATGCCAAAACCAAACGCAAACACTCAAATTGTTAAAGACGGCACTCAATCAGTAAGTGCACAAAACAAATTTGAAAAAGTTGCTAATAAAACAGTTGAAAACTCAATTTCACCAACCAGAAAGCCACCTAGAAGACTTACAAATGGCGAATATGTTCCAAAGCGTATTTCAACAGCTGACTATAACAACTCAGGTTTAACAAACTATTTTTCAAAAATTGAAGATTTGTATTTAATGATGAACGATGCTTGCAGCGCCAACAAAGATTGCGGCTGTTTAAAGTCCTGCATTCTTGAAAATTGCGATATGCTAAGCGAACTTTGCAAACAATTAAAGAAAAAACAAATTCAACTCAACAAAGAACAAGTTCAAACTTGTAACGACTGTTTATCAAAATTGAACAAATACACAAATATCTTGAACAATACAAGAAATGATGTCCAAACAAGTTGCAATGCTGTTAAAACAATGAACATCAACCCAAGCGCAAAAATCGAACAAATTTCTTCAAAGTATGTAAAACTAATCAACTGCCTTGACGAAAGAATTTCCTGCTATTCAAACATTTTGTCAATTTTAACACAACTTAGATGCACAATAACTGGCGTCTGCGAAAATGATAATATTGACGAAGCATTAAATATTGAAAAAAATATTGAAGAAAATAAAAAGGAAAATTTCCCACAAATTCTTCCAATGCCAATAGAAAATGACGAAAATAAAATTGTAATAAATGAAGAAAATACTGAAAATAACGAAAAAATAAACGAAAATTCACAAAAAAATCAAGAAAATTCAATAAAAAATGTTGAAAATAATAAATTAGAAGAAAAAACAAAAAAAATAAATGATTTCGGAAATAAAAACTTAAACGTTCAAGATTTACCAAAACACAACCTTGACACATTCAAAGAACAAACAATAAAACCAAATATCGGCTTCGGTTTGAATAATAGACCAAATAATAACAACCAAGACCAAGACGACAAAGAACAAATCGTTGACGAAAACAAAAACGATAGCAACAACAATAACGAAAACGCAAACAATGAAACGCAAAATAACCAACAACCAAACACGGAAAATATCAATCAAACTAACAACTTGCCAAACAACGCTAACACTATGAATAACGGCGTGTATGGCAATCCTGCTGGAATTAACGGAATTGGAGTCGCACCTGGTGTTGGCATCAACGGCATGCCAAACGGAATTGGTTATAACAACAATGTAATCTCAAATGGCTACGGCTATCACAACTATGAAAATGGCGTTACCAACCCTTACCGCAACACCGACACATATAAATTGCCAGTCGGCAACGGCGTAAACAACGGCGCCTACGGCAATGGGTACGTCTATGGCAATGGCGGCATTGCAAACCCTATCGCAAAAATTAAACCGCTAGAAAGCGAAACAAGAAAGGACTTCAAACCATTCGCAAAAATAGCGTAAAATAAAAAAAATTCAATTTAAAATAAAATAAATTGAATTTTTTTAATTATATTTAAAAATATTTGCAAAAAATAATATTATTATTTATAATACTTTTAATTAGGAGTTAATTTTGAGCAAAAAAAGCAAAATAATTTTAATATGCTTGGCAGTGGCAATCGTAGTTATCGCAGCGATTGTCATTCCTATCGCCGTTTTAAAATTTGATAAACCAACCCAACTTAAAACGCCTTCACAACCGCAAGTCGTTGAAAGCGAAAATTTAATTGTCATTCAAACTTCAAAAATAGACGGCGCAATTAAATACATCTTTGAAATTTCCATTCCAAGTTCACCAGCCAAAACTTTAACTTTTGAAAACGAAACCAATGTTTTAATGTTAGATTTTAACGGCGCATCAAGTTCTTTAAAATCTTCGTTCGACTATGCTGGCGTGTATTCAGTTAATTGTTACGCTATCGCACAAGAAACGCAAAATAATAGTCTGAAATCTAGCCCAACAAATTTTGTTAGGAAATTGACACTCAATCAAACCGAACTTTCAAGAAAAAACGGCTCTTTCATTTGGCAAAGCGTAAATCATGCAGATTATTACGAACTTGTCATCACATCAAATGATAGAACAATATCAAAAGTCGTAAACGCAACCAATTCGCCAGACGGAATGCAAAGCATCACGCTATCAAGTTTGAAAGAAGAATTTAATTTGCAACCAAATCAATATTCAATCACAATCCGCGCTTGTAGCAACAACGAATATTACATTTCCAGTTTGTATTCCCAAACGCCAATAATCTTTAACATTTCATAAAAAACTCTCTCATCCGAGAGAGTTTTTTATTTTCCGGTTTTGCTTATTTACGCTCTTTTAATATCGTAATCAATGTCTTTTAACAATGTGCTTGCATCAACAGCCGAGCCATTTTCAATTTTAACCCAACCTTCACTGATTGTGGTGGTTAAGTTAGAACACCCACTAAATGCTCCATTACCAATGAATGTTACATTATTAATATTAATTGAAGTTAAATTAATACAATCTTGTAAGGCATAAAAATTAATTTTTTTAATATCGCTTGACAATGATAAAGAAGTGATATTTTTCCCATAAAAAGCACCTACTCCAATTTCAATAATATTTTTATTTGTACCTATTAAACCAGTTGCATCGCAATAAGTTTCATAAGTTATAATCATAGGACTAGGATAGTCAGACATAAATGTACTTTTATTAAGGCTACCCATCCAAGCATATACATCTGCTATATTTTCAAATTTATTATTAGCTATTTTTACAGGATATTGCAATGAGCCTAGATTTGTATAAAAATTATTTTCAAACTCATCATAACTCTGATATTTAAGTTCAATCTTAAAATCTCTGCTTCTAACTTTTGTACTAGCAGGTAAGGTAATTTCAGTCGCATCGCCAAAATATCCTACAACAGCAATACCACCTTCAATATTATATTGTGACATATCTTGATTAAATCCCTTTGTCGAATAAGTAAATCCAGTGTACTCACTATCACTCCAAAGTCCAACCGTATAACCAGTGACTGTGCCTTTTGAAGATTTTGCGTTCACTTTAAATGTGTTTTCTGCAACTTCGTAGTTTTCTGCGTTAAAAATGTCTGGCTCACCTTTGTCATAAGTCAAAGTAATATACTCAACATTGTTTGAGTCAAACTTGAGTGTTGTGTTGGTGTCATAAGGGAATACAACTTCGTTGATTGGAACTTCTGTTGCTCCTGCAACTGATACATTCAAATCTTCTGTTGTTTCTGTTTTGTTTACACTTGTTTCCATTTTACCAGTCGCTTCTGCAAATCTAACTGGTGTAGCGAATTTCCAGCCTTCGGTTGCTGGATCAGCATCGCCTTGGAGTGTTTCAAGAACAAGATTTACAACAATCTTGTTAATCGATGTTGTTTCGTCAACTACAAAACCGCCACCTTCAAGGTCGTTAGAACCTTTAAAACCTTCGCCTTCAATGATGAATTCGGCGTTGCTTTGAATAAGTTCAACAAAGTCTGCACCTGCTACCATTGTTTTGAATGTTGTTGTGCCGTTTTCTACATAATAGTAGTAGTCTTTTGGGGCTGCCATGCTTGAAAATTCCCAGTTTGAACCGAATAAGTTTGATGTTTTAATCAATACTGTTGGGTCTTCAAGGGTTACTTCTGTGTCCCCATTGTAAAACTTGTATTCAAGTCTTACTCTTGCATAAAAGTTAACAGATTCTGCGTTTGCTTTTATGCTTGCTGCATTGACTTTTATATGCGCACCTGGTTGAACTTCCCCTGCTTTTGTTGAGAATAGTTCAAAGGTTGTTCCCCTTTCCCAAGTTGCACCGGTTTCACTTCCGTTGAAACCTTTGTAGTCAATGATGATACCTTGATCCATGCTCAATGTACCTGTGGCTT
>URWY01000012.1 GCA_900551705.1 uncultured Bacillota bacterium | reverse complement strand
ATACCCAGTATTTTTCCCACATTTCATAAGATTTACTTTCTTCATCATATAAAAAATATTCTATCCACTTATCTAAAGAATGTTTTTGGTCTTCGATAACTTGAACAGTCATTCTTTTTCTATCTTCATTAGTTAGTCTAATATTACCATATCCTCTTTCCCTAGCAAGTTTAACTTGATTTTGAAAATAGGATTCAGGTATGTTTTCAGGTTTTATTACATATAAATCGTAATAGAAGCCTTTAAGTAACTTTTCATCAGATTTATTTTTACTCTCGGATACTCTCTTATGTATTTCTTCTAATCTACTAAAATAATTAAGTAATCTTTCTCTTTTTTTATCAGATTCTTTTGAAACATGCAAAACTCTTTCTGAATTATGTAAGTCTTTATACATTTTAGATATAATGTCTATCCAACCATTACTTATTTCATTATTCATATATGTAATCACCTATAATAATGATATCATAAAAGTAATATTTTTAATTAAAATAATGTGGATTTTACAAAATATTTACATAGAAAACAAAAAATTGAAGTTTATGTTCTTAGGGTTTAAGTTTATCAGTATTAATACTAAATAAAAACAGTACCGAAGTACTATTTTAATAATTGTTCAAAATATTTAGATATTTCTTTTACCCTATGTTTTAATATGAAAGCATCTACTATATCAAATACAGCATATACTAAAACGACAATTCCAATCATCGTAGTAATCATAACTGCAGATATACTAGGATTAATAATTAGAACAATACCACATATTATAGTAAGTACTGAAGTAATAACGGATAAAACAAAATAATTATCTATATTTTTTTGATTATCAACGAACGAACAAAAATCGCAATAATAACATTTACTGCAACAAAATGGAATATGAACATAAATTGAATAGTCATTCATGCTTCATCTTTTTCCTTTTCACCAAAATTTCAACGATAGCAACAATCACAGAGACAAGTTCAGTTCCGTTTCTTATATAACCAAAAACATTCATGATTATTACATTGTATGTTATGCTAAGCACAAGAGCAACAACAAGTAAAATTTTTATTAAAAGTTCATCTTTAAACATCAAACTGATTGTAAATAACAAATAGCAAGAAATCAAAAATATGTCGTAATAACCTTGCCATGTTATGCAAACGCAAGCGACAAAAGTTAATATAATTAAACAGAAAACATTGGTTGGAATTTTCTTATTTTTCTTGTCATACAAATAAAAAATTAAGCATCTTATTGTGCACAAAATTGACCCAATTCCGCCCACAAAAGATAACAACAAGAAATAAGCAACTGCATTAATGCCATTGCCTAAAATTTGCGTGAAAAGCAATTTATCTTTGTTTAAAAAGTATCCCACACATAATATAATTAGCGAAACAAATCCCAAAACTTGAGATATTATATAACTAGTTGTAATTACATCTGGGAAAATCTTCATCGTTTAACCTTAATCTTCATCTATTTTTAAAATTGACATGAATGCTTCGCTTGGCAACTCGACAGAGCCAATTTGACGCATTTTTTTCTTGCCCGCTTTTTGTTTTTCAAGCAGTTTTCTCTTTCTTGAAATATCTCCACCATAGCATTTTGCCAAAACATCTTTTCTCATTGCTTTAACTGTTTCTCTGGCAATGACTTTATTTCCGATTGATGCTTGAATTGGAATTTCAAAAAGTTGTCTTGGAATAACTTCTTTAAGTTTTTCAGCAATCGCTCTGCCGCGCGAATATGCTTTATCTTTGTGAACAATTAAACTTAGTGCATCACAAATTTCACCATTGAGTAAGATATCCAATTTAACAAGGTCGCTTGTTTCAAATCCGATAAATTCATAATCCAAACTTGCATAACCGCGAGTGCGAGATTTTAGGCTATCAAAAAAATCATAAATCATTTCGTTTAGCGGTAATTTATAATCCATTCTAACTCTAAATTTATCTAAATATTGCATATCCAAATACTGACCGCGTTTATCTTGGCATAAATCCATAATCGCGCCGACATACTCTGGTGGCGTTAAAACATGAATTTTGACCATTGGTTCTTCGATATGGTCAATATCAGTTGGCTTTGGCAGCATTGAAGGGTTTGAAATTTCAAGCATTTCGCCATTAGTTTTATAAACATTATAAGAAACTCCTGGCGCAGTTGTGATTAGGTCTAAATTAAACTCTCTTTCCAAACGCTCCGTTATAATTTCCATGTGAAGCAAACCTAAAAAACCACATCTAAAACCGAAGCCAAGTGCCATGGAATTTTCAGGCGTGAAAGTAAGTGATGCATCATTTAATTTGAGTTTTTCAAGTGCGTCTTTCAAATCGCCATATCTTGAACCATCAACCAAGAAAATACCGCTGAAAACAACAGGTTTAACAGTTTGATAGCCTGGGAGTGCTTTTTGTGCTGGCGTAATTGCATCAGTTATCGTATCCCCCACTCTTGTTTCTGAAACATTTTTTATACTTGCGCACAAATATCCAACATCACCTGCTTGCAATATATCTGCTGGCTGCATTTGTGGTGTAAAGAAGCCAACTTCGGTCACATCAAAAGTTTTACCCGTTTCCATCATCAAAATTTTGTCGCCAACCTTAACCGAACCATCAACTATCCTAATAAAACAGATTGCACCTTTGAAATTATCATAAAGACTATCAAAAATCAGCGCACGAAGAGGAGCATTTTCTTCCCCTTTTGGTGCTGGGACTTTTTCAACAATCATGTCTAAAACATCTTTTATGTTAATGCCATCTTTTGCAGAAATTAGAGGTGCATTTTCCGCATCTAAACCAATAACATCTTCAATTTCTTTTTTAACTCTTTCAGGGTCTGCACTTGGAAGGTCAATTTTATTTATAACTGGCAAAATCTCCAAATCATTATCAAGTGCCAAGTATGTGTTAGCAAGCGTTTGCGCTTCAACACCTTGTGCAGCATCAACAATCAAAATTGCCCCTTCACAAGCAGCAAGAGAACGCGAAACTTCATAAGTAAAGTCCACATGCCCTGGCGTATCTATCAAATTAAGTGTGTATTCTTCGCCATCTTGTGTATATTTCATTTTTGTAGGCGTAAGTTTGATTGTGATTCCACGCTCACGCTCCAAATCCATGCTATCTAAAAGTTGGTCTTCCATATCTCTTTTGGCAATCGTTCCTGTTTCTTCAAGCAGCCTATCTGCAAGCGTGCTTTTGCCGTGGTCAATATGAGCAACTATACAAAAATTGCGAATTTTATCCTTTCTTGAACTCATGAGACTGATTATAAAATATAATCAATATTTTATCAAGCATTTTTCAAAATCAATTAAAAATTTTCTTATTTAAACATATTATTTAATTTATAAGTGTAAAATTATTAACAAAAACAAAAAAAATATGTTATATTAATGACGAGGTAAATATGGATATTTTTAAAAGTTGGCTAGTTGAAAAATATGTTGCTCATCGCGGTTTGCACGATGAAGAAAGCCCTGAAAATTCACTTTCAGCCTTTGAAAAGGCAATCGAAAAAGGTTATGTTATAGAACTTGATGTTCAACAAATTGCAGACGGAACAGTTGTTGTTTTTCACGACACATCTTTGTCGAGAATGACTGGTCAAGACGGATATTTAAAAAATTTGATAACGGAAGACTTATCCGCTTGCTACTTGGAAGGAACAAAGGAAACAATTCCAACATTCCAACAAGCGCTCGATTTAATTAATGGCAGAACACCAATAATTATTGAAGTAAAAAACACCCTTAAAGTCGGTTCTCTTGAAAGTGCAACACTTGAAATCTTGAAAAACTATAAAGGACAATTTGCAATTATGAGTTTCAATCCTTATGTGCTTTCATGGTTTAAAGAAAATGCACCAGAAATTTTGCGCGGTCAACTTTCTGCATTCTTTAAAAAAGATAAATTGTCACTAGTCAAAAAAGTTGTTCTTAAAAAGATGCTTTTAAACAAAGTTGCTCAACCAAACTTTATTGCTTATGAAGCAGAACATCTTCCAAACAGATATGTTCGCAAATTTAATAATCTTCCACTTCTCGCATGGACTGTTCGCTCCCAAGAAGAATATATGCGTGTGGTAAAATATTGCGACAACATCATTTTTGAAAACTTTGAACCTAAAATTTAATTATTATTGCATAAAAAAATCCATCAAATGATGGATTTTTATTTTTGTTATTTTGCTGTTTCAACAAATCTGCTTTCACGAATAACATTAACCTTAATTTGTCCTGGATATTCCATTTCATCTTCAATTTTTCTTGCAATATCTTTTGCCATAAACACAGCCATATCGTCTGACACTTGTTCTGGTTTGACGATAATTCTAACTTCTCTGCCCGCTTGAACGGCAAATGATTTTTCAACACCCTTAAATGAATTTGAAATTTCTTCAAGTTTTTCAAGCCTTTTAACATAACTTTCAATGGTTTCGCGTCTTGCGCCTGGTCTAGAACTTGAAATAGCATCTGCAATTTGAACAATAACCGCTTCCACGCTTTGAAATTCAACATTAAAGTGGTGAGCTTCAATGCAGTGAACAACTGCTGGGCTTTCTTTATACTTTTTAGCAAGTTCAACACCAATTTGAACATGAGTGCCTTCAATTTCGTGGTCTAATGCTTTGCCGATATCATGAAGAAGTCCGCCTCGTTTTGCAATTTTTTCATCAGCACCAAGTTCGCTTGCTAAAAATCCTGCAATGTATGCTGTTTCCAAACTATGTTTCAAGCAATTTTGACCATAACTTGTTCTATATTTCAATCTGCCTAAAACTTTAACAAGTTCTGGGTGCAAATTATAGATACCAACTTCGCTTACGACATTTTCACCTGCTTCTTTGATTTTCGCATCAATATCTTTTTGCGCTTTTTCAACAAGTTCTTCAATTCTTGTTGGGTGAATTCTTCCGTCTAAAATTAACTTTTCAAGTGCAGTTCTTGCAACTTCACGCCTTACAGGGTCAAAACAAGAAACTGTAATTGCTTCTGGCGTGTCGTCAACAATCAAATCAACACCAGTTGCTGCTTCTAAGGCACGAATATTTCTGCCTTCACGACCAATAATTCTTCCTTTCATTTCGTCTGTTGGAAGTGGAACAGTTGTAACTGTGATTTCTGATGTATAATCAGTTGCACATTTTTGAATAACAGTTGCCAAAATGTCTTGTGCTTTTTTATTGCCTTCATTTTTAGCATTTTCTTCAATTTCTTTAACTGTTCTTGCAGCATCTCTTTTTGCATCATCAACCATTGATGCAATCAATGTTTGCTTTGCTTCTTCTTTTGTCATTCTAGCAACTTTTTCGAGTTCATTTCTCATTGATGCTAAAACATTTTGTTCTTCTTCTTTTAATTTGTCTATCTCTAAATTTCTTGCATTTAGATTTTCTTTCATTTCATCAATTTGTTCTTGTTTTTTATCTAATCCAAGTTCTTTTTTCTCGATGAAATCTTCTCTTTGAGACAACCTTTCTTCTTGCTTTTGAAGTTCATTTCTTCTTTCTTTTTGTTCTTGGTCGAACTCAATTCTAAGTTTATGAATTTCTTCTTTTGCTTCTAAAATAGCCTCTTTTTTTGCAGTTTTAGCCTCTGCATACGCTTCTTCAATAATTTTAACAGCATTTGATTTTGAATTGCCTAATTTCTTTTTTGCAACAAAATAATAAACAACAAATCCAACTGCAAATCCGGCGACAACAGCCGCAACAACGGATAAAGCAAATGCAACGGTTGAAACTGCACATAAATTCATTATGTTCATAGTTCACTCCGTCAAAAAATAGATTATAAATTTGCTGAAAAACGAGTTTTTCACAAAAAATTAAAATGTTTTTATTAAATTATATCTCAAATTTTTAAAATTTATCTTAATAAAATCTATGATTAATTAGTTTTTCAACTAAACTTACAATATTATATTAACTATCAAAATTGAATTTGTCAAATAAAATAAAGGCAAATTGAAAATTTTTTGCAGAAATAAAATTGACAAATTTACAAAATCTACTAAAATATACATATATTAAACAAAAAGTAAATGCTCTTATGGTGTAATGGATAGCACAATGGTCTTCGGAACCATTAGTTCGGGTTCGAATCCTGATAGGAGCACCAAGAAAAAAAGAAAGTGCTCTTAGCACTTTCTTTTTTTCTGCGTATGCTGTAATGCAGCACATTTTGAAAATCGACGCTCATACTCGCGGTAGCACGACACAAATAATCATGAGAGTGCCTCAGGCAGTCTCTCTTTTTTTTTCTGCGTATGCTGTAATGCAGCACATTTTGAAAATCATCGTTTATACTCGCGGTAGCACGACACAAATAATCATGAGAATGGATATGGCAAGTTTTTCACTGATAAGGAAAAATGCATAATGATGCATATCAAAAATCGCGGTTTTTATTTTGAAAATTGTTTGCTGTTTTTTCTAAATTCTAGTAAAATATGGTGATTTTAAATAAAAGAAGGTTACAAAATGGATTTTGCAGAAAAATTAAGCAAGGAATTTAACATAAGATATGACTATTCCAAAAACATTATAAATTTGATTGAGGAAGGAAACACAATTCCCTTCATCGCAAGATATAGAAAAGAATTGACAGGCTGCTGTGACGACCAAGTTTTAAGAGAATTTAACGACAGATTGAATTATCTAAAAAATTTACAAAAACGCAAGGAAGAAGTTTCAAACAGCATCACAGAACAAGGCAAAATGACCGAAGAAATTCAAAATGCTTTGTCAGCAGCAGAAACTTTAACAGAAGTTGAAGATATTTACAGACCATACAAACAAAAACGCAAAACTCGCGCATCTGTGGCTATTGAAAAAGGTTTGCAACCTCTTGCAGACATTATTTTTGCACAAACAACAACGGAAAATATTTTAGAACTTGCTGCACAATATATTAACGAAGAAAAAGGCGTTGAATCAGCCGAAGATGCTTTAAATGGAGCAAAAGATATTATCGCAGAAATGATTTCCGACAACGCAGAAATTAGAAAAGCATTAAGATTTTTTATGAATGAAACAGCATTTATTTCAACAACTCTTGACGAAAGCAAAGAAAATGCTTTTACTTATGAAATGTATAAAGAATTTAAAGAAGAAATTAAGAAAATACCTTCCCATAGAATTCTTGCAATTAATCGTGGCAAAAATGAAGACTGCTTAAAAGTTAAACTTTTGGTTGCTGATGAAGACTGCTTAAAAATTATTGAAGATTTTGTTATTATCAAAAACTCTACAACAGCGGATATTTTAAAAGAATGTGTTGCAGACAGTTATGAAAGATTGATTTTCCCTTCGCTTGAAAGAGAAATTAGAAGCGATTTAACTGATAGAGCCAACGAGCAAGCAATCAAAATGTTTGAAGTCAATTTAAAACCACTTCTTTTAGTTCCACCACTTAAAAACAAAGTGATTTTAGGCTTTGACCCAGCGTATAGAACAGGCTGCAAAATTGCTGTGATTGATGAATGTGGCAAGTGCCTTGCAACAACAGTTGTTTACCCTACCCCACCACAAAGCAAAATTGAAGAAAGTAAAGAAAAATTAAAAGAACTTATCAAAAAATATGATGTTGATGTCATCGCAATCGGAAACGGAACAGCAAGCAAGGAAAGTGAAATATTTGTTGCTTCACTCATCAAAGAAATTGACAAACCAATTAGTTATGCAATGGTTAATGAAGCGGGTGCTTCTGTTTATAGTGCAAGCAAACTTGGTGCACAAGAATTCCCAGATTTTGATGTATCATTAAGAAGTGCTGTTAGTATCGCAAGAAGGCTTCAAGACCCACTTGCTGAACTTATCAAAATTGATGTTAAAAGTATTGGTGTTGGACAATATCAACACGATATGCCACAAAACAGACTTACAGAAGTTTTAGACGGAGTTGTTGAAGACTGCGTAAACAGCGTTGGTGTTGACCTTAACACAGCATCACCTAGCCTACTTTCGTTCGTATCTGGACTTAACAGCGGAATCGCAAAAAACATTTGCGAATACAGAAATAAAATCAAAAAATTCAATAATAGAACCGAGCTTTTAGATGTTCCAAAACTCGGTCAAAAAGCGTATGAACAATGCGCAGGCTTTTTACGAATTGTTGGCGGCGAAACAATTTTAGATAACACTTCTGTTCACCCAGAAAGTTATGAAGCAACGAAAAAATTATTAAAAATCTTCAATTTTGACGAAAAAGATGTTGCAAATGGCGAAATTGCCACACTACCAACACTCATAAAATTGAAAGGCGAAAAAGAAGTTGCAAAATCATTAAATGTTGGCGAAATAACACTTAACGACATTGTTTCCGAACTTTTAAAACCCGGCAGAGATATTCGTGATGACCTTCCAAAACCAGTTTTAAGAAGCGATATTTTAAGTTTGGAAGACTTAAAAGTTGGTATGATTTTAGACGGCGTTGTTAGAAATGTAATTGATTTTGGCGCATTTGTTGATATTGGTGTTCATCAAGATGGACTAGTTCATATCTCTCAAATTTCCAAAAATTATGTTAAAGTGCCAAGCGAAGTGCTAAAAGTTGGCGACCAAGTTAAAGTTAAAGTCATCGGAGTTGATGTGCCAAAGAAAAGAATTCAACTCAGCATTAAAGAAGCAGAATAATTAATAAGCAAGCATCATAACAGACAACATGGAACTAGGTGCACCTGACGCAGTCAGCGTGCGGTTTTGTGCTACATTAGCAACCAGCGTCACAACATCGTTTTTATTTAAAATCGTTACAAAAGTCGCACTTGTATTTGTTGTTGTGGTTATAGGTCTTTTTGATGCAGGAATAATAACATTGTTTACTGCAACTCCAATGCAATCGCCAGCGGCTGCATCTGTTGTGTTGTTTATTGAAAAAGATATTAAAAATGTGCCAGTTGTTGGGACAGTTAAACCATTGTCTTGAATTGTAAAATTATTATTTATTAAATTCTCGGGCATAAGAAGTGAAAAATTATTAGAAATGGTTTGTTCAGCAGAATTATAAATTGTTGCATTTATATTAGGCGTTAACCCAGGAGGCCCCGCCACGCCTGTTTCACCCTTTTCCCCTTTTGGACCTTGTGGGCCTATCTGTCCTTTTTCACCTTTTGGGATATAAAAAGTCAAATGATGAATATTTCTATCAAAATCATCTTGAACCTCTGCTTTTTCATTTGGTTCAACCGTTTCTGTTCCATCAATCGTTATAACTTCGCTAATTCCAATTTCACCTGGTAAGCCTCGTGGACCTGTGTCTCCTTTATCTCCTTTTGACCCTGTTATGCCTTTTGGAATATAAAAATCTAAAAACACAGTGTCATCAATTTGGTTTTGCACAACTTGTGCTTCGTATTCTGGTTCGATTGACCTAGTTGACCTAACTTCAATAAAATTCGCAACTGTTCCAGGCGTTCCTGTTGGTCCTGTTGCACCAGTTGCACCAGTTGCACCAGTTGGGCCAGTCACACCAATAGGCCCCGTTGCACCAGTTGGGCCTGTCGCACCTGTTGCACCAGTTATTCCAGCACTTATAGTTTGCAATGTTTCGCTTTTGAAATCATCGCATTTAGGATATAAACTTATTTCGCATTTTTTACAATTTCCCGATTTAATTAAATTTTTGTTTCGCATAAATTCTCCTATTGTCTTTACTGACATAATATTATTAAAAATATGCTTTTGTTAAAATTTGCATATAAAAAATCCAAGACTAATTCTTGGATTTTTTCATAAATACAAAATTTTAAAATGATTACATTGACAAATCGTTATCGCGCCAAATATCTTTATTTACAAATTGCGTTAAAGCCATAACAAATGCTTGCGTGTTAAGGTCAATTCTTGTAATAACTTCATGAGTTAACAAACCAACTCCGCCAGTGCTGCTTCTTAAATCTGATTCGTTAAACAAATCGTCCATAACTGTGCCAAGAGTGTTTTTAATTATATTCTCAACATGTTTATTTGGCACTGGAAAACTTGCACTTGTTCCGATGCTTTCATAACCCTTTTTATCTTTTATAACCGCAACATTTGTAATTACCCATTTACCTAGCCTATTTGTTATGCCAGATTCCACAGCCATGTAGTAATCGGCTTCAATATTGTTTTCTTTTGCATATTTAATAAGGTTGTTTACCCTATTTCTCGCTCCAAAATAAATATCTTCGTCAACTGGTTGGTCGCTAACATTTGATGGTGCTGAAATTCCTTCAATTTCAAATTCATCATAATAATTTCTAAGTGCTCGTCTTGCACCTTCAATCTTCCCTGGATTTTTTGTTCCTATTAATACTTTCATATTATTTCTCCTAATAAATTTTATTTTTTCGGCCGTTAAAAATAAAAAAACCTCCTTTTAATAACAATAATAACACAGCCAATTTAATATTGTTTGTTAATATTGCCATTCATAAGAAGATTTTTAAAAATATTCCCACTTATAACAAATCCGGAATGGTCGAAAGGGATTGTATGTTTTTATTATATCATAAGATTATCATTTGTCAAGAGCAAAAAATCATAACAACAAAAATTTTCATTTAATCATTTTGATTATGAAAATAATTTCTCTTTTCTTTCAATCATTTCATCTAAACGCGACATATAATCGTTCAAAAACTTAACATTATCACATCTTTCTATCCTGTTTTCTAAACTAAAAACTCGTTTTGAAACAGCATTTGCTCCACAAGCAAGAACCGAGCAAGTTTCTTCCATGCTATCAACATTAAAAATACAAACTTTACCCTTTTGCGCAAAGCCAACATTTTCGAGCCCAAGTGGAGTGTTTTTTTGCCTGTATAGATAATATGGCTTGTAACCTTCTTCAAACAATCTTTTATGACCAAAATCAATCATTTTTTTGACTTCTTGTTCATGCAATTCAAGTTCTTGTTGCGAAGTTAGATTTTCGTGTTTTTGAAGATTGACAATCTTTTCATCTGTCAAGTTTGAACCGCGTTTTAATGCCAGTGTATGGACTGTAATATTTTGTGGCGCCATTTCAATAGCATAGTTGATTGATTTTTTAAAGTTTGTAAATGTTTCACCACTTAAACCTGCAATCAAATCTATGTTAATATCAAATCCAAATTCCAATGCCATTGCATAAGCGTTTAAGACATCTTTTACGGTGTGTTTTCTACCAATAAGTTTTAAAGTCTTTTCAACAAATGTTTGCGGATTGATACAAATTCTTGTAACATCGTGTTTTTTTAACACTTGTAATTTTTCGCGCGTTATGGTGTCTGCCCTGCCACATTCAACCGTAAATTCATTGACATTGAAATTGAGTTCAGAGAGTAAGTCATCAAGTTGCTCAGCAGACAAAACTGATGGTGTGCCACCTCCGATATAAATTGACCTTACAATCAATGTTTTATTTTGTATTATTTTCTTAACGCTTGCAATTTCTTTTTTAAGTGCTTCAATGTAATTTGGAACAAGTTGTTGAACAGCATTATATTCAGCCGAAATAAAACTGCAATATTTACATCTTGATGGGCAAATTGGAATGTTGACATAAATATCAACAAGATTATCGTTTTTGATAATGCATTTTTGATTTTTGATTGTTTCTTTCAAAAGCATTGCTTTATTTTCTGAAAGTCTATATTGCTTCATTAATTCTTCTTTTAAAAACAATTCTGGCGTGCCTTGCTCTAAAAGTTTATATGCAATTTTTGTTGGTCTTACACCAGTTAAAGCGCCCCACTCAAAAGTTTTGCCTGTAAAACTTGACAAAGCATCATAAAGAAAAATCTTGCTCCATTTTTTATCTTCGACATTCTTTTGAGAAGTTACATAATCATAATGAAATGTTTTTTCGTTGTCGTCCAAAGAAACTTTTAAATCAAAGCCATTGCCTGAATTTAAAAAATCAATTTTAATCAAATGTTCGTCCTGATTTTCAAAATTTGGAAAAAACAAATTTGCCACTTCTTGATAATCATTCAAATATTTTTCTAAATTAGTTTGAATTTTCATTTTTATCTCTCTTTTTTGTGATTTTATCGTTATTTTTAAACAAATTTGCATAGAAATTTAGATAATTATATATTTTCGAATTTTTTAAATCTGTTTTACAATCGTTGTTGAAGACAATAGCAAAACCGTTTGTATTGTCAACAGTTATCAGATTTAGTTCTTCAAAAATCATCAAATAAGCATGAAAGTTCTTAAATGCCGTGCGTTTGAGTTTTAACATTCTGTTATAAGCATGAAGTTCGTTTACAAAACTTTTTTCGTTTAAACTCTTTAACGCATTGTAAAAATCACCTATTTTTTCTCGCCTTGTATCAACACCGCAAAGCAGTTTTTTATCAAATGTTCCATTTTTTGGAATGTAAATTTTTGCGTTAGAAATTTGCGAAATTTTTGCAAGATATGACTTATCTAAAACAGGTTCTAAAAAAATAACTTTTACATAGTCCTTAAAAACATTTATATCTGTTGGATACAAACAAATAGCATTAAAGCCCCCACTAGAATAATTGTTAAAAACAAATTTTTCATAAATGTTATCAAGACAATATTTGTTGATAAATTCGTTATAATTTGCAAGTTTGTTGCTTACAAAAATTGTTCCAAAAGGATTTTGCTGATTTGAAACAAGATTTATTATTTCACTTTCTTCGTATTCAGTTAAATCAATTTCTCTGCCAAATTTTAAATATCTTAATTGTTCAAGTTCTATTGCATCTAAATCGTTTTTAAATGACTTATCAAAGCCGTAATCACCTTCAAAATATTTAACAATACCTTTAAAAGCACCTTTATAGCGCTCTTTTTGAAGTTCGAAAACAAAATGTTTGTTTTTAGCAAACTTCAAGTCAAAATACTTGTCTGCACAATTAAAATATATCAATCCAAGCTTATTTGAAAATGTGATATTAAAATGTTGATTAAAATTTTTAAGAGGAGAAATCATTGCGTTGTCAGCACAAATTCTAAAAAGTGGATTTGAATTATCCAAGCCAAAAGGCTCTAAAAGTTGCAAATCGTCAAAAAACTTATCAGTTAAATCGTTCAAATCAATGTCTAAATCATAATAAGAAATTGGTTCAAATGCTTTTGGTGACACATTAGCAAATATGAAACTATTAACGCGTTTTGTAAACTCGTCAAAATTTTCTTTTTTAAGTGTTAAGCCCGCCGCCATTTTATGCCCGCCATAAGTGACTAAAATATCACTACAACTTGATAAAAGTTCGTGAACATTTATGTCAAGCAAACTCCTAGCCGAGCCTTTTAAAACGCCATCTTCTTCCGAAAATAAAAATGTAGGTCGATTATAAGCATCAACAAGCCTTGCTGCAACAATCCCCAAAATGCCATGATCCCATTTATTGTTATAAAGAATAATCGCACGCTCATTTGAAAGATTTGTGTTTTTAAGCATTTCAATACAATCTGCATAACATTCGTTACAAACAACTTGCCTTCTTGTGTTATATTCCGCTATCTTACTTATTTGCGTTTTTATTTCTGCTGGCGACTTAGCAAGAATAAGTTTAAGAGATTCGCTTGCTTCTCCCATTCTTCCCGCTGCATTAAGTTTTGGAGCTATCTTAAATGCTATGTCAGTTGAGCACACATTCTTAACACTTAATTTATTATCTGAGAGCAACGCTTTTAAACCTGCTGGTAAATGCTTTTCAAATAATTTTAAGCCATAATAAACAATCGCCCTATTTTCTCTTTTTAGGCTTACTATATCAGCAATAGTTGCAATAGCGGCAATAGGCAAAAACTCTGATGCCATTTCATGACCTAAAAGTGCTTCGCTTATCTTAAAAGCAACGCCTGTTCCGCATAAATCGTGAAAATCATACACTTGATTTATTATCTTTGGATTTATAACAACACAATTTGGAATTTCTTCTGGCAACTCATGATGGTCTGTTACAATCATCTCTATTCCTAAACTTTTAGCATATTCCACTTCATTTTTGCATGAAATACCGCAGTCAACTGTGATAATTAAGTCTGGACTATATTTTGCTTTTATTTTATCTATAACAATGTTTGTTAAGCCATATCCGTCAATAAATCTATTTGGCAAATAGTAGTCAACTTTCTTATTTAACTTTTCAAATGTCTTAATCATTATTGCAGTTGCAGATAAGCCATCAACATCATAATCGCCAAATATCAAAATGCGCTTATTATTTGTTAGTGCATTTTTAATTTGCTCGCACGCTTGTTGCATACCTGAAAGACCAAATGGTGACATAAAATCACTTTCACTTGGCAATAAAAAACTTTTGATTTGTTCTTCGGTTGTAAAACCCCTTGAAAACAAAAGTTCAACGATTTTTTCATGTAAATTTAATTTCTGACCCATATCAGAAATAAGCCCAACATCAAAGTTGTGGTTGTAATATTTTTTTTGTTTCATAATAATTCCCAATTAGTAGTGGGCAAATTGCCCTTTATTTGACTATATAATAACACTAAAACAAAATTTATCCTAATAATTTTTTAAAAACTTGCAACTTATTTTTCTATATGTTATAATGCCATAAAAATTATAAGTTTTAGGAGAAAAAATGATACAAGTAAACAATGTTATGCTCCAATTTGGTGGCAGAGTGCTTTTTAAGGATGTAAATTTAAAATTTACAAAAGGAAATTGCTATGGAATTATCGGCGCAAATGGTGCTGGAAAATCAACATTCTTAAAAATCTTAACTGGCGAAATAGAACCAAATAAAGGCGAAGTAATTTTAGACCCAAAAGAAAGAATGTCAGTTTTGGAACAAAACCAAAATAAATATGATGATAAAACAGTGTTAGAAACAGTGCTTTTAGGTCACAAAAGGCTTGTTGAAATTGAAAAACTAAAAGAAGAATTATATTCAAAAGAAGAATTCACAGAAGCGGACGGCAATTTGGCGGCGGAACTAGAAGCAGAATATGCTGAAATTGGTGGCTGGGAAGCAGAAGCAGAAGCAAAAACACTTTTATCTGGAATTGGTATAGATGAAAGTTTGTATAACACTCTTATGAAAGACATTGACCCAAAACAAAAAGTTAAAGTTTTGCTTGCTCAATCGCTATTTTTAAATCCAGATATTTTGATACTAGACGAACCAACAAATAACTTGGACTTTAAAACAACAAGATGGCTTGAAAACTATCTTTTAAATTTCGAAAACACAGTTATAATCGTTTCCCACAATAGGCACTTTTTAAATAAAGTTTGCACTCACACCTGCGATGTTGACTATGGTCAAATCAATATTTATTTAGGAAACTATGATTTCTGGTATGAAACAAGTCAACTTCTTGCAAGGCAAGCAAAAGACCAAAACAAAAAGGCTGAACAACGCGCAAAGGAATTAAAAGACTTCATTGCCCGCTTCGCCGCAAACGCATCAAAGTCTAAACAAGCAACATCAAGAAAAAAAGAACTTGAAAAATTAACTATTGAAGATTTCAAACCATCTTCAAGAAAATACCCATATATCGACTTTAAATATGAAAACGAACTCGGAAAAGAAATTTTAATGGTTGATAAATTAACAAAAAAAGGTCTTTTTGAAAACTTGTCATTCACACTTAATCACGACGATAAAGTTGCCATACTTTCGTCAAATAGTTTGGCTGTTACAACTCTCTTCAACATTTTAATGGGGCTTGAAGAACCAGATAGTGGTTCATTCCGCTGGGGAAAAACTGTTAAAGTTGGATATTTGCCACAAGATAATCGTTCATACTTTGAAGGTTGCAGTTTAAATTTGGTTGACTGGCTCAGACAATTCTCAAAAGAACAAGATGCAACATTTATCCGCGGTTGGCTCGGCAGAATGTTATTCTCTGGCGAAGAAGCATTAAAAGAAGTCAATGTTCTATCTGGTGGCGAAAAAGTTAGATGTGTGATGGCAAAAGCAATGCTTGAAGCAGGAAATGTTTTGCTTTTAGACGAACCAACAAACCACTTAGACCTTGAAAGCATAACCGCGCTTAACAAAGGCATGATAAATTATAAAGGTGTTATGATGTTTGCCAGCCACGACCAAGAAATTGTTGAAACAGTTGCAAACAGAATTATAGATATAATTTCGCCAACTCAAATTATAGACAAACAATGCACCTACGAAGAATATTCTAATAAATAATAAAAAAACGAGATTAAATCTCGCTTTTTTTATTCCATACCTTCGCCCATTCTGTCTTTTAATGTTTCTTTTGACAAGCCTTTAACAAATTTGCCGTCTTTATTGATGAAATAACCCTTTCTTTGCTCGTCTTCGGCAAATGCTTCAAGTTCTTTTCCTGTAACATTAAATGCGTTCATTGCATAATTTACAATTTCATCTTGATTTTTTAATTGTGGCAACAAAATTGCATCTGGCGATTGAAGTTTTTCTGCCAACTTTTTGGTGTCAGAATTTCCATAAATTTTATACATTTTGTTGAAATATTCTTCTGTGTAAATATGCAAATGAGTTTGACCTGGTTCAATAACGCTGCCGTCTGTGTTTCTATGTTCGTTTGTTTGATGTTGACAAACTCTTGCAACAAAGCAAATATTTCTGATATCGCCGTTTGGAATGTAATAAAGCGATACGGAAATTGAATCTGGCCTTCTAAAAGTTTTTATAAGGCACATTTCAACAACATCTGCCCCATTAATTTTATTTTTAACAGCATAAATACCGCAGGAATTTTCTTTATAATATGTGTTATTTCCAAACTCAAAGCCGTTTAATTTGGCAAAATCTTCTGATAAATTTGTTGTTTCATCTCTAAAAATCAAAGATTTAACCAAATATTTTGGCGAGTTAATAAGCCTATTTACTGTTGCATTGTCTATCTTAACTGCTCTTGTGCACAAAAATTTATGCGAAGGCAATTTTGCAAGCGTCAACTTAAAGTTGTATTCTCT
This sequence comes from uncultured Bacillota bacterium, assembly GCA_900551705.1. Taxonomy (GTDB): domain Bacteria; phylum Bacillota; class Clostridia; order Christensenellales; family UBA1242; genus UMGS687. The sequence goes on along the minus strand of URWY01000012.1, from coordinate 6,756 downwards.
CTTAATTCGTCCTGAAATACCTGTAAAAATTCTCATAGTTTTATTATACAACAAATTATGGCTTTGTCAATACAAAAAAAAGAGGCAAAAGCCTCAATTTTTTATGCCTGTGGAACAGCTTCTGTAACTTGAATATCAAAATTCAAATTGCCATAACCTGGGATTGCGATTGTGTAATCAATCGTTCTGTTTACTGGTTCAGAAATGTTTCCATTTAGCCAATAATTATAAAGAGCTTGTGAATAGCCTTTTGATTCGCTGTCAACTGTTACATCAACTCCGTAAGATACTGCACTGGAATTTGACATCACTTTTTTCGTAAACACATACTTGCCTGCTGGAATTTTTTTGTCGTTTTGTGAAAGTGTCCAACCAACAGCCGATTTCCCGCTCGTTCTTGTGTGTTTAACAACAATTTTATTTTGGTCATTTGTTGTTTTTTCTGCTGTTGCACCTGTTGTTGTTCCAACAACTGTTACACTGTCCATAACTAGTGTTCCTGCATTTTCAAAAACGGTAACTTTAAACTCTTTGCTGCCAACAACAATTGATGTTACGCCACTTTTTGCTTCAACATAAAGAGTTGGTGCTGCAACATATAACTTACCGCCGTCTTTCATCCAAGCAGATGTTTCAACGAAGTTGTTATTTCCCACGCTATACTTTACTTTTTCGGACAATGTGTGACCAGTTCCGTTGATTGTGACAACTTCAACATTTGTATCAAAGTCGGAACTTATTTCAACATAGAAATTTTCTGCGCCTGGCTTTGGAAGCTCAGAACCTTCTTTTTTGTCGTAATAAGTTGAAATCAACTTTTCTGCCTTCGCTTGTGCTTGTTCAACCACATTGACATTTATCGTTTCAGTTGTGCAGCCCATAAACATAAAACAAGTTGTAAGTGCAAGTGCTAAAACAAGCGATAAACTAAAAATTTTTTTCATAACTCCTCCATTTTTATGATGTTATATTATCGACATAAAAAATTTTTTTAAACATTACAACTTATTTAAATTTTCAAGCAGAAATTCTAAAAGTTCTGCTTTATGCTCATAAGCATAAGCAACTGCCTCTTGATGTGCTTCATCTACTCGTTTTGTTCCATGTGTTTTTGAATTTAGAAAATGTATACAAGTGTGTCCGTCCATATTGTTGCCTTCAATAAGTGTGTAACCATGAGGCATTCCGTTGATTGACCCAGCAACATAAGAACCATTAATTTCCACCCAAACAGGTCTTCTAACCCAACTCCATTCACCATTATAAATACTTTTCATAATTGCCGTATTTTTTGCATCTATTGGTTGAACATCTGCATGATTGTAGCCGCCAACTCTTATCACCTGATACGATTTTTTCGTTTTACAATCAATAACCCTTGCCGTCAACTCATATTTGGTGAAAAAATTGTTCACAACATCAAACCAATCAAGATTTGAAACGCTATTAACAGTGTTTAAAATTTCGGTGTAATTTAAAACATCATTTAGTTTTGAGTTCTCTTCTTCAAAAGCATCATTTAAAAGTTTTTGTTCTTCTTTAGTTAAAGCATCAAAACCTGTTTTATATGCAGGTTGTGGCAAAACTATTGCACAAATGCAAGTGCAAAAAAATGTCAACATTAAAATAATTAATAGCGATTTTTTCATAACATTATTTTGTATTAAATTTATAAAAATATTTACTTTTAATAAAGTAATAGTATTTTTGCTTGCTTAATATATTATTATGTGAATAAAAATACCAGCGTATTTGGCGGTGTGATGTTAATACTAGGTGCAACGATTGGTGCTGGACTTGCCAGTGGGCAAGAAGTTGTCATCTTTTTTGCACAATATGGTTTTGTCAGCATTCTTTACGCCTTTCTTTTTTTTATACTTTTCGCTTACGGCTTAATAGAGATATTAAAATATGGTCAAATGCTCCAAAAAAAGCCCAATTTTTTGCAAAAACATAAAACCAGTTTCGTGTTTGAAAGCATCTGTGCAATCATATTTTTAATTTTTTCTGCAACAATGCTTGCCGGTGCAGAATCGTTGCTTAACGATATTGTTTACAATTCAAAATTCCACTTGTGGTCAATTTTGATTGTGCTTTTAAGTTTGATAATAATGTCTAAGGACTTAAAATGGCTTATTACAATAAATAAAATCTTAGTTCCGATTATTATTCTGTCCACAATTTTAGTTTGTTCATTTTCATTTACCGCTTCACCGCATTCTGATTTCACATTCTCATTTGACATCTCAAATTTAGCGTTTTTAACAATTTCGACAATTCTATACGCTGCTTGCAATTTAATGGTCAACAGCAAAATTGCAATCAATCTAGGAACAAAAATAAAAGAAAAAAACATCAAAAAAGTTGCAATTATCACAAGTTTTATTATCTTTTTAATAATTGTATTGATTATCATTGCATTGCTCATAAACGATAATAGCCTGCCATTTGCTGAAATGCCTATTGTTTATATCGCGTTTTTAATTCACCCAACAGTGGGATATATCTATTCATTTATTATCTTGCTTTGCATTTTAACAACTCTTTTCGCAACATTTTATTCATTTAAAGAAAGTGTTCACTTGAAAGTTAAATCAAATCTCCTATCTTTGATATTTTCGGCAATTCTTGTTTTTGTGTTAAGTTTATTTGGCTTTGAAAGCATTATTCGATATTCCTACCCGCTTATAGGCGCGGTTGGAATTATCGTTTTGTTTACAATAAAAAACCGCATGTCATGCAGCGACTGCGAATGTTCATGCGGAATTAAATTTCTAAAATAAACCTGTTATAATTTCGTTATTATCAATAGTCATATTTATTGCGGCTGGGTTCTTTGATAAACCAGGCATTAACAACATAGAACCTAACAAAATCACAATAAAACCTGCACCCGACCTAATTTCCAAATCTCTGACAGTGATTTCAAAATCTTTTGGAGCGTTCAAAAGTTCGGCTTTGTCTGATAAACTATATTGCGTTTTTGCAACTATAACCGGCAAATTCTCAAAACCTAACTTACAGATTTCCTTAATTGAATTTTCTGCCTGTTCGGTGTAGTTTATTTTTGCTGTGCCATAAATTTTTTGAGAAAGTTTTGCAATTTTTGTTTTTATATCGTCATTTAAATCGTAGGCAAATTCAAAGTCGTCATTTGACTTCTCGCACGCAGCAACAACCTTTTTAGCAAGTTCAACAGCACCGCTTCCGCCCTTTGCCCAAACTTCGTTGACAGCAAATTCACAGCCCTTTTCTTCAACAAAATTTTTAACAATTTCAATTTCAGGCTCTGTGTCTGTTGTATATTTGTTTAAAGTCACAACAAGTGGCAACTTGTATATATTTTTTAAAATGTTGATATGCGCATTTAAGTTTTGTAAACCCTCTTTTACTGCATTTGAATTTGCAATTTTTAAGTTGTTTTTATCTTCTCCACCATGCAATTTTAATGCTGGAATTGTCGCAATCAAAACAATACAATTTGGCTTAATTCCCATTTCGCGACATTTGAAATCTAAAAACTTTTCTGCACCAAGGTCCGCACCAAACCCCGCTTCCGTTACGCAATAATCAGCAAGTTTCATCGCCATATTTGTTGCAACAACACTATTGCAGCCATGAGCGATGTTTGCAAATGGTCCAAGATGAACAATCGCAGGCGTTGCAGCAAGCGTTTGAACAAGATTTGGCTTTAACGCATCTTTAAGCAAAATTGCCATCGCATTTTCAGCCTTCAAATCTTTTGCAAACACAGGAGTGCCGCTTTTTGTTAATCCAACCAATATGTTTCCAAGCCTAATCTTCAACTCTTCCAAGTTTTTCGACATACACATTATCGACATAATTTCGCTTGCCGCAGTGATTGTAAAATGTTCTTCTCTTGGCGTTTCGTTCTTACCATTCGACACAATTACATTCCTAAGTGCCCTGTCGTTGACATCTAAACAGCGTTTAAAAAATATCTTATTGCTGTCTAAATTAAGTTCGTTGCCTTGAAAAATATGATTATCAATCAAACTTGCAAGCAAGTTATTTGCACTCGTTATAGCGTGAAAATCGCCGTTAAAATGCAAATTTATGTCTTCCATAGGCACAATCTGACTGTATCCGCCACCAGTTGCTCCACCTTTCATGCCAAAAACTGGCCCAAGCGATGGCTCTCTAAGCGCTAAACAGCTTTTCTTTTTCAAAAGCCAAAGAGCATCTGCAAGCCCGATAGATACAGTCGTCTTGCCGTTTCCAGCAGTCGTTGGATTTATCGCCGTCACCAAAACAAGTTTGCCGCTCTTTCTATCTTGCAAATCTTCCATCGACAATTTAATTTTCGCTTTATTTTCGCCATAACAAATTAAATCGGCGCTTTTAAGCCCCAATTTCTTCGCAATTTTATTAATTGGTTGCATCTTATAATTTCTTGCTATCTCAATATCTGTCATTCGTCCTCCAATTACATTGATTATACAATAATTTTGCAAATAATGACAATAAAATTTGACTAAATTTTGAGTTGTGTTATCATATAAATGGAGAAAGCCTATGAAAGCATTATTTTTAACAAGCAGTTTGGAAGCATACTATAAAGACGAAAACGGAAATCGCATTGCTCAACCTATAGCAAATAAAAACAAACTTTTGGACAATTTGAAAAAATATATTAATAAATATGATAACTTCCTGTTTGTTTGCAGCGATGAAACAAACCACGAAATTACTGATATGTATGCAAATCTAACTTTTGAAAGTCTGAATATGACCATTCCTTTCAAAAACTATACAGTCTTAGACGGCCGCAACAAAAAACAAGCAAAAAAACTCATTGAAAATGCAGATTTTATCTTCCTTTGCGGTGGACATGTGCCAACTCAAAACAAGTTTTTTGAAAAAATCAATCTAAAAGAACTTTTAAAAGACTGCAATGTCCCAATTTGCGGCGTAAGTGCTGGCAGCATGAATTGTGCAGACATCGTATATGCCCAACCCGAACTAGAAGGCGAAGTTTTAGACAAGAACTATAAAAGATATATCAACGGCCTTGGACTTACAAAAATTAACATTTTCCCACATATTCACGATATTATCGGCGAACAAGTTGACGGCGTAACTCAATTTGAACTTGCCATGGAAAATAGTTACACTAGACCAATTATCGCCTATTCAGACGGCACATATATTTTGCAAGTCGACAAAACAACCTTGCTCTACGGCAAAGCTTACATTTTCAATAAAGGTCAAGTAAACGAAATCAACGCGGACGAGAAATCGCTCGACATCACCAATCTTGTCACAACTTTATACAATTAAAAAACTCCCAATCGGGAGTTTTTTAGTTTTAAAATGTTCCTAAAATACCATCTTCTGTTATACCCCATGCAGTTTTATAAGCTTCTAAATATGCCGCTGGGACATATACTTTTGTGTTTTCATTTGAGTCAATTTGCCAATTAGAAATATCTGGTGGAGTAATAGAGTCTATTACTAATTTTGTCAATTTAGTATCTCTTAATGCAAGTTGCTTCATAGTTTCCAACTTATTTCCTTTAATATTAACTACATCAAGGTTTCTACATCCAGAAAAACATTCTTCGTCTAAACTTGTTACTCCTTCAGAAATTGTAACTTCAGTTATCTTTCTATTATCTCTAAATGCAAAAGCTCTAACGGCAATAACATTTTTATAGCCATACAAAATGCTACTCGTTTCACATAAATTTGTGTATGTTATAATACATTCTTTAAATTCCTGACTAAATTCTTCTTCAGTTAATCCTCCAACAGTATCTAGGAGCCAACCTTCAAAATCTTCAGCACTTTGAATAGTATATTTATTATTTACTTTACAAGGGAATTGGAATTTATCAATATCTACTTTTTCACAAAATGATTCATAATTAGTATAACCTTCCACTTTAACTTTGAAATCTCTTGTTCTAACTTTTACTTTTGAAGGAATTGTTAAAACAGTATCATCGCCAAAATAACCAGTTAACAAAACACCATTAGATATTTCATAACTTATGAATTCTTCTTCATCATTATAACCAAATCTAGTTGTTGAATAGCCAAATCCTTTATATTCGCTATCGCTAAAAGTTCCTATTATATAGCCAGTGACTTTTTTATTTTCATTTGCTTTAACTTGAATTTGAGAATATTTTGTCGCAGAATTTTCACTTGCTTCAAGTTCATAGAACCTATCGCTTTTTGTTCCGTCTGAGTATGTCAATTCCACATACTCAACATTTTTACTATCAAATTCTAAGATTGTTTCTTCTCCATAAGGGAATTTAACTTCTTCAAGTTTTGACTCATTGCCATTAATTGTTACATTTAATTTTTCGTTAACTGGATCTCCATTAACTGATGTAACAATCTTACCTTCGTCAACTTTGGCAAAGTCAACTTGGCTTGAAATCTTCCAGCCTTCGGCTGCTGCATCTGCATCGCCTTGGAGCGTTTCAAGAGTGAGATAAACTTCAATCTTGTTGATTGATGTATCACCTACAACAAAACCGCCACCTTCAAGGTCGTTAGAACCTTTAAAGCCTTCACCTGCAATTTCTAAGTACGCTCCGTCTGTAAACAAATCTACAAATGTTGTTGCTGATTTTGCAAATGTGTTTAGCGTTGTGCCTGTTGCGTAGTAAAAGTAGCCGTCTGCCCCGCCACCATCTACCCAGTTTGTGCCAAAAAAGTTAGGACTTGTTTTTATTAACTTTGTTGCGTCAGCGAGTTCAACTGGCGTTTCTCCGTTGTAAA
>URWY01000011.1 GCA_900551705.1 uncultured Bacillota bacterium | reverse complement strand
TTCACAAATTCAAGTTTTGGCTGATGAATCTCACGGAACAGTTAAAGGTTATATTGTTGGTTGGTTTAGCGATAGTGAATATACTGGTTTTGCATTTAGCGATACTATTACAATGAGTGGTTATGGAGATGATTTAATAACCGAAACATTGCCGAAAGGACAAATTGCTATTGTTGGATATTTTGGAAGTGAAACTATTTTAAACAATCTTCCAACAAGTTTGAAAGTAAGAACAAGAAGTTTCAAATTAAGATTTGAAGGATATAGTACTTATCGTGAGTTTGTTGAGCCATTATTCATGACTAAGGAATCTATAATTCAATATCCATGCTATGTTAATGGAACTAAGTATGATAATAGGGATTCGTTGGACGAATGGGTTTATAATAGCCTTGCAGAAAATGCCGATTTTATGACAGAATATCCAAATATAACAATCACATTTGATGCACTTTGTGAAGCAACAGGAATTAGTGGCGACAAAAAGACAGTTACAGCAATAAACGGCATGGCATTTTATATGAATAAGACATTGACAAGTGTTGAAATACCAGAAGGAATTACAAAAATCGGTGGGAGTGCTTTTGAAGAATGTTCATTTTTATCAACTATTAAAATTCCTTCCACAGTTTCTGAGTTGGGTGCTTATTGTTTCCATGTAAAGCCAGGTGATGCAGCTGGTCCAGAATATATAATTGATTCTGCCGCTGTTGCGAATTTAACCGAGTCGGAAAGCTCATCGAACACTTCATTGGTTTGGTATGCAAGCAAGTTATATATTAAAACCGGCTTAACAGTTGGGACATATATTACAAATTCGTTTACAAAAGCGGAGGCAAGTGACAAAGCAGGTTATGACATGTATACTAAAAAAGCTTAATTTTTAAAACCAGGAAATAAAACTCTCTCAGCCCGAGAGAGTTTTTATTTTGTGCCGTAGCCAAGACTTATTAGCATGGCAAGGTTTACTTTGTGCATTTTCTCGCTGTCAAGGACTGATAATTTGTCTTTTAAACGGCGTTTATCTATCGTTCTTATTTGTTCCAGTAGAACAACGCTATCTTTTGGTAAATTATATTGCAAAGCGGAGAGTTCAACATGTGTTGGAATTTTTGCTTTGTTAATTTGGCTTGTTATTGCTGCAACGATTACGGTTGGGCTATATTTGTTTCCTACATCGTTTTGGATAATCAAAACAGGGCGCACGCCGCCTTGCTCACTCCCAACAACGGGACTGAGGTCAGCATAGTATATTTCGCCGCGTTTAATTTCCGTTTTTTCCAGCATTTAAAGTCCTTTCATAGTTTTTTAGACTTTCGATTTCGTTAAAATCGTTCTCGCGAGCAATCAAGGTTTCTTGGTCGCTGAGAAGGAAAGTTTTGAAATCTTCCTGTCTTATTGTCAGTGTATGCGAGATTTCGTTTAAAAGTTTTTGGTCAGGCTCACTGATTTTAATGTTTTCGAGTTCGTTTTTATATTTTTCAAACTGCATAATTATCTCCTTAAAAGTTTATTTTTAAACGCTTTGAAAAGCGAAATATGTCGAACTGGTTTAATCTTAGTTTGGTTTTTGTTTTAAATTTTATGTTGTGTTTTTAGATTGATTTTTGTCGATTTTTGCAATGAAAATTTGAGTAATCTAGTCAAAAGCGTTGACAAAATTTGAATTATGTTATACTATTTGATAGTTTAGTTTTAGTAAGGAGAAAATATGAAAGTTTTAGTTGTAAATGCTGGCAGTTCTTCATTGAAATTCCAACTTTTTGATATGGAAAATGAAAGCGTGCTTGCAAAAGGAAATTGTGAAAAAATAGGAATTGATGGTTCATTTATTGGATACACAATCAATGGCGTTAAAAAGGAAGTTGTAACACCAATGCCAGACCATAATGTTGCAATGAGTTTGGTTTTGAAATTGCTCACAGACGAAAAAGAAGGCGTAATTTCAAGTTTGCAAGAAATTCAAGCAGTTGGTCACAGGGTTCTTCATGGTGGGGAAATATACACAGACAGCGTGCTTGTTGATGAAGAAGTTTTAAAGAATTTGGAAAGTTTAAAACCACTTGGACCACTTCACATGCCTGCTAACATTGCTGGAATATATGCTTGTCAAAAAGCGATGCCAAATGTTCCAAATGTTGCAGTATTTGACACTGCATTCCATGCACAAATGCCAAAAGAAGCATTTTTATATGCTGTGCCTTATGAAGCTTATGAAGATTGGAAGGTTAGAAGATATGGTTTCCACGGAACAAGCCACAAATTTGTTTCAGGCGAAGTTGCAAAAGTTCTTGGCAAGAATGTTGAAGATTTGAAAATTATCACTGTTCACCTTGGCAATGGTTCATCAGTGGCAGCGGTTAAGGGCGGACACAGTGTGGACACATCAATGGGCTTCACACCACTTGAAGGTTTGATTATGGGAACAAGGTCAGGCGATGTAGACGGCTCAGTTGCAGGCTTTTTGGCTGAAAAAGAAGGCTTAACAGCAGGCGAAATGGTGACATATTTGAACAAGAAATGTGGCGCACTTGGTATTTCTGGCGTATCTAGCGATATGAGAGATATCAACAAAGCAGCAGAAGAAGGCAATGAAAGAGCAAAACTTGTTGTTCCAATGATGGCTTACAGAATTAAAAAATACATTGGTTCATACATTGCAGCAATGAACGGTGTTGACGCTATTGTATTCACAGGCGGAATTGGCGAAAACCAAGAAGATTTAAGAGAATTGGTTCTTAGAGATATGGATTGTTTCGGAATTAAAATTGATGTTGAGAAGAACAATCACTTACCAAGAGGAACATCTGAGGAAATTTCAACAGCAGATTCAAAAGTAAAAGTTTTCAGAATTCCAACAAACGAAGAGCTTGTAATTGCAAGAGATACAATAAGATTGTCAAATTTAGGTTAAAAATTGTTGACAAATAAAAGATTTATGCTATAATGGCATAGTAAAAATTTGAAAGATACACAAAAGGGAGGATATTATGGCAGTTCCAAAGCGTAAAGTTTCCAAAGCAAGAAGAAACACAAGAAATTCAAACAATTTTAAAGTAAGTGCTCCAACATTAGTTGAATGCCCAGAATGCCACGAACTTAAAGCCCCTCATAAAGTTTGCAAAAATTGCGGAACTTACAAAGGCAAAAAAGTTGTTGAAGTTGAAAAAGATAAAAAAGAAAATTAATTTTACACTCTCCGAATTGGAGAGTTTTTTATGTAATAACATAATTTCATAAAATTGTATAAATAAATAATATGGAATTAATGAGTAAAAAAAAATTAAAAAGGCTATCAAAAACAGTTTATTTTGACAACTTAGACACGGTTAGAATTGATAAAAAAGTGCAAATTGACCGCGGGGCAATCATTGGGGCATTCGTTGAAATTTATGGCGATAGCCATATCGCAAGTGGGGCGGAAATTACTTCGCTTTCAACGATAACGAACTCGAAAATAGGCGAAAATACAATTGTGAAAAAATCTGAAATTTCAGATAGCGAAGTGGGGGCAAATTGCACTATTGGACCATTTGCGCATATAAAGCAAAATTCAAAATTAAAAGATAATCTTCGAATTGGCAACTTTGTTGAGATCAAAAATTCAACTATAAATAACGGCACAAAGTGCGCACATTTGACCTATATTGGTGACTCAACAGTCGGGGAAAGAGTAAACTTTGGTTGTGGCGTGGTGATTGCAAATTACAACGGCAAACAAAAGTTTAAAACCATAATTGGTAATGATGTCTTTTTGGGTTGCAACTGCAATTTAATTGCTCCCATTGAAATAGGAGATAACTGCTTTATCGCTGCGGGAACAACAGTCACGAAAAGTTTAAAAAGCAACACATTTTGTGTTGCTAGAAGTGAAGAAAAAACAAAGAAAAACACTTTTAAAATATCATAAAATTGTAGGTTTAAAATCGGGTTTTTCAGTGGCGACAGCTATTGCTGTTGCCATTGTTTTTGTGTGTGAAATTGAAATGTCTATTTTGTTAAAATGTTGTTTGAAATGTGATAGCGTTTCGCCATAAAACTTAACAAATGGCTTGCCGTTTTCGTTGTGATAAATCTCAATTTCTTTGTGATTTAATTTGTTTAAATTTAAGCATTTAAAAACTGCCTCTTTGGCACAAAAAAAACCGCAAATTCGCTCATTTTTATCCGCAAATTTGTTGATGTATTCAATTTCATTGTCTGTAAAAATTTTATTCAAATTAACCAAATTTTTAGTTCTGTCAATTTCTAAAATATCTATGCCAACTGCCATTATTCGCCCTCATCTAAACTTTCAAAGTTATAAAACTTATTTTTAACAACTTTATTAATTTTGTCAAATGAATAACCCTTTGAAAAAAGGTGATTCATAAGTTTTTTAGCCGTTTTGTTATCTTTTGGCTTATTTTTCAAAAACTTGTCCGCAAGTGCGTTTATAATCTCGTCATTTTCATCAAAATTTTCCATCAAATTATTGATAATTTCCCTTGACACACCTTTGGATTCAAGTTCAAAAGAAATCAATCTTTTGCCTTTTTTGTGCTGATAATTTGAAATGTAAGCCTTTGCATATAATTCATCGTTTAAATAATTATATTCGTGTAATTTATCAACAACATATTTTACAGTTTTTGCTGCATAGCCCTTGCAAAAAAGGTAATCTTTCACTTGTTTTTCGCTTTTTATTGCACTTAAATATTTCAACGCTTTGTCAAAAGCAACAAGTTTTTCGTTTTCAAACTGAGCGGTTTCAATGTCTGCTTTTTCAACATTTTTTCCAGTTTTAAAGCCGCTTTTAACTATCGTTTCGCTATTTAAAAAGCAATAAAAAGAGCCGTCTAAATAGACTGAATACTTGTCTTTTCCGCTTTTAACTATGTTTGTAATTTCTGCCATAACTTTATTTTACAACAAAAATTTTTATCTTCAAAACTTTTAAAGTGGAATGATTAAACAAAGCAGGAAAGTGATAATCGCTGATAAAATTGCCTGAGTGAATTTTTGAAGGAAGAAAAAGCCTTTTGAAATTTTGAATTTTTCCAAAAAATTTAGTCCTTGAAAGGCAACGGCAAGTCCGCCAAAACTGATGATAAATGAACACAAAATTGTTTGAAGTTTGGCGCTAACTTGTAATTCTGCAATGCTTTTACAGCCGTTTGTAATCTCGAAAACTCCGTTTATTACTCCGTTTGAAATCCCTTTGTCCACGCCCAAAATTTCTAAAAATCGTGTGATTGGATAAAACACATTTAATGACGACAATATTTCAGTGATTATGAAAAATATGGTTATGTATCCGCCAATTAAAAGCACTGATATAATTGAGTTCTCCATGCACTCTGAAAGGCTTAAATCAACTTTTTGTTTGACTATGTTTTGTTGTGGTAATTCGACATATTTAGGCGTGAATTTGCGGTAAATTAAACCATTTAAAATTGCAGATATGATATGTGAAATTAGAATAATATAGCCGATTTTAGCGCTGAAAAGCATGCCAACGCCAACGGTTCCAATAATGAACATCGGGCCGGAATTTGATGTGAACGAACAAATTCTATGTGCTTCATCTCGAGTGATTAAGCCTTGCTCGTATAAATCGGCTGTGATTTTCGCGCCAAGCGGATACCCAGATAAAACGCTCATTAAAAACACATAAGCAGAGATTGCTGGGCAGTTATAAAGTCGCTTTGTAACTGGTGCAAGATGTTTTGAAATGTGCTCAACATAGCCTGTTGATGTTAGAAGTTTGGTGAAGAAAATAAAGGGGAATAATGCAGGTAAAATGTTTTTGCAAAACACAAGTATTCCGCTTAAACAAACATTGATATATTTACTTGGATTTATCACCAAGCAGCATATTATCAACGCCAGAAAAATTGCTAGAAGCAGGTTTTTTGTGTTAAGTTTAATTGACACAAGTTTTTTAATCATATATAATAAATTTATGTTTAAAATATATGTGATATGAGCAAAAATCACATTACAAGGGGTTATTTTGAATAGTTTAAAAAGCGTTTTAGCAAAGGCTAAAAATAAAGATAAAATCATTGTTTTTCCAGAAGCTGGATTTTCAGACCGCATCATAAAGGCGGCGCAATTTTTGAATAAGAAAAAAATCGCTAAGGTTGTGCTTTTAGGCGATGAAAGCGCGCTTGTTTTGAGATATAAAAATTTGCAGGGTATGACAATTATCAACCCAAGAACATCTGACATTGGTGATGACCTTATTAAGGTTTTGTATCAAAAACGCAAAGCAAAGGGAATGACAATGCAGGAAGCGGAAAATTTGGTGGCAGACCCAATTTATTTCGGTGCTCTTCTCGTTGAAACAGGCTTCGCAGATTGCATGGTTGCTGGCGCTGAAACATCATCTAGCAAGGTTATAAAAACGGCTTTGCAAGTTGTTGGTGTTGAAAATAAAGGCAGTATTGCATCATCTTTTATGCTAATTCAAGGCAAGAATAAATACATGCCAAAAGGTGGCGAAATGCTTCTTGCTGATGTAGGTTTTAATATCAATCCAAACGCGGAAGAACTTGCAATCATCGCTTCTCAAACTGCTGAAAGCGCTAGAAATTTGTTTGATATTAAGCCAAGAGTTGCCGTGCTTTCATACTCAACAAATGGCTCAGCAAATGGCGAAAGTGCCGAAAAATCAAGGGCAGCAGCAGAAATTTTGAAAGCAGAAAATCATAATTTTGTGGTTGATGGCGAAATGCAGTTGGACAGTGCCTTAGTTCCAGAAGTTTGCGGCTTGAAATATCCAAATTCTCAAATTCAAGGCGATGCAAATGTGCTTGTATTCCCAGATTTGCAAAGTGGGAATATAGCCTATAAAGCGATTGAAAGGTTCGGCTCGTTAAAAGCTGTTGGACCAATCATTCAAGGGCTTAAAAAGCCTATAAACGACTTATCCCGCGGTGCAAGCGTGGAAGATATTATCTTCACAAGCGCCATAACAATCTTAATGGCATAATGTTAAATTTTAAGTGCGAGCATTTTTAATAAAATGCTTGCATTTTTTATAATAATATAGTATATTATACTACGCGAGAGACTTCGCGAGGTTTTTTGATGACAGTAGACACTAAAAATTATTATGGTAGAATAACAATTTCAGACAACTCGATTGCGGTTGTCGCAGGTTATGCTGCCTTAGATTGTTATGGTGTTGTAGACTTAGTCCCAAATTCCTTAAAAGATAATCTCTCAGAACTTTTTAAAAAACAGCCTTATTCAAAGGGCGTAAAAATAACCAGCGTTGATAGTAGAATTTTCATTGATTTATACTGTATTTTTAAATACGGTGTTTCTGTCAGTGCTGTTGCCGAAAGTTTGAAAAGTGCTGTTAAGTATAGTGTAGAAAATTTCACGGGAATGATTGTCGACACGGTTAATGTTCATGTCGTAGGCGTTCGCGTTTAATGGGTGAGAATTAAAATGCAAAATAAGATTAACGGCGCAATGCTGAGAAAAATGGTTGTTGCTGGCGCTAGTATGCTAGAACAAAACAAAAAAATGATAGACGCTTTAAATGTTTTTCCTGTTCCAGATGGTGACACAGGCACAAACATGTTTTTAACTATAAAATCTGCAACAACAGAAGTAAATAATTGTATCAATAACAGTATAGATTCACTTTGTGAAGCCTATGCAAAAGGTGCACTTCGTGGTGCGAGAGGTAACTCAGGTGTTATCACTTCGCAAATCCTTAAAGGTTTAACTTCTGTGCTTGGTAAATGTGAAGAAAATATCACAACAAAACAATTTGCAAAAGCAATTGAAGAAGGCGCAAAAGTGGCTTATAAAGCCGTAACAAAGCCTAAAGAAGGCACAATTTTGACTGTTATCAGAACAATGTCAGAAGCGGCAATGGACGCTTGCAAAAAGCATGCCGATTTTGAAGAATTTTTTGAAATTGTTCTTGATAAAGGCGAAGAAATTTTACAACAAACACCAGAAATGCTTCCTGTCCTCAAAAAAGCAGGCGTTGTCGATGCTGGTGGCCGCGGAATAATCGTGCTTTTCACTGGTTTTTATAAAGCAATTTGCGGTGACGAAAGTTTGGTTATAAATTTTGACGACCCAAAACCTGTTCAAACTTTGGACGATGTTATCGCAGATATTAGCAACCTTGGCGAAATTCAATTCGGTTATTGCACAGAGTTTATGATTATTCACATGAATAAGAAAACAACTGAAGTTGATATTGATAAATTGCGTGAAAAATTGATGGCTATAGGTGATTCAGTGCTTTGTATCGGCGATTTGTCGCTTGTTAAAGTCCATGTTCACACAAATGAACCTAATAGAGCACTCGGATATGCTCTTGAACTAGGCGAAATTTGGAATATCAAGATTGAAAATATGCTTGAACAAAATCGTGAACTCAAAAAGAACCTTGGAAAGCAAGAAGAACTTAAACCAATGGGTATGGTTGCTGTTGCTCCTGGTGACGGAATTGCAAATTTGTTCACAGATTTAACAATAGATAACATTATTCGTGGTGGTCAAACCATGAACCCAAGCGCCGCAGACATCTCAAACGCTGTAAATAAGGTGCTTGCAGAAGAAATCTTTGTTTTCCCAAACAATAAAAACATCATTTTGGCAGCAGAACAAGCAAAAGACCTTTGCGATAGAAAATTGCATGTTATTCCAACAAAGAATATACCAGAAGGTATTGCAGCCGCCCTTGCTTATAACGCAGATGCAAGCGTGGAAGAAAATATTGAAAGCATGACAGCAGCAATAGAAAGCGTTAAAGCGGGTTCAGTAACTTATGCTGTTAGAGCAACCCATGTTGACGGTTTTGACCTTTCAGTTGGCGAAATAATTGGGCTTGACGATAAAGCAATCTTGGCAAAAGGTAATAATGTAAATGGCACAACAAAAGAATTAATCAAGAAGATGATTAATGACGATATTGTAAACATCACATTGTTCTATGGCGAAGATTTAACAGAAGAAGACGCTGAAAACTTGCGCGCAGAACTTGAACAAGAATATCCAAACTGCGAAGTAACAAGCATTTATGGTGGTCAACCAGTTTACTACTATATAATTTCATTAGAATAAGCGATTAACTCGCTTATTTTTTTGTTTTGGCGACAATTTGGCGGACGAATTATCAATTTGAACGCCTTTTTTCATATAAACTAAAAGAGGTTTGTATGAAAGAAAATATTTTAGTTGTTTTTGGTGGCAAAAGTGCTGAGCACGATATTTCAATAATTACGGGATTGCAAGCGATTTCAAATGTGGATAGAGAAAAATATAATGTTATTCCAATGTATATTTCACGCGAAAATAAGATGTATGTTGGCGAAAAACTCTGTTATTTAAGCACATTTATGCCGTTTGATGCGTCTAAAAAAGGCATTTATGCCGCTGGTTTGACTGCTGGTAGCGATTTCTTATACCTAGCCAAAACCGTAACAAAAATATATTTCAAAGGCGAAAAAACGGGCAGTTTAGAAGTTCAAAACACTGGTCATGTTAAGTCAAAAGACGAAAAGACGGCGAAAAAACTTAAAAAAAGTGTAAAAATTGATTGCGCAGTGTTGTGCTGCCATGGCAGAAGCGGCGAAGACGGTAATTTGCAGGGCTTGTTATCTATGTGTGGTATTCCGTTTACATCGTGTGGCTGTGCGTCTTCGGCAATTTGTATGGATAAGATTTTCATGAAAGACATTATTAAAGCGTCAAATTTTGCAACCGCTGATTATACTTCGTTTGAAAAGATTGACTATATTCTAGAACCTGACGATACTTTGAAAAAACTTGAAAAAGAAATTGGTTATCCAATGTTTATTAAGCCTGCAAATCTCGGCAGTTCAATAGGTATTTCAAAATGCAATAATCGTGACGAACTTGAAGTTGGAATAGAAGTGGCTATCAAATATGATAGGCGTATATTGGTGGAAAAATCGGTTGAAAATAATATTGAAGTGAATTGTGCCGTGCTTGGAAATTCTGCTTATGCTGTTGCGTCTGAAATTGAATTCCCAAAGCATGAAAAAAATTTTTTAACATTTGATGAAAAATATTTGCAACGCAAACAGGCGGCAGAAGAAGGCAATAAAACGGAAAATAAAATAACAAAAAAACAACAAAAAAATATTAAAGACTTTGCAGTGGAATTGTTCAAAAAATTTGACTGCAAGGGTGTTGTTAGAATTGACTTTTTGATAGATAAAGACACAAATGAGGTGCTTGTAAACGAATTAAATACAATTCCTGGTTCAATGGCATTTTATCTTTTTAAAGACCAATTTGATTTCAAAAAACTATTAAACAGGTTGATAGAAAACGCTAAAAAATTGAAACTAGAAGAAGATAAAGACGAATTTCAGTTTATGTCAAGTGCGTTAAACAATTTTAATCAGGGCATAAAATCACGCAAATAATTATGCAATATTAATAATAATTATACATTATTTAGGTTTGATTGTTTTATCAATTCCACATATTTTTTGATTGCAATTATGAACATCTTAAGTTCGTTATTTGTAGTGAAATATGACAACGAAACTCTCACTGTGCCTTGATTTAAAGTGCCTAAAAATTTATGTTTTAATGGAGCGCAGTGAAGTCCGCCACGAACGCAAATTCCATAATTTTCACTTAAATATTCCGCAACTTCCGTGGAATCTATATCGCCAATATTAAAACTTATAACGCCGTTTAAGTTGTTAAAATCGGTATAAATTTTCACATTGTCTATCTTATTTAATTCGTCTAACAGCCATTTTGTTTGTTTTTGCATCTTTTCTTGTATTTCTTTTTCATGTGCTTTTACAAATTCAACCCCAGCCTTCAAACTTAGAATATTTGGCGTGGCGATTGTTCCAGATTCATAACATTCAGGTGGTTCGTGTGGTTGATAAACTGAAATTGATTCCGTTCCTGTGCCACCAAATTTGATTGGGTTCGGCAAGTGGTCGCCTTCAATTAAAAGTGCACCAACGCCTTGAACTCCAAATAGTCCTTTGTGGCCAGCTAGCGTTAAAAAATTGATGTTTTGTTTTTGCATATTTATACATTTATGGCCAGCAGATTGTGCGGCATCGACAAGATAAATATAGCCGTTTTCTTTGCAAAAATCGCCAATTTCGGTGATATCAGTTTCCGCTCCATCAACATTTGAAACATGAATTGTGCAAATCATGTAAGTGTTTGGTCTAACATATTTTTTTATGTCTTCCAGTTTGATTTTCCCTTTTTCTGTTGGCTCAACAATCGAAAGTTCGATAACCCCATTTTTTTCAAGTTCAAAAAGTGGTCTGAGTGTTGAGTTGTGCTCAAAAGTGGTGGCAATAATATGTCCACCTTTTTTAGCTGAACCTAAAATTGCAAGGTTTAAACTTTCTGTGCAACCTGATGTGAAAATCACATTTTCCATGCGACTTACGCCAAAATATTCTTGTATAACTTGTCTTGCATTTGCAACTTCAAGCGCGCAGTCTAAACTTGCTTTATGTCCGCTTCTGCCTGGGTTGGCGCTAAATTTTGTTGCTCCGTCTAAAAGCGCAGCAATAACTGTGTTTGGCTTTTTTCGTGTTGTTGCTCCGTTATCTAAGTAAATCATAATTTTTCCCCCTTTGTGAAAATAACATTTATTCTCATTAATCAATATAGTGATATAAGAAAATATTTTGTGAAAGGGGAAGAAAGTTATGGAATACATGATTGCAGTTTTTAGGGCGAGGACAGAAACGATAAACTTTGCTAATATTTTGCGTTCTTATGGTGTGAATGTGATGATTATTTCAACGCCAAGACAAATCAATGTTTCGTGTGGAATTTCTGTTAGATTCAATCCAGCATATCTTGAAAAGGCAAAAGAAATTCTATCTCGCAGAAAATTTGACTCGTTCGGTGGAATTTATCACGCAAAGCAAATGGGTGGTAGAATTGTTATAACTCCTGTTTAAATTTTTCACCTTAACTGAATATAAAATGTAAAAATAAATAAACTAATTGCATGAATAAAATCAGTTCTGCAAAGGAAAAAAAAACTAAATCGTCAAAAATTCTTGGCGGGGCGTTTATTTTGCTTATTGCAGGAATAATTTGTAAGCTTTTAGGGGCATTTTATCGTGTTCCTTTGTCAAATATTTTAGGCAGCGAAGGAATTGGAATTTATCAACTTGTTTTTCCTGTTTATTCTTTGATTTTAATTTTATCAAGTGGCGGAGTGCCTATTGCGCTTTCCAAAATTGTTGCCGAATGTAGGGCTAGGGGAGAAACAGAAAGAGCAAAAAGATTTCTTTTAATCGCATTTTTGTTGCTTTTTGTTTTGTCTGGAATTTTCTCTGTTGTATTTGTTTTTTGTAACGAATATATTGCGGCACTTCAAGGAAATTCGCTTGCTGCAACTGGTTATATAGCGATTTCTGTTGCGCTTGTTTTTTCGTCAATTTTGACGGCATTTAGGGGATATTTCCAAGGTTATCAAATCATGTATCCTACGGCAGTTTCGCAGATAATTGAGCAGGCGGTTAAACTGGTTTTAGGGCTTGTATTGGCTGGAATTTTTGCAAGAGATGGAATTGCTTTTGGTGTGTTTGGAGCGCTGCTAGGCATCACAATTAGCGAAGTCTTATCGCTTGTGTATCTGATGATAACTTACTTTGTCAAGCGCGTTGAAGTTGATGTTATTGAACCTGAAATCAAATATGGTTTTTGGAGCGATTTGTGGCTACTTGTAAAGCGAAGTTTTCCAATAACATTGAATAGTTTAATTTTGCCATTAATTCTTGCGGTTGACAGTTTTTTGGTTATCAATTTACTTATGAAATCGGGTTGTACAAGCGCACAATCGACATCGCTTTTTGGTGTGTATTCAGGCATGGTCAACTCGCTTATAAATTTCCCAACAGTTGCTGCACTTGCCATATCAGTCGCTATTTTGCCAGCGATTGCATATAACGCGGAAAAAGGTGAAAAGTCGAGCCAGGCAATTTCAACTTGTTTGAAAATTATTCTTGCAATATCAATTCCATGTATTTTGGTTTACATCTTGTTTTCAAATAATATCATGTCGATTTTATATCCTCATGCAACTGACGCAGAAACATTGAAAGTTGCAAGTTATTTGCTTAAAATATCGGCTATCAATATTTTGACTATCTCATTTTTGCAGGTTTCAACATCAATAATGCAAGCGTCTGGGCGTAGTTTTGTTCCGCTTATAAATCTTGCTTTTGCTGGCGCGGTCAAAATTATTTTAACGATTTATCTTGTTGTTTCGCCTATGAATATTTATGGCGCGGCAGTCGCGTCAATTATGTGTTATATCTTGTCAAGTGGCTTAAATTTGATTTCGCTAAGAGGTAGAATTCAATTTGAAATTGGTGCAAAAAGAATTGCAAGCGTGTTTTTAGCAAGTGGGCTTGCGGTTGCCATTATGGTTGGCGTGTATAACTTGTTCAATTTGATAATAACGCCAAATTTAAGTTTTATTTTTGCAGGTGTGACTGCGGCTATCATATACGCTTTTGCTTTGCTAGTTTTGCCTGTTTTCACGATGGACGAGATGAAATATGTTCCTTATGGTCAAAAACTTTGTTTGATTAAAAGCAAATTCAGAATTAAAGCACTGGACGATGAAGTTTTGAAGTAAAAGTATAAAATCTTCAAATGATGTTAAAAGTTAAAGCATGAATAAAAATGAACTCATAAAAAAAACGACCGAGCGAACAACGCTGTCAAGCAAAGAGTGTAAGATGTGTGTTGATGCGATAACGGAATTAATATCAGAAGTGCTGAAAAGGGGAGAAAAGGTTTATATTTCAGGTTTTGGCAAATTTGAAACAAAAATTGTGCATGAAAGGCAATATTTTAACCCTCAAACCAATAAAAAAGAAACGACTATGCAAAAAATCGTTCCAATTTTTAAAAGCGGTAAAAAATTAAAGGAAAAGATGTTTAACTAACAACTTTTCCTTTTTCAATTTTGATTATTTTTGAATTTTCCAAACTTTCATCAATGTCTGTGCTGCTAATAAATGTTTGACAAAGCGAGCAGAATTTTAAAAGTTTTTTTCTTCTATTTAAGTCGAGTTCGCTGAGAACATCGTCTAAAATCAAAACAGGGGTTTCGCCAGTTTGATTGCGAATAATTTCAATCTCGGCGAGTTTAAGAGACAATGCAGCCGTTCGTTGTTGACCTTGCGAACCAAAATTTCTAACATCTATATCGTTTAACAAAACTTCTATATCGTCACGATGTGGGCCAATGCTTGTGTGGCTCAAATAGACATCTTTTTCAAAATTTTGTTTATAGAGTTCTAGCAAAATTAGATTATATAATTTTTCTTTTTCTTTAAGTTCAATTTCTTCGGTATTTAAGTCAAAATCTGTTTGATATTTGCAAATCAATGACTCTTCATTTGACGACAAAAACATGTGGGCTTTATTTGCATAAGGTGCTAAACTTTCAATGAAATTCTGCCTGTAAACAATAATTCTGCTTGCGGTTTCGGCAAGTTGAACATCATATATTTCAAGCATATCTTTAAGTTCTTCACTCTTTTGAATGTTTTGTTCGTCTTTTAATAGTTTATAAGATTTTGAAGTCTTGATAATTTTGATTTTGTCTTTATAATCTTTTAAAAGTTTGTTTCTTGACGCCAAAATTTTATCGTATTTACCAAGCAAATAGAAGTATGTTTTTGAGGTTTGAGAGATATCTATATCCATAAATCTGCGCCTATCCTCTGGGCTTTCTTTTATCAGTTTGAGTTCGTCAGGGGAGAAATAGACGCACCTAAGTTCACCGAGCAATTCTCCAATTCTTTTGATTGGAATATTGTTGATTTTAACGGTTTTTTTGCTGGAAATTGAAAATATAATTTCAACAGTGCTTTTGCCAAATTTTTTTTCGATTTCGGTTTTAATCCTTGCGTTTGATTCCTGCCATTTTATCAAATCATTTTCTTTGCTTGTTCTAAGCGATTTGCCAATAGCGGAAAAGAAAATTGCTTCTAAGAGATTTGTTTTGCCTTGTGCGTTATTGCCGACAATTACATTGACATCGGGAGAAAATTCCAAAGTTAAATTGGAATAGTTTCTATAATTATTAAGTTCAATTTTCTTAATTTTCAAGTTTTTTTGCCTTTTTCCTACGATAAATCATTGTAATATTAAGTGCAATTATGTGCATTAACAAACTAAATATAAAAAGCACTAAACAAATTTTAAGTGTGGCTGATGAGAAATCTATAAGTCCAAAGAACATTGGGAGAAATAGCGATCCGAGCGTGATGCCGACAAGTGAGAATAAACAAACGAGAAGTTTAATTTTTGTAAATGGCATGCAAAGTGAGATAAGATTTAAAAATCCGCAAGCGGTCATAGCAATAGTTGCTGCTGTAACGGCTTCACTTGCAAGCAAGCAGTTTGTTTTTTGAAGAACGACAACTGTTAAAACATTGAAAAGCAACAATAATCCATAAGGTAAACTGCGTTTCAAAACATACGGAATAAAGTCGCCTTGAATAAGTTTTTTGTTAGGTTGCAAAGCCAAGAAGAACGATGGCATACCTATAACAAAGAACTCTAAAAGGAACATATTTTTCGGTTCAAAAATGTATTTTATTCTACAAGCCAAAAGGATAACAGAAAGCAGAATTATCATAACTGTTTTCATCAAGAACAATGTTGAAGATTTTTGAACATTGTTGATAACGCGTCTGCCTTCTTCAACGACCATTGGAAGTGTTGAAAATTGGCTATCTAAAAGCACAAGGTGAGAGATGTTTCTTGCAACTTCACTACCATCTGCCATTGCGATTGAGCAGTCTGCTTCTTTTAAAGCGAGAGTATCATTGACGCCATCACCAGTCATTGCGACAACATTTTTTGTTTTGAGTTGTTGAATAATAGCGTGTTTTTGTTCAGGTGTAACTCTGCCGAAAACGGTGTATTCTTCTGCAATTTTTTTAACTTCGTCAAGAGCCATTCCTTCAAGGTTAATGAATTTATCAGCGTTTCTAACGCCAACGCGTTTTGCTATTGAACTTACAGTTTCTGGGTCGTCACCAGAAATAATTTTGATTTCAACGCCGTTTTCCTTGAACCATTTAATTGTTTCGATTGCGTCTTTTCTGATTGTATCTTCAATAACGATAATTGCGCTTGCAACAAGGTCGTTTGGAAGTTCGTCTGAGTCTATCATTTTGCTTGAAGTTGCAACAACCAAAACTCTATAACCTTGTGATGTAGCAGTTTTGATGTCTGCTATCATTTCGTCAGTCATTTTCGCTTTTATGTATTCACGAGCGCCAAAAACGCATGTTCCGAAATTTTCAAAGCAGGTTGCTGTGAATTTTCTATCTGACGAAAATGGAATGTTGTAGTGCATTTTAAGCGTGCCTTCGTTGCCAAAATAATTTACGAGCGCTCTTGATGTGTTATTTGATGTGTTTTGAGCAGATAGAACATTTGCAACTGCGTTTTTAATTTCTTCTTCGTTTGCATTGTTATATAGTTTAAGTTCTTTAACATTCATTGTGCCGTCTGTGATTGTTCCAGTTTTATCTAAGCATAAAACATTTGAACGAGCGAGCATTTCAATTGAATAAATGTCTTGAACAAGGGTGCGTTTTTGTGCGAGTTTGATAACGCCAACTGCAAGGGCAACTGAGATAAGCAAAAACATTCCTGCTGGAATCATTCCTGTTAAACTGCCGCAAGTTACTTCAACTGCTTTACTTAAACTGCTTGGGCCTGACCATAAATAACTATTTACAAAAGTTAAAATGCCAATTGGTATAATAAAAATACCTATATATTTAATAATTTTGTTCAAATCTCTAAACAAATTTGAATTTGGTTGTTTAAATTTTTTTGCAGCGGCTGCGATGTTTTGAATGTAACTATCCTTGCCAATTTTGTCTGCTTTTGCATAACATTTGCCGCTTGTTATAAAACTGCCAGCAAAAAGTTGGTCGCCTTTTTGTTTTTTAATTGGTTTACTTTCTCCTGTTAGTAAACTTTCATTAACTTCAACTATTCCGTCCATTACGATAGCATCTGTTGGAATTTGATTTCCAATTTCTAAGGATATGATATCGTCCAAAACAATTTGGTCTGATGTTATTTCAACTTGATTGCCATTTCTAATTACATAACTTTTTGGAAGCGTTATCATGGACAACTTTTCAACCGTCTTTTTAGAGCGAATTTCTTGGAAAATCGCAATTGAAGTGTTCATAACGATAACAACCATAAAGAATAAGTTTACATAAGACTTAACAAGAAGTAGGGCAATGAAAATCAAAAGCCAAATCATATTGAAAAATGTGAAAATATTATCAAAAAATATTTTAAAATATGATTTTGAGGTTTTTTGCTTTGTGTTGTTAACTAATTTGTCTTTTATTCTTTGTTGAACTTGTTCATCAGACAAGCCTTGCTGCAAAGAAGGTTCAAATCTTTCAATATGTATATTTTCTCTGTTTTTACAAGTTTTTCGCATTTGTTTTTAGTATCTCCAATATTAATAGTATTTTACTATATAACGAAAAATATTGCAAGGAATTAACTGCAATTTGCTTTACTTAAAGCATTAAATGCTATACAATTAAACCATGATATACTCAAAAGAACAGTTTGAAAAAGATATTGAAAATTTATCTAACAATTTTTCTAAACATAAAATTGAATGTTTATTGAAAGATTTAAGCGATTGCATTGTGTTTTCTTGTATATATATGGGCAATCAAAATGTTTTTTTTGAAAATATAAAGGTAGAGAAAAAAGACGAAACAAATTATCAAGTTGTAACAAATTTGAAAAATGTAAAAAAAGAAAATATGAGCGATGCTAATCGATATATTTTATGTTCATACGATAAAACATTGACGCTAACAATAATAACTTCAAAAAATTACTATATGTTTGAAAAAATCAACGATACCGATACTTATAAATATAGAGCGGAATATTTTTTTGACGAGTTAGGCAATTTTATTAGAAAGAGCGAATTGACGCATGAAAGGCTTAACACTCAACAAAAAATTGACGAACTTTCAATAGGTAATTTGCGAAACGATTTATATATTGCCGAAACGCAAGAAAATGTTTCAAATTTGAAAGTTTTAACTTTTAAATTGCCATCACAAGATAATAAGAGTGAAAATATTTATTTCAAGTATGAAACCGAACCAGGGGCTGCATTTATGTGCAGGGCAAGAGTGAAATTTAACAAAGTTCCTTATCTTGAAGTTTTAGGAATGAACACGCTTTCAACAATGCTTTCAGAGCAGTTTGAAGATGATGAAGAACCGCTTAGAATAACTGACGAGAGTTTCTTTGATAAACTTATAAAATCTTGCACGCAATATTATAAAATAGTAAAAAAACAAGAAAAAAAGTAAAATAAAAGTCCACCTGCATAGCGGGCGGATTTTTATTAGTTCCTAACAAGAATTGTTTCATTTGTAGGTGAGAATATTACTGTATGTTTTTCGCCATTTTCGGAGATTGCAGTGAATGCCCAAAAGTATGTTCCGAAATTTGTTTTGTTGTTTGAAATGATTTTTAAATAGTATTCAATGCTGCCATTTTTTGACATCTCGCTAATTTCGTCTTTTAAAGCGTTTTCGCCAATTTTAAGTGCTTTTTCAAAGTTGATTTCCCAATTTTCACTGCGTTTTTCAAGTGTTAATTTTGTTTCGCCAGTTGGTAGTTGTAAAGTTAATTCAATAGGCTCATTTGTTGTAATTTGGCTGCCAATATCTGCCAAATATTCTTCTGTAAATGGACTTTTTTCAATTTTGCCGGTAAAGGTTTTGTCGCCAGATTTTAAAGTAAATTCAAATTCATTTTCTGTTTGTTTTTGAGGGAATACAACAGAAATAATTCCAAAATTTACTCTACTGTTGCTGACACCGTCAGGTTTATACGGATTTTCCCTTTCACCATATATAAAAGTGGTGGAAAGTTGCTCGTTTTGTGCGTCAAAAACACCATAACGGGCATCTGAAAGATTGTCGGCAACATTATTGTTTTGCTTTCCGCAACCGACAAGCAAAAATGCCAAGATCAATAAACAAATTGTTATGCATGATGCGATATAAATTTTTTTCATAATTTCACCTAGCATAATTTATGCTCGGCCATGATAATAAATAACTTAAAATAAAAAAACACCAAAAATTTGGTGCTTAATTTTTATAAAGTTTATTATGGGGCAGTTGTAAACCAAGTGCTTACTGCTTCGCTGTCTGCTTCAATAAATTCCATTGTTAAAACAATTCTGATTTCTGAAATGCCTTGTTCTTGATAATTTTCAGGAGATTGATTTGCAAGTTTGATTTGAGCAACATTGTTTTCGTCTGTTTTGAAGATTTTGATATATTCTGCATCTTCGCTATATTCTATTGCAAACAAGTTATCTTTGTTTGGTGTTTCTGTTGCGTTTGTGCCAACATAATAGTAATAACCATCTGAGCCAGCAATCCAGCCATTTGCAAATTCTAATAGAACACCTTTATCTTCTTGCCTTTCAAATGCTTGACTGAAAATATAGTTAAGTTTTTCTTCGCTTAAAAGCTCGTCGTTTTCATCTTTATATTCAATTTTTGCCCGCGCAACGAAAGGAGAACTTTCGCCATTAGCATCGGCTGCGCTTTTAAATTCAGGTGAAAGAATATTATAAACTTTTGTTGGATATCCAAGTTCGCCGCTGTTGTTAAGTTCAATAGGAGTTGATGTTAAATCTCCATTTTTGTAATACAACAATTTCCAGTTGTTATAACTGCTTTGGTCTATTTTTACGCTATCTGCGTTGAATTCAATATAAATACCAGGGGAGAACCTTACATGACCTTTGTTAGGTTGGTCTTTAAAGAAATATGCGGTGGTGATAAAATATGCACCAACGCCTAAAATGGCGAGCATCAAAATGATTGTCAACCAAAGCGCAAATTTAATTACTGGGCTTCTAGTTTCAGAATTTTGTTGCCTCATTTTTCCCCCAAATAAATTTATTTACATAAGATTTTAACAAAAAAATAAAATTTTATCAAATAATTTAACATTTATTTTGTAAATTTTTTCTTTTAAAATGTTTTGAGTTAAATATTTAATTTGTTAAACTATTCTTGGAGGTAGAGATATGAAATTAGAAATCATCGAAAAAAATTATGATGTAGGCAAAAGGCTACAAAGTTTAATTGAAAAGAAAGTTGGGAAACTTGGCAGATATTTTAAAGACGATGCCGTTTGCAAAGTTGCTTGCAAAGAAGATAATAAAAGGTTTAAACTTGAAATTACAATCACAGGAAAAGGCTGCTTCTTCCGTTCAGAAGTTGTTGGCGACAATATGTATGACAACTTAGATGTTGCTCTTCCAAAAATTGAAAAACAAATTTTAAAATTTAGCGGCAAGAAAAACGATTCTTATAAGGCAGTTACTCTTCCAGAGTTGTTGTTCGTTAGCGAACTTCCAGAAGAAGTTTATGCTCCAAAAATCACAAAGAGAAAAACTTTCTCACTTGATCCTATCACAGAAGAAGATGCAATTTATATGCTTGAAACAACAGATCACGATTTTTATGTGTTCTTGAACGCAGAAACAGGTCTTGTAAGCATTCTTTATAGGAAAGGTGGAGTAGACCAATACGGTTTGATTGAAGTAAAAAAATAACTAGCGAGGACAAATTGAAAAAAGTAATTCTTTTGCGTTATGGTGAAATTCACCTTAAAGGCAAAAATAGAGGAAGTTTTGAAAATGCGCTTTTAAGAAATATTGAAAGCGCAATTTTTTCCGTTGATGAAGATGCAAAAGTTGCAAGAATTGGCGGAAGGTATGTTGTTTATAATTTTGACGAAGCAAATCTTGAAAGACTTGTGGATAAATGCTCAAAAGTTTTTGGGCTTGTTTCTTTAAGTGTAGCATTTGAGATAGAAAGCGATGTTGAAAATATAAAAACAACATTAAAAGAGCTTATTGCACAAGACAATGCGCTTGCAACAGCAAAAACATTTAAAGTTGATGTTAAAAGGGCTGATAAAAAATTCCCAATTCAATCAACTGAATTTGCAGCAATGCTAGGTGGCGTTGTTTTAGACGAATATCCACATTTGAAAGTTGACTTAAAAACGCCAGAAATTCAAATTGATGTTGATATTCGCGAAAATGGCAAGACATATATTTTTAAAGACAAAATCAAGGGCGTTGGCGGCTTGCCTGTTGGCACAAGTGGCAATGTTTTGGTTATGCTTTCTGGCGGAATTGATAGTCCTGTTGCGTGCTATTTAATGGCTAAACGAGGCGTTAAAATTTCCGCAGTTCATTTCCATTCTTATCCATACACAAGCAAACAAGCAAAAGATAAGGTTATTGAACTTGCAAACGAAGTTAAAGATTATTGTGGTGGGTTTGACCTTTATTGTGTGTCCTTCACAAAAATACAGGAAGAAATTCATAAAAATTGCAAAGAAGGCTATATGATTACAATTATGCGCCGAATTATGATGAGAATTTGCGAAAAACTTTGCAAAAAGTATGGTTATCAAGCCGTTGTAACTGGCGAAAATTTGGGGCAAGTTGCTTCACAAACAATAGAAAGTATGACATCAACAGAAAGCGTTTTGCAAAGCGTTCCAGTTTTTAGGCCTGTGCTTGCATTTGACAAAATTGAAATTATTGAAATCGCAAAACAGATTGGCACATTTAACACATCAATTTTGCCATACGAAGATTGCTGCACTGTGTTTTTGCCAAAAAATCCACTTATAAAACCAAAAATTGAATTGGTTGAACAGGAAGAAGCAAAACTTGATATTGACACGCTTGTTGATGAAGCAATAGCAAACTTGGAAATTATTAAGATTTAATAAAAACAAAATAACATAACTCACTTGACAAGTTGTGTTATTTATTTTAATATATGCTTATACTAAATTTTGATGAAAAGGATACTTATGAAAAAACTAAATATATTTGTTTGCTTGTTAATGATTTTAATGGTCGGTTTTTGTTTTGCTGGCTGTATGGAAGACGGCTCTAACGGCAAGTCCGCTTATGAAATCGCAGTTGATAACGGATTTGTAGGCACGGAACAAGAATGGCTTGAAAGTTTAAAAGGTGCAGATGGCAAAGACGCAACTGCTCCAACTGTTGAAATTGATGACGGCGGATATTGGGTTATTAATGGCAAAGCAACCAATGTTTTAGCTGTTGGCGTTAATGGAGCAAACGGAAAAGACGGCGTTAATGGCAAAGATGGCAAAGATGGTACTAATGGTGTTAATGGACTCGATGGTTTAACCCCAACAATTACTATAAGTGATGATAATTATTGGATTATCAATGGTGTTAAAACAAATGTAAAAGCCAAAGGCGAAGATGGTAAAGATGGAAATGACGGAAAAGACGGTGTAAATGGTAAGTCTGCATACGAACTTGCAGTTAAAAATGGTTTTGTTGGCTCAGAACAAGATTGGCTTAATAGTTTGAAAGGAGAGAGCGGTTCACAAGGTTCAAGCGATAGTATCTCATATAGTAAGGCGATAAATACTGGTTTGCTATCATCAATCGCAATTAAATCTCAATTTACAAAACTTGTAGACGGAGTTTCAACTTCATATACAATGGCTGGTGCTGGTGTGATTATTAAAGATGATAAGTCCACAGGAACAGCATACATCTTAACAAATTACCATGTGTTGTATGATAAAAATGATATAGACGGTAATTCAGATAAAATTACTTGCTATTTATATGGGCAATACAATATTTCAAATTATGGCATGCAAGCAACTCTTGTTGGCGGTTCTATGCAATATGATATTGCAGTGATAAAAATTCAATCTAATGTTTATAAAGAAAGCATAGCAAAACCAGCAACATTCAGAAATTCAGAAGAAATTAATATTGGTGATAACATCATTTTGATTGGTAACCCAATGGGCTATGGATTTGCAACAACCGCAGGTGTTGTGAGTGTGCCTTCTGAGAATGCAAGCGTTACACAACCAAATGGATTGGAATACAATAATCGTTTAATCAGAGTTGATGCTGCGGTTAATGGCGGAAATTCAGGCGGCGGCATGTTTGATTTGGATGGCAATTTAGTTGGTATTGTAAAAGCAAAAATTGTTAAGGAAGGCATTGAAGGGGTTGGGTTTGTAATTCCATCAAATGTTGCTTATAATCTTGCTGAAAATATAATCGCAAATTGTGATGGAACAACTCAAAAACAAGCAAAACTTGTTAAGTTGGGCGTTACTCCTGGAATTAGAAGTTCATCAATGATGAAAGATGAAAATGGAAATATTAAGATTATTGAAAAGGTTTGTGTAAACACAGTTGATAGCACTTCAATTTTCTATAACAAACTTGCTAATGGCGATGTGATTAATTCAATCACAGTAGGCGGCAACACTTACACAATAACTCGTTCGTATCAAGTTGAAGAATTGCTATTTAACTTAAAAGTTGGCAATTCAATTACATTTAATGTAACTCGTGGCGGAGTTCAAACTTCGGTCACAGCAACATTTACGGACACAACCGATTTAGTATAAAAACTCGCTTTTTTGCGAGTTTTTTTATAAGAAAAAATGCTATTTATTTAGCATTTTATTTTTTTATTATTTTTTAATGAATTTTCTTGACTTTTATAAAAATTGAATTTATAATTATAAAGAAAATTGAGTAATTATTCATAAATTTTATATTTTTTGTGCAATTTTTTCTCATTTTATAAATTTTAACAAAGGAAGTAGTGAAGTGCAAAAGAAGTTTACAGCAGTATTAGATTTTGGTTCGTCAAAACTTTTTTTATGTCTTGGTAGAAAAGGCGTAAATGGCACTTTTGCTATTCGTTGTTTAACAGAAACAAAGTATGCAGGTTTTAGCGAAGGGGAGTTTTTAGAACCAGAAAAACTTTATGACGCTGTTAAGCAGGCAATACAAAGCGGCGAAATCGGTAACAAACAAAAAATAACAACTTTGTATGTTGGCGTTCCTGCCGAATTTTGCATGGTAGAATGTAAGGAAATTACAAAACACTTTGCAAACAAAATCAAACTAACAAAAGAAAATATAGATGAAATTTCAAAACTTGCAATAAACAAAGATTTATTGAAAGATAAAACATTGATTTCATGCAGTCCAAACTGGGTCAAACTTGATGATGAAAGAAAAGTTTTAGACTACGAGTGCGAAAAAACAACAAAAATAACAACAGAAATTTGCTCAATTTATGCTGAAAATTATTTTATCAAAGCGGTCAATTCAATTCTTGCTAAAATTGGCATAGAGAGCGTGGAATACATATGTGCAAGTGAGGCACAAGCAAAATATTTGCTTTCAGACGAAGAAAGAACGCGTGAAAACATCATTATTGATGTTGGCTATATTTCTTCAAGCGTTATGTGTGCTTGCGGAAGGGGGATTACAAATCTTAAAACCTTTTCACTTGGTGGCGCTCATGTTTCTGCTGACCTTGCAGAATGTTTGGATATCACTTTTGAACAAGGTGAGGCTCTTAAACGAGAAATCGTTTTAAGTATAAATTCAAAAAAATCGGAGGATTGTTATGAAGTTAATGTTAAAAATAAAGTTTTACCTGTGCCAATTAATTTTGCAAATGAAGTCGTAAAGGCAAGATTAGATATGATGTGCCAACTTATTAAGAAAATAATTAATAATTTTGGCGTAGAAAATTCACAATTTGTGCCAGTTTACTTGACAGGAGGCGGACTTTCGTATATAAAAGGAAGTAGAGATTATCTTGCGAAGAGTATTGGCAGAAATGTTCAACTTCTTGTTCCATCGATGCCGGAACTTGCAAAACCGCATCTATCTAGTGTGCTTTCAGTTTTAAACTCAGCATTAAAATGCCAAGAAAAATCGAAATTAACATTACATAACATTTTTAAAAGGTAATAAAGGAGAAAATTATGTATTCAAATACAAATATCGGACCAGTCGCAAATATTAAAGTTATCGGTATCGGCGGTGGAGGTAATAACGCCGTAAATCGTATGATTAACGCTAACATTAAAAGCGCTCAATTTGTTGCTATCAACACAGATAAACAAGCACTTTTGATGAGTAAAGCAGAAGTAAGGCTTCAAATTGGTGAAAAACTCACTCGCGGTCTTGGTGCTGGCGCTGAACCAGATATCGGACAAAAAGCTGCAGAAGAAACAAAAGGTATTATCGCAGAAATGCTCAAAGATTCTGACCTTGTTTTTATCACAGCTGGAATGGGTGGTGGAACTGGAACTGGTGCAGCTCCTGTTGTTGCTCAACTTGCAAAAGAAATGGGCATTTTAACAATCGCCGTTGTTACAAAACCATTTAACTTTGAAGGCAGAAAGAGAATGGAGAACGCTGAACGCGGTCTTGAAAATTTAAGAAAATATGTTGATACACTTGTTGTTATCCCTAACGACAAACTTTTAAAACTCGTTCCAAAGGGCACACCTATTGTTGAAGCATTTAGATACGCAGACGATGTTTTGCGTCAAGGTATCCAAGGAATTTCAGATTTGATTGTAACTCCAAGTTTGATTAACTTAGACTTTGCCGATGTTCGTTCAATTATGAAAAATAGAGGCCTTGCACACATGGGTATCGGTCATGGAAAAGGCGAAAATAAAACCATTGAAGCGGTTAGACAAGCCGTATCAAGCCCACTTCTTGAAACAACTATTGAAGGCGCTACTGGTGTTCTTATCAATGTTAAAGGTGGTAATGACCTTGCTCTTGACGAAGTTTATGAAGCAGCAGACCTTGTTAAAGAAGTTGTTGACCCATCATGTAACATTATTTTCGGCTCAGGCATTGACGAAGGCATGAATGACGAAGTTGAAATCACAATTATCGCAACAGGCTTTAACACAAATAACAATATTTTAGAAAATGATGCAAATATTGAAAAATCAAAAGAAGAAGTCAAAGCGTATGGCGGATTTGACCGTGAAAAATATGATAAATATATATATGAAAATAACGCTATGAATATCAATCGCGGAAGACTTGGCGAAATGGATAGACATCAACAACCAACATTCGCTAGTCAAGAACCTGCTGAACCACACATGACAGAAACAGCAGCATCATCAAGGCTTAGAATTGATGGGGGAGAAATTCCACCATTCCTTAGAAAAATCAAAAGAGACAGAAATTAAGCGAGCAAAAATATATAAATTATTTAAAAGACCATTTTAAACATGGTCTTTTTTGCAACCTTAGTAACATTGTTGCTTTTTTTTGTTTAAAACGGCTTTTTAGGTGGCAAAAAAGTGGCGAACGCCACAAAAATTTTAAAATTTTTTCAAAAAAATCGAAAAAAGTGCTCAATTTACTTGACATACCCCCCC
>URWY01000010.1 GCA_900551705.1 uncultured Bacillota bacterium | reverse complement strand
TGAAAAGGTTGTTGAATTAACCCCAGAAGACTACACATCAACCACAACAACAGATGACGAAACTGGAGAAGAAAAAACAATTTATACGCCAAGTGAAACATTTGTTGGAAAAAATCCAAAATATGCATTTACCTTCTCATTAAACGATACCGATAAAACAGCAACAATCACAGGTCCAGTTGGTAAACCAGCAGAGCTTGACATTCCAAACAAAATAATTGTTAAAGAGCAAAACTACACAACAACCAGCATTGGAAAAAATGCATTCGAGGATTGCAGCAGTTTAACATCAATCACAATGCCAAATAGCTTAACCAGCATTGGAAAGTGGGGATTCTCTTGGTGCGAGAGTTTAACATCAATCAAAATCCCAGACAGAGTAGAAAGCATTGGAAAGTGGGCATTCTCTCATTGCACTGGTTTAAAATCAATCACAATTCCAGACAGAGTAGAAAGCATTGGAGATGGTGTATTCAATGCTTGCAGTGGTTTAACATCTGTTATAATTGGACAAAATGTAGCCAGCATTGGAGAGTATACATTCTCTAATTGCAGCAGTTTAACATTAATCACAATTCCAAACAGCGTAATCAGCATTGAACGGAATGCATTCTCTGCTTGCAACAGTTTAACATCAATCGCAATTCCAAACAGCGTAAACAGCATTGGAGGTTCTGCATTCTCTGCTTGCAACAGTTTAACATCAGTTAAAATTGGAAACAGCGTAACCAGCATTGGATATGCTGCATTCTCTGACTGCAGTAGTTTAGAAAAAATAGAAGTTGTGCAAGGAAATACAAAATATAGCAGTGTAGGCAATTGTTTAATAGAAACAGGAAGCAATACTTTAATTGCTGGTTGTAAAAATAGTGTTATACCAGCAGATGGTAGCGTAACCAGCATTGGAGGTAGTGCATTCCATGGTTGCGAAGGTTTAACATCAATAAACATTCCAGACAGCGTAACCAGCATTGGAAATAGTGCATTCCAAATTTGCAGAGGTTTAACATCAATAACAATTCCAGACAGCGTAAAAAACATTGGAAGTTATGTATTTCATTCTTGCAACAACTTAACCACCACAATTGGTGATGGTTGGGTTAAAGTTAGAGGCAACACTCCTGTGAACGCAAACACATTGTTAAGAGATATTAGTTATGATATAAAAAGAGCGTAAATAAGCGAAACCAGAAAATAAAAAAACACCCTAATTGGGGTGTTTTTTTGTGATTTTTACTTGATTTTGATTTCAAGGATTTTATATTCAACTTCGTGTGAGTTTGTTTGAACTGTAACCGTGTCGCCTTTCTTTTTACCAAGAAGTGCTCTACCAACAGGGGATTCGTTAGAAATTAAACCTTTAAATGGGTCGCTTTCTGTTGAACCTGTGATTTGGTATTCAATTTCTTCGTCAAAGGTGATGTCGTACAATTTAACAAAAGAACCAACGCTTACAACTTTGTTATTAAGTTTGTCTTTATCAATGATTTCGCAGTTTCTAAGTTTATTTTCAATTTCTGCAATTTCTGTTTCTACCATTGCTTGTTCTTCTTTTGCTGAATCGTATTCAGCGTTTTCAGACAAATCGCCAAATTCTCTTGCAATTCCGATTTTCTTTGAAACTTCTTGTCTGATAACAGTTTTAAGTTCGTTTAATCTATCTTCTAATTGTTTTTTTCCTTCTGGTGTTAAATAAGTTTTTTCCATGTTTCCCTCCTGTTAGAAAATAAAGAGAATGTGCAAACATTCTCATTAATTTTTTACTAGCTCGCATATAATAACTCAAACAAAGTTAAATGTCAACTATTTTTGGGTTATTTTATTATATTATTTTAATAGAAAAATATTCAAAATTATAATGTAAAGTCATTATCATACAAATCGTTATAATCGTCTGGCAATTTTATTTGCTCTGTTGGATTTTTCTCTTGTCTTGCTGCGTTAATCAAAACAAGAGTAGGAGCGTTATAACCAAGATCAAAGGTTGCAGAAAGTTCAAATTGACTTGCGTCCTTTTTAAACGCTGTTAGCAAACTTTCAATATTTTCTTCGTTAAAATCTTCTAATTTTTGTGCTTTTTCTTTGTCAATTTCGTAATGTTTTTCGATTATTTCTCCGTTATTTTGAAGCGAAGTAATTTTGAAAGAATATATTTCTTTTTCAACAAATTCGCCGTCTATTGTGTCGTATTTAACATCTTCACGCAAGTTAGCCACGCTTGAACAGATTGTGTTATCAAGTGCGATAATTTGGCTTATTATAGGCATATCTGTTAAGTATTCATCATTTGCCAATTTTGAAAGGGTATTGATAAGGTCTGAAGCTGTGATTGATTGTGAGTAGAACAATTTATCAAAATAATATTCTTGAAGTGGGCCATCAATATCATATTCTAACTTAACAATTTCATCTTCGCCGAGTTTGCAGAATATGCTTAAAGTTTTGCAGCCGTCTGATGTTTCGTTTTGATAGACAAACATTGGTGTGACTTGCCTTTCATCGCCGAGATACATTTGCAAGGTTTGGCTGATGTTTGAGTTCTTCAAAAGGTCATAAGAAGCCATTCCGTCTTCGTCAATCTTGATATTGATAACTTTTTTATCTTCATCTTTTGTGTTGCCGATATCTGCGTTGATTTTATCGTCTTCGATTTCGGTTATAGGGTCAAATTCTGGTGCTTCAAATGATGGTGGGCGTAACCTAGCAACAATATAATTTTTTACAGATTGATAAAGCCCAGGGCCATAGTTGATGCCAAAATAGATGGTTGATATAATTGCGGCGTTAGCAATAACAACTTTTGCAAAATATCTTGCATTTTTTGATTTTTTTGCAATTTTTTTAGTTGTTGTGAAATTTTCAGCGGCAACATAGTCTTTATTCTTCTTGTAGTTCTCTCTGTATTCTTTGTCTGTTAAATAATTTTTTAAGTTTAAATCTATATTTTTGACAACTGGGAAATTTTCACGCAAAAGTTTTTTATATTGAGCTTGTGTTTGAGGAGATTTAACCTTTTTCTTGCCAAAGTTTTTTCTTTTTGGGAGAGGTTCGTTCAAAATTAGGTAATATTTCTTTCTAACTTCATAGTGTTTGAAAGGATTTCTTATTTTTTTATTTGAAAGCAAAGGATTAAGTATTAAATACTCATCCTTTTCAACCATATAATGTTTTGTGCGATACCAATATTTCATCGTTTTGTATTTTATACTATTTTAGTATTAAAGTCAATAGCATTTTCAAAAATTAATTTCTTAAAACACTTTAAAAAAAATTAAAATTATGATATATTCTTATTTGAAAGTGTTTAATTATTATGGAGAAATAGGTTTTGGACGAGTTTACAGAAGATAATTCAGAAGACATAGTGCCAGGGCAAATGGGTTATGAAGATTTGCTTGAAATGATAAATGAAGAGCCCAAAATTGAAGAAGAAAAGAAAATTGAAATAATGCCAGGGCAAATATCTTTTGATAATTTAGAATTAATGCAAGAAAAAACTGAAAAAGTTAATAATGATTTTAAAGGCAACGAGGAAAAAATGGAAGAAAAGAATTTTAACGACTTAATTGAAGAAGAAAAGAAAGAAAAAAATGAAAGTATTTTAGAAGAAATTGAAACAGATAAAAAATCTAGAAAATCAACAATGGTCGATAACGGGGACGGCATTTTTGTTGTTGGTTTGGAAGAAGTTTTGCACAATTCTATGATTCCATACACCGAGCATGTTGTTTTGGATAGGGCACTTCCAAGAGTTGAAGATGGTTTAAAACCAGTTCAAAGAAGAATTTTATACACAATGTTAGAACTCGGCTTAGAGCCAGACAAGCAATTCAGAAAATCGGCGCGTATTGTTGGTGACTGCATGGGTAAATACCACCCACACGGCGATAGTTCAGTTTATGATGCCATGGTTAGAATGGCACAAACTTTTTCAATGAATGAGCCACTTGTTTTAGGTCATGGTAACTTTGGTTCTATTGATGGCGACAGCGCCGCTGCTATGCGTTATACAGAAGCAAAATTAACACCTCTCGCAATGGAAATGCTTAGAGATTTAGACAAAAACACTGTGCGTTGGATTTTAAACTTTGACGACACTTTAAAAGAGCCTGCAATGTTACCTGGAAGGTTTCCAAACTTGCTTGTAAACGGCACATCAGGCATCGCCGTTGGCGTTGCAACGAATATTCCACCACATAACTTAAACGAAGTTATTGAAGGTGTTGTTGCATATATAGACAATCCAAAAATCACACTTGACGAAATGATGAAAATCATTAAAGGACCAGATTTCCCAACTGGTGGAATAATCATCGCTGGCGAAGAATTGAAACAGGCGTATGAAACTGGCAAGGGCAAAATCATTTTGCGTGCCAAAACGCATTTTGAAGAAAAAGGCGACAAAAAGAGTATTGTTATAACAGAAGTGCCTTATCAAACAAATAAAGCGGCACTTTTGCAAAAGATTGCTGAACTCAGAGAAGGCAGCAAGGGTATGTTGTCGTATATAAGCGAAATCCGCGACGAGTCAGACAGAACCGGTCTTAGAGCGGTTATTCGTTTGAAAAAGGAAGCAAACGCAGAAGCAGTTTTGCGTGAACTTTTCAAATCAACAGGTCTTCAAACAACATTTGGTATTAATATGGTTGCTATTGCAGATGGTAAGCCAAAACAAATGGGGCTTTTAGACATAATTTCTTATTATGTTGAATATCAACGCGAAGTTGTTTTCAGAAGAACAAAGTTTGAACTTGACGGCGCAAAAGACCGTGCTCATATATTGGAAGGTTTGCTTGTTGCAATTAAAAATATTGATGAAGTCATCAAAATTATTAAAACATCTGCATCAGTTGCAGAAGCAAAATTAAGACTTAGAAATAAATTTGATTTATCAGAAAAGCAAGCACAAGCAATTCTCGATATGCGTCTTGCAAGGCTTGTTAATTTGGAAGTTAACAAAATAATTGCCGAACTTGAAGAACTCAAAGAAAAAATCGCAAAATTGACAAAGATTTACGAAAGCAAACGCTTGCAATTAGGCGTTGTTAAATCTGAAATTTCCGATATTAAAAAACGCTTCAAATCACATAGATTAAGTGCAATAGACACAAAAACTCAAATTAAAGAAGAAGTGAAAAGAATTGAACCTGTTTACATCGAAACAGAATGTTATGTTGCAGTTTGTGCGGACGGCGGAATTAAAAACATTTCGTTAAATAACTATAACAAATCACAAAAAGATATAACAGACACATCAACAATTTCACACATTCACACACAAATTCAAAAATTAAAATCAACAGATAACATTTTAATTTTCACAAATAAAGGTAACTGCTTAAAAACACAAGTTGGCAATATTCCAGAATCAAAATGGAAAGACAGAGGAGTTGCACTTAAAACAATAGATAAACGAGTTGGCAGCGATGAAACAGTTGTAAAATTTGTTGTTTTAACGCCAGAAATTGAGAATAAACAGTTCATTTTCTTCACTTCGTCAGGAATGGTTAAAAAGAGCGATGTTAAGGAATATATAATTAACAAAGCATATTTCCAAGCAATTAAATTGAAGGATAACGAAAAACTTGTTGGCGTGGAAATTTTCAAAGATGGCGGTGGAATACTTTATGTTTCTAAACTCGCTATGGCCTTGCATTTTGAAAAAACAGATATTCCTGTTCAAGGCAGAGTGTCTGGCGGTGTTAAAGGCATGAATATTGACGAAGGTGACGAAATTATTTTCGGAACACAAATCAATAAAGGCGGAAATTTGACCGTTATAACAGACAACGGCTTTGCTAAAAAGGTAAATATTGCCGAATTTGGGCTTTCTGCAAGATATAGAAAAGGTTTAAGAGCAATTTCGCTTGGAGCAAAGTCTAAGGGCTTGGTTTATGCATCATTTGGCGAAGAAAACGAGCAAGTTGCATTATCTCTCGGCGATAAATTAACGGTTGTAAACAATTTTGCAGCGGAAGCACGAATAAGCGAAGGTAAACAAAAAGTTCATGGCAAAGTTTCGTCTGCACATATTATAAGACTATAATCAAAAGAAAAATTTAGGAGTTTAAATTGAATATAAGTTCAGATTCAACAACTAACAAATTAATACTTTTATATGTTCTCGAAAAGATTGAAATACCGCTTTCCGAAAACTCTATTTTGGATATTTGCAGCAGCAGAAATAACTGGATAAACTACATGGAATGTAAAGAAATTTTATATCAATTAAAAGATGTAAGTTTCATTTATCCACTTGACCAAAACGAGAGCGAAGCAAGATATTATCTCACAATGGAAGGGCGTGATTGTTTGTCTAATTTTTATCGCAGAATTCCACTTCAAATGCGTGAAGAAATTGCAGAGTTTACAAAGCAAAATAGGCTTGCGTTTAAGCGCTCGCAAGAATATTTGGCAGATTATGAAAAAATTGATGATGGTTCATATAACTTAAATATGAGAATTCGTTCGCCTTTTGCAAACGAGCCAATGTT
Source organism: uncultured Bacillota bacterium (assembly GCA_900551705.1). Lineage (GTDB taxonomy): Bacteria > Bacillota > Clostridia > Christensenellales > UBA1242 > UMGS687. Next base: position 37,790 of record URWY01000010.1, on the reverse strand, counting down.
TCAATTAGAGTTTAGAGCACCAAGTCGCGAAAGTGCGATAAATGCTTGTAAATTATGGCGTGAAAAAGCACCTTTGATATATGAAAGTGTTTATGAAAACTTAATTGAAGAAGAATAGTCAGGCTGACGAGAAACTTCGTTATGCTGTGTCACTACAAAAATCGGAAACAGTCATTTAGAATAACTAAACTCCTGCTTCCGATTTTTTTGTTCCTTGCCTAACTCGTTTCTCGTCAGTCTGACCATTTCTGCATCAAACCTCTTGTTTGATATTGTTTTTTTGGTGAGTGGTTAAGCAGGTGTTGTTGTAATAAATCGGAAACAGTTATTTAAAACAACTAAACTCCTGCTTCCGATTTTTTTGTTGCGTTTTTATTTAATTTTGAGCCGGATAATAATCATTAAAAATTTAAAAAAGATATTTATTCTCATTGCAAAATTTGACATATTGTGCTAATATGTGCGTATGAAAGTTTGCATAATAACGCTCGGTTGCAAGGTTAATCAATATGAAAGTGATGCACTTGCAAATTCGCTTGAAAAATTAGGTTATGAAGTTTGTTCCAAATTGGAAGAAGCAGACTTTTTTGTTGTCAACACCTGTGCTGTAACAAACGAAGCGGAAAAGAAGTCTAGGCAAACGATTGCAAAAATTAAAAAAGTATCGCCAAAAGCAAAAATCTATGTATGCGGCTGTGCGTCAGAGCATAATGCAAACAAGTTTGCTGAAATTGAAGGCGTAAAATTTATTAGCGGCGTATCAAACAAATTGAAAATAATTCAACATATTGAAAAAACATCGCGTAAAAAAATTGAAGTTGACAAAATTGGCGAAGAGTATGAAGACAACTTAATTGCAAAGAAAACAAAAACAAGAGCGTATGTTAAAATTCAAGACGGTTGCAACAATTTTTGCTCATACTGTTTAATTCCATATCTTCGTGGCAGGTCTAGGTCAAGAAATATAATTAGCATTATGAACGAAATTGACGCATTGAAAGATGATGTTAAAGAAGTTGTTTTAACTGGGATTGATATTTCAACATATAAGATTGACGGCAAACCCGCTCTTCATGAACTATTAAAATTGCTTGCAGATTATCCGCTTAGAATTAGGCTTGGTTCACTTGAACAAGCAAGCGTTTCAGATGAGTTTTTGATTGCTGCCGAGGAGATGAAAAATCTTTGTCCGCACTTTCATTTATCGCTACAAAGCGGTTCAAACAGTGTTTTAAAACGCATGAATAGGCATTATACAACAAAACAATTTGAACAAACTGTTAAGAAATTAAGAAAAATATATCGCGACCCAGCAATCACAACTGATATTATCGTTGGCTTCCCAGGGGAAACGGAAAAAGAGTTTAAACAAACCCTTAAATTCGCAAAGAAAATTGGTTTTAGTCAAATTCATATTTTCCCATACAGTTTGCGTGAAGGAACAGTTGCAGCGAAAATGCCACAGGTTGACGGCAAAATAAAACGCGAGCGTGTTTTAAAACTTGAACAACTTAACGAAAAATTAAAAGAAAAATATATTAATAAATGTCGCAAAGGCTATCATTCCGTTTTAATTGAAGAAAAGGTTGACGATTTCTTTGTTGGACATTCAGAAAATTACATAAAATGTTACATTGCGGCGGAAAATCTTTTGCCAAATACATTTGTAAATGTTAAAATAGTTAAGAAATTTAGAGACGGCGCTATTGCAGTGCCATGTGAGGTGTAAAATGGACGATTGCGTATTTTGCAAAATTATTGCAGGAAAAATTCCGGCAGACAAAGTTTATGAAGACGACTCTTGTATCATAATCAAAGATATAAACCCAAGAGCAAAAATTCACTTGCTTTTAATACCAAAATCTCATTATGCAAGGCTTGAAGAAATGTCTGTTTCCGAAGCGATGGAACTTGCATTTATGTTAAATAAACTTGCTACTATGAAGGATAGTTTAGGTTTAGAAAAAGGATATAGACTTATCATAAATCAAGGGGAGAACGGCAGGCAAGAAGTTCAACATTTGCATATCCATATTTTAGGTGGGGAAAAACTTCCAGCATAAAATTGATTTTTGATAGGTTAAAAAATCAATAAAATATAAAGAACAATAAAAAAGCACTTTTTCAAGTGCTTTTTATTTACTATTCTTCTTTTGATTTCATTATCTTATCTTCAAGTCTTTCGCGTTGTTTCATATATTTTTTTAGTGAAATCTTATTTTCTGAATAATCTTGTTCAAGTTGAGCAATTTGTTGTTCAATTGTTAAATTTTGTTCTGCAATTTCTGGAGTAATTTCTTTTTCTTTAACAACTGGTTCATTTTCTTGCGCTGATTTTTGTGGTTTTGTTATAACTATTTTTTGTTCTTTAACAGATTTAACATTTTTTGTTCTGTCATAGTCTGTTTTCTTTTTGTTTGACAATCTTTTTACTTTTTTTCTAGGTTTGATTTTAATTTTTTGAGCATAGAAGATTATAATTCCGCCTATTGTGCAAACTGCAAGAAGAATTGATGGGATAACATACCAAAGGAAAGTAAGGTTTGTTTCATTTTCTGTGTTTTTGTTATTTTCTTGTTTGTTATCGTCACCGCTTGGTGTTGTTTGTGATTCATATTTATATGTTGAAACAATGTTATTATTTTTTAAATTTTTAACATTTTCAAGTGAAACATAGCCTTTTTCAACAAATTTTTCGTTTTCGCCTTCAAGTTGAAGTTTATTTTCATAAATGTTATTGAATGCTTTGTCTGATGATCTAGCGTCTAATTTTACATTATCTACATAAACTGCACCAGTTTTTGATTCTGATTCTGTTCCGTAAATAATTTCAAATGTTAAGTTTTTAGCAGTGTCTGCTGTTTCAATAATTAAACTTAATCTTCTCCATGTTGCAGTGTTTTTTGCATGATCTGCTTTATCGTAAGAATAAATGTTTTCTTGTGTGTAAATTGTGTTGTCGCCATCTCTAACAACAAAAGTTATTGAATTTGTTTCTTCTGCAAAAGTGTCTTTAACAGCAGGGGTGCAGAACTCAAACGACAATTCATAAATTTTACCAGTTCCAAGAGCAATGTTTGATGATGCTACTGATTGATAAGTGTTTGAAAGGTTGTTGAGCATTAAAACATTGTTATAGTTTGTTGTGATATCGCCAGTTGTTTGATAAGTTGTTAAGCCTGGGTTTAAAAGACCTGCGAACTTACTTGAAAATATTGCGCTATTTGTGTTTACAACACCAAAACATGCTTGTTCGTTATTAAGTGAAGTTGATTGTGTCCAGTTTGCTGGGGTGAAGTATTGAACATCTGAAATGTCGTATCCTTGATTGACAACTTCATTGAATGAACCGTTTGCAATTTTTACATTGTAATTTTTAAGTTGTGAAAAACTTGCTTTTGTTACATTTGACGCTTTTAAAAGTTTGTTTGATTGTTCTGATGAAAGGCTGAACATTCTGATATCGTCAAGAGCTGCAATGCCTTGTTCGGATTTTGCATCTGCACTGTCAGTTTTAAGTGAACCAAGAGATATTTGAAGCCTTGCTGTTGTGTCATAAAGTTCATTTCCTTGAATTAAGAAAGCATAGGAAACATAAACAACAGTATCTTTCCCTTCAGAATCTTTTTCAACAGTTGTTTTGATGCTTGATATTTGAGCTTTAGCCAAGTTTTTATCTGTGATATTTTCGTTAACTTCGACTAAGTTTACATATAAACCATAATTTTTTGTTATTTTAAGAACTTTAACTTTAAAAGTTAAAAGATACAATGATCTTGCTGGAATGTTGATTGTGTTTATTGTTTCAATTCCAGATACACCGCTTTCAGTGTTAGTAAAAAGCATACCATTAGATCCTTGCGCTGCGCCTACATCTGAATATTTGTAGTTATTGTCGTTGCCGTTGACTTTGCTACTATCAATAATCTCTGTATCAGATGTTAAATCTGATGGAAGGGCAGAGCATCCTGTGGAGTTTTCTCCCCATGTTTGCCAACCTCTGTTCATTTCTTCTGGAGTTGTTCCTTCAAAATTTGGGTTAAAAGGCAATGTTGAAGTGATTTCTTGCTTTTTAAATTCATCTTTTGTGATTATGTCGGATATTGAAAGTTTACTATCTTCTTTTTCTTCAGCGAAAACACTTGTGATTGTTGGAACAAAACAAATTGTTAAACAAAGAATTAATAAACACACTATCCAAGTTTTGCTTTTTTTGATTAAATTGCTCATATATTTTTCCTTTTAATTTTAATTTCCGTTTGATTTTACACTAAATTAATTTTTTTCACAAACAAAATATAATAAAAAGCAAAAATTTTTAAATACTATCATTATATGAAGGAAAAAATTAAATCAAAATTAAAATATATTATTTCAGGACTGGCAATTGGAGTTGTCAATGGCTTTTTTGGTGGCGGTGGCGGAATGGTTTGTGTGCCAATCCTTGAAAATGCCTTAAAACTGGAAAATAAAAAATCTCACGCAACCGCTCTTGCTGTGATGTTACCACTTAGTTTGGCAAGTGGAATTGTTTATCTAATTAGGGTTAAACTTGATTGGTATTTGTTTGGATTTGTTGGGCTCGGCTTTGTTGCAGGGGGTGCAATTGGTGCATTTTTGCTTAAAAAATTAAACAATGTTGTTGTGAGATTAATTTTCGTCTTGGCAGTGCTTGCTGCTGGACTTAAAATGGTGATATGAAAATATGGACATCTTTTTATACATTTTATTTGGAGTGCTTGGCGGTGTTTTAGGTGGCATGGGAATGGGAGGCGGAACGCTGCTAATTCCTTTGCTAACTATCTTTCTATCTGTTGAACAAAAGGTTGCTCAGGGAATAAATTTGATAGCTTTTTTGCCAATGGCTATTGTTGCGTTAATAATTCATTTTAAAAATAAAATGGTCAGTTTTAAAGATATTTTATGGATTATAATTCCAGGCGTTGTTGCATCTGTTAGCTTTTCGTTTTTGGCTAGTTCGTTAGATAACAAAGTGCTAGGTTTTATGTTTGGAATTTTCTTGATTTTGATTGCTGTTTATGAAGGAATTGAACTCGCTTTTGACATAAAACAAGCCCTAAAAGACAAAAAGAAGGTCGCGAAAAGGACAAAAAATCAGAAATTGTGATTAAAAAATTTTTTATTTTTTTAAAAGATGATATATTATAAACATAAGTAATCTAACTTGGAGGTTAATTATGTTTTTGGAAACCAGCGAAAGTTTGGAAAAAATGCTTATGGAAGCCAGTGCAATAAGCCTTAGATTTGGCGGAGATATGGTAGAAACTGAGCATATTTTATATGGACTTTGCAAAGTAAATTGCGTTGCTAGCAAAATATTAAAAGAGTTTGGCGTGACAGATGCTAAACTTTTGAAAGTTTTTAAAGAAAATTATGAAGAAATAACCTATTTTGACAGTGTTGCATTAACTCCAAGAGTAAAAGAAATATTTAAAAATGCACAAAGCCTTGCTTATCAACTTGGACATAACTTTTTAGGCACAGAGCACATGTTTTTGGCGCTTTTATCTGCGTCAGATTGTCTTGCTGTTAGGTTGTTAAGCAGTTATTTTAAAGTTAATGTGAACGATTTAAGAAATAAAGTTGCATCATTCTTGCAAGGTGGTGCAAGTGTTCAAGAAAATGGCGAAATTGAGAAAACAGACAATCAACCAAAATCAACTTTACCAGAAAAACTTTTGGAAATCGGAAGTGATATAACTTTTAAAGCAAGGCAGGGAAAAATTGACCCTATTATTGGCAGGGAAAAAGAAATTGAAAGAGTTATTGAAATACTTTGCCGTAAAACGAAAAACAATCCTGTTTTGATTGGCGAAGCGGGCGTTGGTAAAACTGCTGTTGTTGAAGGTCTAGCACTTGCAATAACAAGTGGAAATGTTCCTGATTTGCTTAAAAACAAAGAAATTTTTTCGCTAGAAATTGGCAGTTTAATGGCAGGAACAAAATATCGTGGAGCAATGGAAGAAAAACTCAAAGACGCCATTGAAACAATCATTGAAAATAAAAATATTATCGTGTTTATAGATGAAATACACACGCTTGCACAAGCGGGCTCTGAAAAGGGCGAAACAAGCCCAGCAGATATGCTAAAACCTTATCTTGCAAGGGGAGAACTCCAAACAATTGGAGCAACAACAACGGACGAATATCGTAAATTTGTGGAAAAAGATAAAGCATTAGAGCGCCGTTTTCAACCTATTGTGGTTAATCCACCAACTATTGAACAAACAATTGAAATTTTAAAAGGTTTGAGAGATAGTTACGAGGCTTTCCACAAGGTAAAAATAACAGATGAAGCGATAGAAGCGGCTGCAAATTTATCGGATAGATATATAATGGATCGAAGTTTGCCAGATAAGGCAATCGACCTTATTGACGAGGCAGCAAGCAAGGCGAAAGTCAATTTTAATTTAAAACCAAGTGCGGTTAGAGAGAAAGAAGAAAAAATCAAACAACTCTCTGCAAATCGTGATGAAGCAAGTTTGGAAAGAAATTATGAAAAAGCAGCAAAATTTCAATCAGAAATTGTTGTTTTGGAAAACGAACTTGAAAAACTTAATATGAGTTTGAATAGAAATACAAATAAAACAAATTCAATTGGTGCAAATGAAATTGCTGATGTTGTTGCAAGGTGGACAGGAATTCCAGTTGCAAAAATAACCGAAACGGAAAAGGAAAAACTTATCAACCTTGAAAAAATCTTGCATAAACGCGTGGTTGGTCAAGACGAAGCAGTTGAAGCGGTTGCAAAGGCAATTAGGCGTTCTAGGGTTGGACTTGCAGACGCTAAAAGACCAATAGGCTCGTTCTTGTTCCTTGGACAAACTGGCGTTGGAAAAACTGAACTTTCAAAAGCAATTGCAGAAGCAATGTTTGATAACGAAAATAATATCATTCGTTTAGATATGTCTGAATATATGGAAGCGCATTCAGTCGCAAAACTTATTGGAGCCCCTCCTGGATATGTTGGTTTTGACGAAGGCGGACAACTGACCGAAGCAGTTAGAAGAAAGCCATATTCCGTTGTGTTGTTTGATGAAATTGAAAAAGCGCACCCAGATATTTTCAATGCACTATTGCAAATTTTGGACGATGGCAGGTTGACAGACTCACAAGGAAGAACGGTGAGTTTTAGAAACACAATCATCATTTTAACAAGCAATGTTGGTGCGAGCGAAGTTGCAAATCGTTCAAAACTTGGTTTTGATGACGGTCAGGAAGTTGCGGACACAAAACAAATTTATCTAAACGCATTAAAACGCAAATTTAAGCCAGAATTTTTGAATAGAATTGATGTTGTTTGCGTTTTTGAACCACTTTCAATTAATGATTTAACAAAAATTGCAAAAATTTTAGTTTCAAACATCAATACAAGGCTTAAAAAACAAGATTTACAACTTAAAATCACCGAAAGAGCGCTTGAAAGCATTGTTGCGAAAGGTGCAAACACTGAATATGGCGCAAGACCACTTAAAAGATATATTCAACAAGAAGTTGAAGACAGAATTGCAGAAAAAATCTTGCTTGGCGAACTTGACAAAACTGGAACGATTATAATTGATAGCGAAGACGGCAAATTAGATTTTGAAAATGAGAAATAATAGTTTGATAGTAAAATTAATTGTGCTATAATATTGGCATGATTAATTTTATTTATGGCGAAATTGCTTCAAAAAATGAAAATAGTGTGGTGTTAGATCATAACGGAATTGGTTTTGAAATCTTTGTTTCAACATCAACTCTTTCTCTTATTGGTCAAATTGGTGAAATGGCAAGAGTATTCACTTATATGAATGTAAAGGAAGACGAATTGTCGCTTTATGGCTTTTTGAGCATGGAAGAAAAAAATATGTTCTTAAAAATAATCAATGTAAGTGGAATTGGCCCTAAAATGGCACTCCAAATTTTATCTGGGCTTTCTCTTTCAGACCTTGCCGTTGCAATTAAGAATGAAGATATCAAACTTTTGTCAACAATTAAAGGGCTTGGCAAAAAAACAGCTGAACGCTTGGCTTTGGAATTGAAAGATAAAATTGACTTAATAGGCTTTGCAGTGCAAGATACTTTGGTCGAAGATGTCAATGTGGACATGGTAGACGAAGCAATGCAAGCGCTTATTGCTCTTGGCATTAACAAAAACGAAGCATATAGGCTTGCCAAACTCAATGCCGTAGGTGCAGAAAGCACAGAAGATATTATTAGAAAAACTTTTCAAAATTTAAATATGTAGGTTAAAATGGAAAATAACAGATTTATAACATCAACAAAAAACATAACAGATGTGGAAATAGAAAATAAATTAAGGCCTATTTCCATGTCTCAATATGTTGGACAAGAAAAAGTTAAAAACAACCTTGAAGTTTATATCAAGGCTGCAAAAGAAAGAAAAGAGGCGTTAGACCATGTTCTTTTATATGGCCCACCAGGACTAGGAAAAACAACGCTTTCACATATTATTGCAAATGAAATGGGCTCGCAAATTAAAATCACATCTGGTCCAGCAATAGATCATGCCGCAGATTTAGCTGCAATTTTAACAAATCTTAACGAAAATGATGTTTTGTTTATTGATGAAATCCATAGGTTAAACAAATCAGTTGAAGAGATATTATATCCAGCAATGGAAGATTTTGCTCTTGATTTTATCGTTGGTAAAGGGCCATCTGCAAGAAATATGCGTTTAAAAATCAAACCTTTCACACTTATTGGTGCAACAACGCGTGCAGGTATGATAACAGGCCCACTTCGTGATAGATTTGGTGTTATTTGCCGCTTGGAGTTGTATTCAGACAAAGAACTTGCCGTTATTATAAAACGCTCGGCAGGCATTTTGAATATTGATATAGACGAAGACGCAACGCTGGAAATTGCAAGACGAAGCAGGGGAACGCCAAGAATTGCAAACAGATTTTTAAAGCGTGTTAGAGATTTTGCTCAGGTTGTCGGTCAAGGAAAAATCACAAAAGTTATTGCAGATAAAGCACTTGAACTCATGGAAGTTGATAAACTCGGCTTGGACCATGTTGATAGACGCATTTTGCTTGCAATTATAGATAAGTTTGGCGGCGGGCCTGTTGGGCTTGAAACGCTTGCAGCATCAACTGGCGAAGAAGCAAACACAATCGAAGATGTTTACGAGCCATATTTAATTCAACTTGGCTACATTTCTAGAACTCCACGCGGAAGAGTTGCTTTAGCGCCAGCGTATGAACATCTTGGCAGGGTTATGCCAGAATAAAATTTTTTAAAAAAGGAGCGGTCGCGTGGCTGTGCGACTTTGCAGATATGGAAGAAGATAAATACAAACTAAAATCAACATATAATTATTATTTGCCAGAAGAATTGATTGCGCAAACGCCTCTTGAAAAAAGAGATTCTTCTCGCATGCTTGTTTTTAATAGAAAAACAAATCAAATTGAACACAAACACTTTTACGATATAACAGAATATTTTAAAGCGGGCGATGTGCTTGTTTTAAATAATTCAAGAGTGCTCCCAGCAAGGCTTTTTGGCGAAAAAGTTGAAACAGGAGCAAAAATTGAAGTCCTTTTGCAAAAAAGGATAGATTTGTCAACTTGGGAAGTTATTGTAAAACCACAAAAACGATTAAAAGTTGGCTCAACCATCAAATTTTCTGATGAACTTTCTGGCGAAATTTTGGAACTTAAAACTTACGGACTTGCAAAAATTAAATTCATATTTGACGGCAGGTTTGAAGAAATTTTGGATAGAATTGGGCTTATGCCACTTCCACCATATATTAAAGAAAAATTGAATGATAAAGAAAGATACCAAACTGTCTATTCAAAGCAAGTTGGTTCAAGTGCAGCACCAACGGCAGGGCTTCATTTCACACCAGAACTTTTGCAAAAACTTCGCGATAAAGGCGTGATAATTGTTGAAGTTATGCTCCATGTAGGGCTTGGAACTTTCCGTCCAGTTAAGGAAGATGATATAACTAAACATGAAATGCACAGCGAGTTTTATTCCGTTTCAAAAGAGGCAAGTGAAATAGTTAGCCTTGCTAAAAAAGAAGGAAGAAGGGTGTTTGCGTGCGGGACAACCTCAATGAGAACTCTTGAAAGTGCAGCAATTAAAGTTTGCGAAGACGGCAAAGAGTATTATGCTCTTGAAGCAAAAAGCGGCGATACAAACATTTTTATTTATCCACCTTATAACTTTAAAATTGTTGACTGCTTGATAACAAACTTCCACCTACCAGAAAGCACACTTTTGATGCTTATTTCAGCATTTTGTGGGCTTGACAATGTTAAAAATATTTACGATATTGCAGTGAAAGAAAAATATAGATTTTTCTCATTCGGAGATGCGTGCTTATTTTTATAAAAACTATTGAAAATTATGTCGGGGTATGATAAAATTAAATCATGGCGAAGTTAGAAACAAGATTTCAAACATTTTTAAAGAAAAATAATAGATTTATTAGGTATGACATTGAAAAAATTTCAGATGCCGATGTTAAAAGTGCAGAAAATTTAACAAGAATGATGTTCTTGGCAACCCCAGAAGACTATCTATTATATTTTTCAAGTCTTGTTTTGCTAAGTGCAAAAAATAAACAAATTAGTGGCACGAAAAAAGATAAACACTATTCTTTTAAAGAATTGGTCACATCAGCGATTGATGCATCAATAGAAAATAACGAAAAGTTCATCACTTTTTGCACTATAAAAGATGACAGCAACAGGCCAGTAACTTATGTTAAATTATTGGGCTGTCAGTTCAGTTTTCATGAGGTTTCAGAATCTCCTGCAATGACTTGGGCAAGGCAGTCGGGCAAGCCTCAATATGAAGAACAAGATTGGGAATATACGCCACTTCAACGCGGCGCAAATAAATTGTTTAACTACGCGTTAGAACAAGAAAATTTGACAAGAATTTATATGGACGGCAGTGGAGCAACTCCACGCGACATTGTAACAAAAAATAGAAAAGATGAAAGACAAAAAGTTGCCGCTACAATCGCTAGTGCAAGTGTTCAAAGCGAGCAGTCGAGCCAACTTATAAATAATCAACAAAAAGCAAATAATAAAATTGAAAACGAGTTAGGAAATTAAAATGGCAGAATTTGAATTTGAAGTATTGCATACATGCAAACAAAGCGGGGCAAGAATAGGGCGTTTTAAAACACCACACGGTGTTATTGAAACACCTGTTTTTATGCCAGTTGGAACACAAGCAACAGTCAAAGGCTTGAGAGTGGAAGATTTGAAAGACCTAAACGCTCAAATCATTTTGTCAAACACATATCATTTGTTTTTGCGTCCAGGCAGTAAAGTTATAAAAAATGCTGGCGGATTGCATAAATTTATGAATTGGGACAGACCAATTTTGACGGATAGTGGCGGCTTCCAAGTGTTTTCTTTGTCAGATTTAAGAAAAATCTCAGACGAAGGCGTTGAGTTCCGTTCGCACTTATCTGGCGAAAAGCACTTTATAACCCCTGAAAGATGTATGGAAATTCAAGAAGACTTAGGCTCTGATATTATCATGGCATTCGACGAATGTACGCACGGGCTTTCAAGTTACGAAGAAGCAAAAGTCGCTTGTGAAAGAACATCAAAATGGATAGAACGCTGCTATAACGCACATAAGACAACTAACCAGATGCTTTTCCCTATCATACAAGGAAATATGTATAAAGATTTGAGAAAAAAGAGCCTTGATGAAGTGTCTAAATTTGCTAGATGCGGCATTGCCGTTGGCGGACTTTCTGTTGGCGAACCAAAAGAAACAATGTATGAAATTTTGGACTTTTTGCAACCACTTTATCCTGAAAATATGCCAAGATATTTGATGGGTGTTGGCAGCCCTGATTGCTTGATAGAAGGTATCGCAAGGGGAATCGATATGATGGATTGCGTGCTTCCAACGAGAATTGCAAGAAATGGCACAGCACTTACATCAAAAGGTAAGATGACAATTAGAAATTCCGAATTTAAAGAAGATTTAAGACCTATTGAAGAAGATTGCGATTGTTATGCTTGCAAGCACTACACAAGAAGTTATATTCGTCATTTAATCAATGTTGATGAAATGCTTGGCGCAGAACTTTTATCAATCCACAATTTAAGATTTTTAACAAGACTTACAGAAAAAATTAAAGAAGCAATTTGGCAAGATAGACTTCTAGATTTTAAAGAAGAATATTTAAAAGATTTCAAATGGTAAATATAAATCGCGAAAATTCTTCAAAAAAATCATATTATTTTGTTTGAAAATTGTCAAAACTTATGTTATATTAACAAAGGAGAATAAATATGGCATTAGCACTACTCGCAGCAACATTCGCACAAATAGCAATTCCAGTTTTGGTTGTGTTTGTTATTATGCTTTTGATTTTTGCTTTTGCAATTTAATTATAGGAGATTTATATGAGATTTTTATTAGAAGAAGGCGCAGCAGCAGCTTCAGGTGCAACACAATGGATTTTGCCAGCAGTTTTGTTGGTTTTGGTTATCGGTATTTTTGTTTTAAACTATTTCCGTTCTAAAAAAAGCAAAGAAAATATGCAAAATATGGTCAACAACATCAAGGTAGGGGACAAAGTTAAAACATATAGCGGCTTCTATGGGAAAATTATTGAAATAACAGAAACAACAGATGGTAAAGTTGCAGTTTTGGAAACAGGTAACGATGGCAACCATGGATATGTAAGTATTGATATGAACGCTATCTACGCTATTGACGAAAAGAAGCCAGTTGTTTTAGATGCAAACGGAAATATAATTGACCCAGATGCAAAAGCAGAACCTGCTCAAATACAAAATGAAACAACAGAAGAACCAAAAGAAGAGAAAGTTGAAGTTAAAGAAGTTGAAATTCCTGTTGAAGAAACAAAAGTTGAACCAGCAGAAGAAAAGAAACCAAAAGCAAAAAAATCAACTAAAAAAACAACAAAAAAAGAAAATAATTAAAGAGCAAAATAATTGCTCTTTTTTATTTATTAAAATAATTAAAAATTAAAATAAAAATTATTTTTAGTTAATTTAAACAAATTTTAAAAAAGGTATTGACAACTTGTTTGAATTGTGATATATATAATAGCGGAAGCAACCCCCAATTATTGTTTCCACTTTGAGAGAGGCCTTATTTGTTTTCACCTCTCTCCTCCTTTTTTTTAATTTTAAGGTGAGGCGTTTTGTCTCACTTTTTTTGTTGTTAATTTTGTTGGCGTATGATATAATAGGGTCATGAAAATTAAAAGTGCAGAATTTTTAATAAGCGTTGCTAGCAAAGAAAAATTTATAAACTCAAATTTGTTTGAGTTTGCTTTTGTTGGCAGAAGTAATTGCGGAAAAAGTTCGCTTATTAACGCACTTGTAAATCAAAAAAAACTTGCTAAAACTTCCAGCACGCCAGGCCTTACAAAATTTGTGAACTACTTTTTAATCAATGCAAGAGTGAAAGACTTTAATGCTGATATAAATATTGAAATCAATTCACAAGATGAAGCATATCCTTGTTTTTTTGTTGACCTTCCAGGTTATGGCTTTTCAAGGGCGGGCAAGGTTCATCACGAACTTTGGTCAAATTTAATTGAAGATTATTTTAGATATTCACAAAACTTAAAATGTGTTTTTGTGTTGATGGATATTAGACACGAACCAAGCAGTTTGGACGAGCAAATGCTTTTGTATCTGTATTCTAATAACATACCTTTCAAAGTTATCGCAACAAAGGCAGATAAAATTTCAAAAAGTAAAATAAATGAAAATGTTAATTTAATGGCAAAAAAATTAAAAATAACTGCAAATAATATTATTGCAGTTTCATCTGAAAATAAATATAATTTAAATTTGATTTTGAATTATTTTAATAATTTTTTTTGAAATAAATAATTAATTTTTTATATTTTATTCGCATTTTTCATCAATATTTTTCATGGAATAAAGTCCATGATTTTTATTTATGATTTTATATGCCGCATCAAGTGCACCTTTGGCAAAAACATTTCGAGCATAAACTTTGTGAGACAATGTTATTGTTTCGTAGTCGTTTGAAAAGATTAAGTTATGAGTACCGCTTTCGCTGCCAATTCTGAAAGAGTGCATACAAATCTCATTTGCATTTCTTTTGCCGCTGGTTGTTTCTTCAACAGACAAGTTAGGGCAGGCTGATAAAATAGCATTTAAAATTGACTTGGCAGTGCCGCTAGGGCGGTCTAATTTCGCGTTATGGTGCGTTTCTGAGATGTCTACTGAAAAACCTTTGGACACGAACAAATTGCTTGCAGTTTGGGCAAAATTGAGCATAAAATTAGCGCCAAATGACATATTCGGACTTAATAGAATGGGAATTGTTTTTGATGCGTTTTTTATTGCGCTTAATTCATTTTCATTTTGGCTTGTGCTGCAAAAAATCACTGGGGTTTTAGTTTTAAGAGCATAGGACAAAATGTCAAAAGTTGCATTGTGATTTGAAAAGTCAATAATTACATCGACTTTTTCTTTAATTTTAGAAGCATCAGTATAGCAAACTATGGTTTCGTAATTTTGATATAAATTGTCCACACCAAAAACAACTTCAACATCATTATAATTTTTGATTTCATAAAGCAAGGCTTTTCCCATTTTGCCGTTAATTCCCCAAATAGCAATTCTCATAAAAAATCTCCAAAAATATGTATATGAAAAAACAAGTCCTAAAATTCGGACTTGTTTTTTTCTTATGATGCGAGTGACCTTCTAATTTTTTCATACGCGGCTTTTACATTGTCTTTATATGAGGTGCCAGGTTGTATACTATTATTTGAAGAACCAGATAAACTATAGTTGTAGGCAGATATCGTTCCAGATAATATTGGCTCTCTGATAACTTGTAAGGCATATGGGTTATTTGTTGTGTTAAATGTTACATGTAAGTTATTATAAAGTTTAAAGCCTTTGCCTTCAAAAGTTAATTCTCCTTCAAGCGTCATAACGCCAATGTGTAGATATTTTTCCCCATTATATGTTTTAAACAAATAACCGTAATTATTTAAAACATTTGTTAATTTGCCGCTAATAAATTCTTGAACAATTGTTGAACCAGCGCTATCCATGGAAGATATATCAATTTCGTTAACAAGTGAAAGTGGTTGCCAAGTATAGAAATCAACAAAGCGATAGAAAGTTATATAAGCAGGTTTTTTAGATTCTTCTTCATTTGTAGTGGCATTTGAAATTCCGCCTAACATATTATTATCGAAAATACAACTATCAACATTGGCAATATTAGGGTTATACTTTAAACTGCTTGATGTTAAAAGAACACCAGCGTTATAACTATTAGTAAATATGCAACCTTTTAAATCAATTTGCGAATTTCTAACTAAAATATTTCTATGTCCGCTTTCAAACAAACTGTATTCAATTGTAATGTTGCTTGAATTCTCATCAACTTCAATTTGAGCACCTTTTCCTTCAAGAACCATAATTGATTCACCAGGTTTAAAATTATAACTTCTAAAATGAGCATTTCTTATGAGTGTGTTTGAAGTGATACCTAGATAAGAACTATATTTACTTTCGCCGTTTTTAAAGTTGATTAAAAATCCGTTACCATACAAAGTTTTGCCTTCATCCATTTTAATTCGGCCAAAATTACCGCAATCAATGTCAGATTGTAATATTACTGTGTTTCTAAAACTTGTATTTTCATCTGTCGTTGCAGTATCGCTATCATATTTTTTAAGTGATGGAATAAAATCTTGTGTATCGTAAACATTTAATCCGCTTATAAAATTAAAAGTATATGAGTCGTAAATATATTTTGATGGATCATTACCAATTTGTTTTTTAGGATAAATGCTTATCGTGACTTTACCAGGTTTTAAGATTGTTACCATTCCAGTCGATGACACAGTCGCGATTGTTTCGTTGCTTGAACGATATTCAAGTTGTGGCATTATTTGAGCATTATGCATTAAACTAAAACCAAGTTGGAATGTATTTGTAAAACTTTCTACTTTATTTGGACCGTCAGGTGTGTAAATTGCAAAATGAGTGCCGTAAACATGCTCTTCGGCAATACCTAATTTGTCGTTAGATGCATCATCATCCATATTAATATCAGTTATAATTGCATAAACACTGATTAGTTTTGTAACAGAAATATCGTATTTAGCAATTTTTGCACAAACTTCAACAACGCCTTCAAGTTTTTTTGGTGTTAATAAGCCAGTTTGGGAAATTTCTGCAAATTCTGCACCAGATATAATTGACCATTCAACAGTTTCGTTAGCAATGTTTTCTGGTGAAACTATAACTGCAAGTTGCAAAGTTTTGCCAATAAAAACATAGTCAGGGGAGTTATCAAATTCTATTGTTTTAATTCCTCGTGAGAAAGTAATTTTGATTATTTTTGATAAATTTGAATATTCATTTTTGATTTCAACTTCAATGTCACCTTCGTCAGTAAATGCAACAATGCCGAGTTCGTTTATTGTTGCGATAGAAGTATTCTTTGTTATTGTGTATTTCAACACTGGGCTTGTTGCATCTGCTGGGTAGATTGAAGCATTCAAAGAAAATCTATCTTTTGATGTTTTGATTTCGTCTACGACTTCGATTGCAGTTGCTTTTTTAATAACGATAATTTCCAAAATTTCGATACTTTCTTTACCTGCTACAGAAATTTTAAATCTTGCTTTTCCGCCTTTGCGAGCGTAAATTGTGTTGTCAATGATTTCACAAACGGCATCGCCAACGCAGTTTGGAGTGTTTAAAAGCAATGTTAATGAGATATCTTTTTCCATTAAGTCAGAAGGTAAAACATTTTTTGGATTGATTGTAAGTGATGTGTCTGCTAGTAATTCAATAGTTCTAACATTTGCAGAAACTGTTCCTGTTATATTGTCTAATTCAAAAGAAATTGCTGTTTTTGTGTGCCTGATAGACAAAGTTTTTGTAATTCCATTAATAACTGCTGTAATTTTAACAATCCCTTCATTTTTGAAAACAATTTTATTTCCAACGATTTCTGCAATGCTATTATCATCAATAGTAATTGACCTTGAAGTGATTGTTGCGTCAAAAGGTGATGTTAAAATTGAAAATTCAATTTCTTCTCTACTTGTTACATAATAATTTTGATAAATGTCTAAGTTATCAACTAATTCTATGTTAACTGTATTTAAAGGCCTTTCAACTTCGATTTCGCAAGTTTTTGAAATTTCTGAGCCATCTTCAAGTTCCACATAAACTTTGATAACTGCAATGCCTCCATGTTCTGCTGTTATTGCTCCATTATTTAAAGTTATGACATTATATCCTGTGTGACCATTGTTTACCTCAGAATAAATTAATTCATATCTAAAAGTTGGTCTTGCTGCATCTGATGGGAAGATTGAGTTTGCTGATAATATTCTCATCTCTCCAACAACCAAGTTCAATTTTGTGAAGTTCAATGTGAAGTCTGAAATTTCGCCAAATGTGCTAGTTATTACGATGCTTGCTGAAATTGCTTCGTTTGCTTCGCTGTAAACGATGATTGTTACTTTACCTTTTTTAAGAAAATTAACAACTCCATTATTTGAAACAGTTGCAATAGAATCATCACTACTTTTATAAATGAGATTTTTATTTGTTGGGTTGGTAGGGGTTAGTATTGGGTTTAAGGTGTAAACTTTGTTTGCAGTTATGATTTCAGATTGAGCAAAATCAATTTTTTCAATGCTTGATGTTACAATAATTGCAAAATTTTTAATAGTTCCATCTGAAAGTTTAACTTGTAAATTAGTTCTGCCACTTTTTAAAGCTTTTAAATAATATTTTCCGTCTTTAATTTGGATTTCAAGTAGCGAGTTGTTTCCAGATTGTAAAATTTCTTTAACTTCCACAATAGTTAAGTCAAAATTTTGAGGTATGTATGAAATAAGCCTTATTTCTTTTTGAGCATTTAACGAAAGATTATTATTTGCATCTTCGTTTAAGTTAAAGTTGGTTGAAACGCTTGTTTCGTTTGTATATTGAATTGTGAATTTCTTAGAAAGTTGGTTATCTTTGGTTGAAATTGTAAGTTCAACAATGCCTGCTTTTAAGAATGTTAACATTTTTGTGTTTTCATCAAAACTTGCAATGTTATTGTCTGAAATTCTAAAAGTCAAACTGTTGATGTCACTTGCAGCAGGGGTGAGCAAAATATTTAAAAGAAGTGACGCTTTTGCAGTGTAATATCTATTATTGAAATAGTTTAAATCATCGCTAGAAATTTCAATATTAGTGATTTTTTCGGCGATTGTGAGGTTAATATTTGCTATTATTTTAAATAATTCTTTTGTTGTTGAATTGATAAGTTGAACTTCAATTTGAGCGTAGCCAACTTTATTAGCAATAATTGACAGTTTTGCATCATTTAATGATGCGGCGATTAAATTTTCGCCAGTTTTAATAATATATTTAAGTTCATATCCTGCAATTAATTCGCTTGAATAATTGTATTCAACTTGGTTTGAAGGGGCGAGAGTGATTTCGTTGCCTTCTGGTGCAACAATCTTGCCAAATGTTGTTGTAATTTTGATGTCAGCAGTCTTAACAACGCCGTCAATATCAACTAAACTTGCCGTTACAATTACTGTTTCTTTATCGTTATCGCTTTCTTTAAATATTAATTTGTTGTTTGCAATATATGCAATTGATGAATAACTTTCACTAAGAGTGAATGAAACTGCTTTCACACTTGCATCAATAGGTAAAACATTGCACAGCAAGTCAATTTGTGTGTTTGGAGTTTCGCCAGATTGAGTTATAAATTCAATTTTTTCAACCTTTCTTAAAACTTCAACAGATTTTGAATAAATTGGAGAAGTTGAACCAGCAAGCACAACTGAGAAGGTGAATGAACCAGCGTTCACTGCTTTTATAGTTGCGAGTGTTGATGTGCTATTGTAAGAAATAGATAATATATTATTATGGATTGATTGTTGGTTTGACAATTCAATTAAGAAACTCTTATTTGACGCATTTGCTGGAATAATATTTGAAAGAGAAACATCAAAAGTTGTTTCGCCAGCAATTAAAGTGTTTGGCAATGCAGAGATGTCCGCACTGATTGCATAGCCGCCGGTATACCAAATTGTGACGCTCTTTGAAATTTTTGAATTTGATTTTAATGTTGCAGTTAAAGTGATTTTGCCTGCTTGGTTAAAGTGAATTTTATTTCCGATAATTTTTGCGATTGTGTTGTCAGAGATTGAATAGGTTATTTCGTTGTCGGTTGCATCAAGTGGTAATGCGATAGCGTTAAAAATGACTTTGTTGTTGCCTGTTACATAACTATTGTCAAAATAATCTTCGTCTATGTCAAAATCAATGTCTTTTGCACTCTTATTAACATGAATTACATAGTCGGTTGTGATTTCGCTTGACTCACCAGTTTTAACATACAATCTTACAATCGCTGTTCCGCCTGAAATCGCTGTGAATCTGCCGCTTGTTTCGTCAAGTGTTATAACGATGTCGCCAGCATTTATAGGGGAAGATGATACAATTTTGAAAGTGTATTGTTTATTTATAACGCCTGTTGGGTTTAAAATGAAGTTTAACACGCCGTTTTCGCCAGCGTTAATTGTTATTTCGTCTTCAACTTTTTCAACAGAATATGGGTATCCGTTTGTGTAAATAACATTGATAGTTGCAAAAACGGAAGGATTATTTTTTAAATAAACTTTAACTTTAATAGTTCCAACTTCGTTAAATGTGATTTCGCCATTTGCACTAATTGTGGCATTTTCGCCTTCAATTATTTCATAAACCAAATTATCAAAGTTAGTTGCGTCCGCTGGATAGATTGTTGGGTATAATGATACTTTGTTTGTTGCGGTAATCAAATTTGCATTGGCAAATTCAATATTTGTTATATCTCGTTTTGAATTGATTAATACACTATCAAAAATGTATTCATCTTCGCCAGTTTGAATTTTTACAGTTATAGTGGCAGTTCCGCCGCCAACTATTTTTACAAGTCCAGTTTGATTTACAATAGCAACATTAGTGTTATTGCTAATAAAATAAATATTTTTAATATGTGTGTCTGAAGGAGTTAAAGTATAATTGATAGTTGTTGCTTTAACCCCATCTGATATGTCTACATTTAATTCTTTTTTATCAAGTTCAAGCGAAGTGGGATATCCGCCAGTGTAGGTTACTTTTATTTTATCAGTAAAACCACCATCATGGGTTGTTGCAACAATAAATACAGAACCTGTTTTTAAGAAATTTATTCTACCATTTGCATCAACAGTTGCAGTTGAAGGGTCTGATGATGAAAATGACACTTGCCTATATGTTGCATTGGTTGGTTGAATTTCATAATTTAACAGAATAGAAGGAGATCCAATTGTAATTTCTTCTTCTTCTGGAATAATACTAATTGAAGAAACAGGAATTTTTACATCAATTGTGATGCTTTTTTCATAATTTCCATCTATTGAAGTTGCAGTGATAATTGCAGAACCAACACCATTTGCAGTTGCAACACCGCTGGCATTTAAACTGATAATATTTTCGTTAGAAGAACGCAAAACATAGTTCTGATTTTCGGCAGAACTTGGAATTACGCTTGCCCAAACAAAACAGGTTTCACCAATGGTTAAGGTAGTTTTTTCAGCAAATATTTCAATATCGTGTGCACGAGTATCCGTAATGTTTATACGGCAATTCGCTTTTTTTAGTCCATCGCCACTTGTTGCAACAATGTCAACAGCACCGAAAGCGTGGAAAGTTACATTTCCTTCTCCGTCAACTGTTGCAATTGCTTCATTAGAAGAACTCCAAATAATTGTTTTGTCTGATGCTCCCTCAGGTTGAACCTTTGCGTTCAACTTGAAAGGTTCGTTTATGTTCGCAACATAATTATCATGGTCTAAAACAACTTTATCGACAGATATAGAAACAACACCGCCAACAATATCCACCGTAACATTAACGATGAATATAACAACAAGCGGAATTAATACCATTAAGAAAATCAATAATTTTTTCATTTTGTACTCCTAATTATTATGCTTCAATATTGTGATATTTTTTCTCTATTTTTGCATAAAGCGTGATAAATTCAATAACTGCATAAGGAACGGCAAAGCCGAACAATATGTAATAAATGAAATTAAGCGAGAAGATGTAAGAAACAATAATTGCTGCGACGCCTAATACAAGGGAAATTACAAGCCCAATTCCAACACTGGAAATTATGTTTCTATTTGCATTTGTCATTTCTTCGTTGCCAAGATATTTAAATTTAGGATTTTTCAAATCTCTTTCAATTCCAAAGCATGCATTTCCAAGCATGATAAGTGAAATTGCAAGGGTATAGAGCAATGCTTGACTTATTGAAAGCGTTCCGAAAAGCCACAAAGCCACACAACTTATCAAAATCGAAGGAACTGTTACAATCATATACAAAGACAATTTAACGGACACTTGTCTTTTGTAGGTTACTGGAATAATTTTTGTGTGGAAGAATTTGTCGCCCTCTCTTGTCAAACTGGAAGCGGAGAAAGATACCGCCATAGACAAGAACATAATTAAAACTAAAATGCTGATGCCTGGAAGTAAGCCTGAACCAAGTTTTTCAATTCCAATATTTCCGCAAATTGCGTTTGAGAAATAAACCATAAGTGGAGTTGTTAGCACAACGGCTAGGTATTGGAAAGAATAGTTGACCGAGCGGAAAATGTTTATAAATTCACGCTTGAATAGAGCACTTGTGACTGACATTTTTTTGATTTTTATGTTTTTTCTAAGGAAAGTGTTTTCACTTTCAACATTGTTTAATAGAACTTTAACATAAATCTTTTTAGAGATGTATACGAGCCCTATCACGCAGACAGTGCCGACTAATATTGTAACTAAGAAACTTTTTAAGAAATTGTTACCAGTTAAAATATTTTTAAGTGCGACCTCTGGATAGAAATAATAGGTTATGTTTTTAACATTTGCTACCACATCAGCGGTTAAAACAGAACCTGCGTCATTGGAATTAAGCAATTTTAAAAGTATGTCTAAAACTTGCATATATGTTACGAAACCAATAGCCACGATAGCAACATAAGTGATAAGCATAAGCACAAACTTGCTTTTTAAAAATGAAATTATATACATTGTTGGAAGTGCAAAGATTGTTGCCAAGATGAAAGGTAGAATTGCAGAAAATACGCATACAAAAGGTATCATGCAATAATACAAAGCAGGTGTTGGAAGCATACCATAGCCCGCCGCCAAAATGCCATACATAATAAGCACGGGAACCATAATCAAAAATGAAAACATACACATATAGATGAATGCAAAAAGAGATTTAGCAACAAATATTTTTTCGCCAGAAACGGGGAGTTTTAATAGTGAGCCAGAATCTGAATTAAAAAATAATGTTTTTGTTAAAAGTCCAAGCCCTATAAACAACTGAATTAATTGAACAATCAGTATAAAGAATATCAAAAATTCATTGCCTAAATTAGAACGCAAGCAAATGTTAATTATGTTTTTAAACATGAACATAATAAGCGCGGCGACAATACCTACGCCAATTAAAATTGCGATTACATCAAAAATTTTGACATAAAGTTTTTTACTTTTGTCAAATCTTGGGAATTTCAGTGCAAATTCAAGCTTAATTAGCGCTAGTAGTTGTTTCAATTTCTTTTACCTCTTCCTTTTTAGGCTTTCTGCCTCTTTTTTTAGGGGTTGCGTTTTCTTCTGTTTTAATTTCTTCCGAATTTGTTCCAGAAGGATTCTTATCTATTGAATTTTCTGTTTTATTTTCATTGTCAGAATTTTGTTTTGTTTTTTCCAAAATCTGTTCAAGCACATCTTTTTCTTCATGTTTTTTCTTTTTAAACCATGGGAAAGCAAATTTTTTCTTTTTCTTTGCTTGATTTGCTTCTGCAAGTTGGTCGTTTATTGAAATTTCGTCTTTTGTTAAATCAAGGAAATATTCTTCAAGCGAAACTTTTGAGTTAGCCATGAAATCTTCAACATCAATTATTTTAACCAAGTGCCCTTTATTGATAATTGCAACTCTGTCGCAAAGTTTTTCAACCATGTCGATATTATGCGATGAAAAGAAAACGGTGTTGCCAAGGCGCTTGTGTTCTTTCATATAGCATTTAATATCATAAGCTGATTGTGGGTCAAGACCCATCAAAGGTTCGTCCAAAACCCAAAGTTTTGGATTATGTATAAGCGCTGCAATAATGCAAATTTTTTGTTTCATACCATGCGAATATGACCTAATTTGATTGTCAATAGCGTGGCGCATATTGAAAAGTTTAACAAATTTTTCAAGGTTCTTTTCTGTGTCTTCTTTGCTAACTTTATACAAACTAGCAATGTAGTTAACATATTCTTTGCCGGTTAAATTTTCATAAACGGCGTGGTTATCTGGAACATAGCCGATATTGAGTTTACATTCAATAGGCTCTTTTTTTATGTCGTGACCGCAAATTTCAATTGTGCCGCTGTCAAAAGGAATGATACCTGTGATTGATTTGATAGTGGTTGATTTACCAGCACCATTTTTGCCCAAAAAGCCGAAAATTTCGCCTTCTTTGACTTCAAACGAGAGGTCTTTAACTGAATAAATTTCAGAATTTTTATATTTTTTGCAAACATTTGTGAGTTTTAGCATTGCCATAAAGATTTTTCTCCTGTAATAAAAGTTGGACATAAAAAACAAAAAAATTAAAAATATTTTCTATGTTCAACTAGTGATTTTACGCTAGCAATTTCTTAAAATTTAACTAGTAATTTATATAATAATATATAATTCATTAAAAGTCAATGCGAAAATGTAGAAAAAGTTCGCTTTTTTTATAATTTTGTTGGAGTTATTAAATTCGCCATTGCAACATATTTTACATTGATATTTTTTTAGGATAGAAAAGTTGTTATATGGCAGATTTTTACAGTTTAAGTGTTGAAGAAAGTTTAAGCCTTTTGCAGTCAAAAAAACAGGGACTTACAAGCCAAGAAGCTACAAAAAGGCTTTCTAAGTATGGTAAAAACACGATTGAGCATAAGCAAAAGAAAAACTTGGTTTTTGCTTTTTTAAAGCAATTTTCAGATATAATGATATTAATTTTGCTTGCTGCGGGAATTATTTCTGTTGTTTTTGCGATTATTGAACATTCAATGAATGAAATTGTAGACGCTGCAATAATTTTTGGAATTGTGCTAATTAACGGCATTTTAGGCTTTGTGCAAGAAGTGAAAGCGGACAAATCAATTAATAGTCTGAAAAAAATGATGGTGCCTGAAAGCAAGGTTTTGAGAGATAATAAACTTGTAAAAATCAAATCTGATGAATTGACTATTGGCGACATTGTATTTTTAGAAGCGGGCGATATTGTGCCAGCAGACATAAGAATGATTGAAACAGTGCATTTTAAAACACAAGAAGCGTCGTTGACGGGTGAAAGTCAAACGATAGAAAAAATTGTGTCAAAATTGCCAGAAAACACATCGCTTGCAGATAGAAAAAATATGGCATATTTTGGCACGAATGTTACTTATGGCAGGGGCTTTGGAGTTGTGGTAAACATAGGCTTTAACACCGAAATGGGTAAAGTTGCAGATATGTTAAAAGAAAAAGATAAACAATCTTCGCCAATTCAAAACAATTTAAAATCGCTTGGAGTTGTTATCACTTGGGCGGTAATTGCAATTTGTATCGTTATTTTTGCGCTTCAAGTGTTTAAGTCCGATATGCAAGTGTTGCCTGCATTTTTAACAAGTATTGCAATAGCTGTTGCAGCTATTCCTGAAAGTCTTCCAGCGGTGGTGACAATAATTATGGCACTTGGAGTGAATAAACTTGCCAAGAAAAAAGCGATTGCAAAGCAAATCTCCGCAGTTGAAACGCTCGGTTGTTGTGAAGTTATTTGTTCGGACAAAACTGGCACTTTAACAGAAAACAAAATGAAAGTCACAGCGTTTTACGATATGAACAACATAATGGAACTTAGAGATGAAAACAAAAATAGGCAGATGAACAACTATTTATTAAACAAAAATGTGGCTTTTGATTACATGACAAAAGTTATGGCTCTTTGCAACACTTGCTCGGCATTGTCAGATGCAGTTATCGGCGACCCAACGGAAGTAGCGCTTGTAGAATTTGCTGCGGATTGTGGAATTTATAAAAATAAATTAAAAATAGAGTATCCATTAATTGATGAGTTTCCATTTGATAGCACAAGAAAGATGATGACGACAATTCACACTTATGCTGGGCAAGTTTTGGCGTTAACAAAGGGTGGGTTGGACGAAGTTTTATCTTGTTGCGACTACGCTAACATAGGCGGGAAAAAAGTTCTTTTAAATGATAAAACCAGAAAGCAAATTTTAGAAGTTGGAAAACGATTTGCTCACTCGGCACTCAGGGTGCTTGCTTTTGCGTATAGTGATGAGGGTTTAGCAGAGCATGAGATGGTATTTGTTGGTATCGCTGGAATGATTGACCCACCGCGAAAAGAAGTTTACACTGCGGTGGACGCTTGTAATAAAGCGGGTATGACAACAATTATGATAACTGGTGACCATAAAGACACAGCATTTGAAATTGCCAAAAGACTTGGAATTGCTACATCAGAAAAACAAGTGCTAACGGGTGCAGAACTTGACAAATTGACTGATGAACAATATTTGAAAGTTTTAAACAAAATCAAAGTTTATGCACGCGTTACACCTGAAAACAAAGTGAGAATTGTAAAGGCTTATAAGTCGATAAAAAAGATTGTTGCAATGACAGGTGATGGGGTTAATGATGCCCCAAGCATAAAGACGGCGGACATAGGAATTGGCATGGGAGTAAGTGGAACAGATATATCCAAAGAGGCGGCGGATATTATAATTGCTGATGATAACTTTGCAACAATTATTGTGGCAGTTGAAGAGGGTAGAAAAATCTTTAAAAATATTGAAAAAACAATTAAATTTTTGCTTTCTGCTAACTGTGCAGAGTCGCTTTCAATATTGTTTGCAACAATTTTGTTTCCACAATTTGTGTTTTTAATGCCTGTTCAAATTTTATTTGTAAATCTTATAACCGATAGTTTGCCAGCGATTGCTCTTGGCTTAGAGCCTGCCGAAAAGGATATTATGCTTCAAAAACCGCGAGATGCAAGAAAAAGTATTTTACAAATAAATGACAATGCTTGGCAAGTGGTTGTATTTGCACTTTTTCAAACTATAATCATACTTTTAGCTTATTCGTTAGGGCTTAGATTATATGGTGAGCATGTTGCACAAGCAATGGCATTCTACACACTAAATATTGTTCAAATGTTTTTCATTTTTGAAGCAAGAATTGATGGCTCTGTGTTTAAAAATAAATTATTCAATAATAAGTGGATTTGGATAACAATGCTATTTGCTTTTGGAATTTTAGGAGCTATTGCGTTTACACCTTTGCATAATGTGATACATCTCTCAACTGTAAGTTTCACAGGATTTGCAATTTCGCTTGGACTTTCTGCCTCAATTATTCCTTTATGTGAAATTTATAAACTCTTTGTCAGGGGTATAAACATAAAGAAAAATCAGCATAAAAACGGCTAATCTGTCCATAAATAGGCACTTTCAGCCTAAAAAGTCGAAAAATGTTCTAAAAAGTCCAATTTTTTTTATAAATTGTTTTGAAAAATCTTATTTTGATGGTATTATATTGATGTTTGAAGGGAATAATCAAACGAAATTAAATAAAGGAGAAATGAGATATGAATAAAGGAGAATTAGTTAAAGCAATTGCAGCAGAAGCAGGCTTAACACAAAAGGAAGCAGGTCTTGCTTTTGACGCTTTTGTTTGCGCTGTTGGCAAAGAACTTAAAGCAGGTAACAAAGTTGTTGTTCCTGGTTTCGGAACTTTCGAAGCTAAGAAAAGAGCTGCTAGAACTGGTATCAATCCTGCAACAAAAGAGGAAATCAAAATCCCAGCATGCACTGTTCCAGTATTTAAGTTCGGCAAAAGTTTTAAAGACCAATTCTAAGAATATCTTTAAATACAAAAAAGCATCTCAAATTGAGATGTTTTTTTATGCCTAAATGCAAGTAAAATAGGGCAGTTTAGCCAGTTTTTAAAATTTGCTACATAGTTTGATTTTTTTCGACAAAATATGGCTTTTTTATGCTCTAACAATTTGAATTATTGAGTTTACAATTATGCACATGAGTAACACACAAAATAATTCAAAAAAAAGAGAAATTTTAACTGAAATAACCAAATATTTGGCTATATTTTTAGCATTTTATGTCTTTTCAAAAGGCAATATCGCTGGAATAATTTATCCATTTACATTCGGTTTGCTTTTTGCTTTAATGTGGTGCGACCATAAGGTTTATATCCTTGCTCCGCTATATGTGGTTGCAAATTTTTTAGGCACTTTTGACCTGTTTGCATTGTATGGAGCAGTGGCAACCGCTGCGGTTTTAGTTATTGTTTATTACATACATTTAAAAGCTAAAAAACGCTTTAATTATGTGTTTTTGGGCATATATGCACTTGTTAGTCAAGTGGCTTATTTGTGCCTTGAAATCATACTTAAAAACAATATCATTGCACCGATAATCAGCGTGCTTTTGGGCGTTATGTTCATGTTTGCATGCGTCAGATTTTTTGAAGCAATCATCGTTCGCGGCTTTGCTTACAGACTTTCTGTTGACGAAATTATCTGCGCTGGAATTATCTTGGCTGGATTTTCTAGTGGCGTATGTGCTTTCACATTTGGCGGTTTTGAATTAATCAAATTTTTTGCTGTTTTTGCTATTTTAGTATCATGTTATTGTTTCAATGTTTCAACATCGCTTTTTGTTGGCGGTATAATGGGAATTGGTGCACTTTTGGCTCAGTCAAATCCAATTTACATAGCGGCGTTTACAATTTGGGCAATGGCTATTAGTTGTTTTAAATCTGTTCATAAAATTTTTGCAGCCGTAGCAGTTTTGCTTGTTGAAGCAACACTTGGTTGGTATTTTGGAATTTATGGTTCGTATTCAATTTTTGCCTATCTGCCAGTTATAATTGCCAGCGTCATGTTTGTCTGCATTCCAAATAAAGCGTTGGACGAATTTAGAGGATTTTTCTCAGCAAAAACAAGCGAAATTGCCACAAGAAATATTGTTAATCAAAACAGAGAGATGATGTCTAGAAGGCTTGGCGAACTCTCGGAAGTTTTTGCGGAAATGGACTCGTCTTTTCGCTCAATGATAAAAGGCGGACTAACAAAAGAGCAGTCTGTTCAAATGTTAAAGGAAGAAATAAAAGACAAAATTTGTATAGATTGCCCAGAGCGTAACAAATGTCACAGAGCACTTTATGAAGAAACGGACAGGGTAATGAACGAACTTATTGCAACCAGTTTTGAAAGAGGAAAAGCAACTCTTATAGATGTTCCGCCATACCTAACATCTCGTTGCAATAGGGTTAATCCTATGATATCATCAATCAACCAATTATCAAGTCAATATAAACAATATGACGGACTTATGAAAAACTTTGATGCAAGCAGAATTTTGATAGCAGAGCAACTTGGTGGCGTTTCAAAAATTATGAAGTCTTTGGCAGTTGAAGTAAACAAAAATATTGCATTTGACACTGTTAAAGAAAGCAAGATTTTGGACGAATTGACATATCAAAATTTGGTATGTTCTGATGTGGCTTGTTTTGAACAAAATGAGAACTTAACAAATGTAACTTTGTTGATAAAAAATGAAGATAGTAAAAAACCAAAGGTGGGTGAAAGCATATCAAAAGTTTGCGGTTGTAAGATGATGCTTGAAACGCTTGAACCATCGCCAAGAAGCGGGTGGAGTGTTGCCACATTTAAGACCGCACCAAACTACGATATTATTTTTGGAACAGCGGCTACAAAGAAGGCTACAAGCGACATTTCGGGCGATTCATATTCGCTCATAAAAATTGATAGCGATAAATTTATGATGGCACTTTGTGATGGTATGGGAAGTGGCAAAAGAGCGGAAAAAACAAGCAATTTGGCAATGGGAATTATTGAAAATTTTTATAAAGCAGGCTTTGATAATGACTTAATTTTATCATCTGCGAACAAACTGTTATCGCTCGGAAATGATGAGATGTTTTCAGCGCTAGATTTATGTGTTGTCGACCTGAGGAAAGGCGTTGCAGATATAATAAAATTGGGTGCCCCAGTTGGACTTTTAAAAAATAAAAAAGGCACTCAAATTTTAGACAGTGGAGCGCTTCCATTAGGCGTTTTAAGAGAAACAAATCCGTCAATTAGAAAACTTGTTTTAACCTCGTCAGATATGCTTGTTTTGGCAACAGATGGCGTAACAGATTCCTTTTATTCTTCCGAAGATTATTCAAATTTTGTAAATAATTTGGACGAACAAAATCCTCAAAAAATGGCAGAAGATATTTTAAAACAAGCGTTAAAAAATAATGGCGGAAGTGCGCTTGATGACATGACAATAATTGTTGCAAAAATATTTAAAAATTAATTAAAAAATAATAAAAATTAAAATAAAATCTCTAAAAATTATTTTTTAGAGGTTTTTATTTAATTAAAATTACAAAAAAGCATAAAAAATATATATTTAATTAAAATAATATTATTATTTTATTTGGCTTATTTTACTATTTCGTGTTAAAATTACTCAGTAAAATTATATTTTTGGAGTTTTTATGAAATATTTGGCGAAAAACAAGAATTTAATAATTGCAATAATGCTTTCAATTATTTTAGCGGTTGCAGGTTTTTTAACCATATTTTTAACAAGGTCGCAACAAGTTGATGCTGCTGATAATTATGGCGAATTTAACGAAAATGGATATTACTCGTTAGGCGGCGTTGCATTTTATGCTATCAAAGTGAAAAATGTTAAATATCAAGCAAAATCTCAATTTGGCGAAGATGGCCAAAATTTAACATTGACAATCACAAAAAAATCTGGTGGAGATATTTCAAATGTAAATTATAACAACATTTACAAATGTTTAGATGGAACATTTTATTATTCAACAAATGGAGCCAATTTTGAAGAAATTAATGCGACTGCTAAAAAGAGTGATGATTCTGCAATAAACTTAGCCGAAATCGAATATGAATACTATCCAACTTATGATTTATCGCTAGATAGTGAAGGAAAAATCCAATATGTAAAATATGGCGATACTGTTCTTTTGGAAGAAGGGGAAAGTTTGATGCTTTCTTTTGCAAGGCAAAAAGATAGTATTGTTTCAGGAGGAATTAAACCAGACGGAAAAACAAAGATTGAACAAGACGCTGCAAAAGCGTTAGAAACAAAATTAATTGGAACAACTGGCAACTTTGTTTCTGATTATGTGGACTTTTTGAATGTAACAATCAAATCAAACGAAAACACAATTGTTAATGATTTAGCAACAGGGGAAAGAATAGACGGGGAAATAACAAAAAAATTCTTTGGCTATGTTTTAACTCCATACGATTTTAAATCAAACGCAAACGAAGAAGGACTTGTTGAATTTAAAGCAAGTTACGAACACGGCTCAACAATGAACAACTTTGGTTTTTCATTCTATGTGTTTAAAAAAGCAACATATCAAAGAACAGAAGATTTAAATGCGTCAAATAAGTTTTCAAGACCAAGCGCAAAAATAGACACAGAAACTGGCAAAGGAAATTATGTTGTTGACAATTCAACATTAAACCAATTTTATGGCGAGTATTATTACTATTATCAAAATCAAAAATTGGCGAGCTTGACATACAACCCAGAAAGATACGAAATTACAATCACAAAAACAGTATTTTCAACATTAACAACATACACATTCTCATATAACAAAACAACTGGCGAAATTATCACAACAAAGTCGCCAAGCCCATCAACAGAAGATGTTTTTGCAAGAGATATAAAATTTGTTAAAAATGGCGATGATATAACACTTTATTTCAAAGACATTGGTGTTTATGATATTTCCTACAAAGCGGTGTATTTCAAGAACAATCAAAAAGTGGAATTAACATCTTTAAATGCAGAATTCGCTCTTAAAGATAGGCTCACAGTTTATGGTGTTCAAGCAACATATAACGATTTATACACAAAACAAACAGAACTTAGAAACGCATCTAATTCAATCTCAGCAGATATTACAGGCGTTGCAGAAGTTTCCTCAATAACAAATGGATACAAGGTAACAGTTGGTTCAGAATTTGTTATTGCATCAACAAATCAACCACAAGTTAGATTTTTATCAAATTCTGTTTTAAAAGGAATAGACAATTTTGAAGTTTATTACTCCAAAGATTTGAATAAGTCTGAGAACACATTCACATTTGAAACAAGCAATGAAGATGATAAAAAGGAGAATTATACTTTAAATTCAAATTTTACAAAAGCAGGTTATTATCTTGTAAAGGTAACTCATGCTTATAAAAACTTTAAGGAATGGGGTGGAACAACTGCAATTCCAAGAGAAGATAGAATATTTACTCAATATTTCTTGTTCCAAATTAAGGACCAAACACCAAATATTAACATTGTTGAAATTGCAAATGATGGAGCATTGACAGAAAACAAAGTCATGAGCGGTTATTATGATGGTTTGGGCGCATATCAAGGCTCATATCACAAAAATGGCATATTCTTTGATGAGTTTGTTGAAAATTCGGAATTTGACCTTCCAACAACATTTGAATTAGAAAGAAAAGGCTTTGAAGCAAATTCAACTTGGCAAACAATGTCTTTATCATCAGAAGAAATAAGCAGTAAAGTGGGCTATAAAATCACTAATGATGGTCATTATAGACTTATTGTAAAATTCGGCAATTCAAGTAGCACAAAGAGATATTTTGACATTGATAACACAGACATTTCAGGTGTTCAAGCAAACAATGTTTATACAAACAGGGGAAATAAATATTTTTCAATAACTCCTGGCACTCAAATGAATGCTGATAGTTCCAATATTTACACAACAGCAAATCCATTCACATTGACATGGAGTGACAAATTAAGCGGCGCAAAAATAACAGCAAATTATGTTAGATTTGCAATGGAAAGCAGTGTTTTCTCAGAGAATGCTAAAGATTATATTATCAACGGAACTTATGTTGCAACGGACAGTTTAATCAGAATTGCAAACAACCCAACAACCGCATACACAAAGGCAAAAACTAACTCAATTACAGCTAATGAAGTTCTCAACTTGCCAGGACTTTATATCTTCAAACTTGAAGATGAAGCGGGCAATGTGGAGTATTTCACAATTATTTTAGATAACTCAACACCAGTTGTATTGCAGGGCACAGAAAATGGCTCTTCAACAACTTATGAAATTATCAAATCATTCAACAACATTGCAACCGAAACAAGAATTTTCTTCGGAACGCACAAACTTGTTAAATTTGAAGGATTATCAAGCCTTTCAGAAGAATATTTGAGCCAAATAAATGGTAAAACAAGGTTGTTTAAAAATGGTGAAGTAACCTATGTTATGTTCAATATAAAATCAGTTATTGGTCAATATCAAAACGGCAATGATATGATTAATAAACCAATAACCAATGAAAAAGAAGGTTATGATATTATTTCAATTGAGCATGATGAAAACGGAAATGTAATTGAAAAAGCTTATTTCTATACAATCACAGATGAAAGCGGTATGAGAAGATCATATAATGCCACAGTTAACACTGATAAAACAGGTATGAGCATTTTTGGTGAATCTGGTGATGACTTAAAACTTGCTGCACAAAAAACAATAGGTGCAACTTTTGATAATAGTGGTAAAGAAACTGAAACATCAAAAAGAATTATATATTATAATGCAATTAATTATGATGTTTTGTATTTAACTTGGACAACACTAACTCCAGACATGGACGCTTATGTTGATTTGGACGATGATGGCTTGGTTTTAGAGTATTACGAACTTGTTTATGATATTGCAAATAAAACATATAAATATTCAGAAAATCCAACAAGCAGAATTGTTATAACATCAAGTGTTGCAGCCGCTAACACAGTAGACGGAAAAGTTAGAATTCCGCTAAACGAAGTTAACGGTAAAACTTTGGCAGGCAAATATGTTTTAGAAAGAACATACAAAGTAAAAAATGAAGGTGACACACTTTCAAAAGTTGTTGGAACAGATTTTGGCAAAAGAGTTATGACTTTCTATGTTGATAGAAATTCAATAATTTCAGCACCAACAGGGGCAGAAAATAGCCCTCAAATCGGTTCAAATGCCTATTTAAAATTCTTTGACGGCACATCTGGTGTTGTAGATTTTGATAGTTTGTTTATGCAATCTCAAACATCAGATAAAGCAGTTATTAGGGCAAACAAACTTCCAGTTGGCATTTACATTCCAATCACAAAATATGGCTATATCAGCAAAGGCGAATTTGTTGATAATATGATAGAAAAAGATGTTGACTCTGGATTTAATTCATTTTCTCCATACAAACTTTATGTTTCAATTTATAGTCCAGTTTTGGAAGATGGCGACTATGTGGAATATGTTTATTCTTATGTAAAAAATGGCTATTATAAACTTGCTGGATATTATCTTAAAAATGAAGGAAAAGACCTTGACAATAATCAAAATCAATATAACTTTGTAAGTTACGATGTGACAGACGATAACGCATCAGCATGGCTTACAAAGAACGAACTTGAAAACAAACTTGAATGGCAAGAAGGCATTTATTCAATTAAAATCAACACAATGAGAAATGTATCTTCAAATTCATCATCAAATCCATATTTGCAAAATTATTATTTCAATTTTGAAATTGCAGGTGATAAGCCAGATTTTGACATGACAGCACAATATCCTTCTTTTGAAAATATGGAAGATAAAGAGTTGCTTTCAGATGGTAGATATTACTATTCAAACGCAGAGCAAATTAAAATTATATGGCAAGATTTGTTAAGCAATTACATGGTTAAAATTGGTCAAGTTTCTTACAAATTCTCAAATGGTGTAAGGCAATATTTAACAACAGAACAAATTATGTCGCACCAGTTTGTTTTAACAATCCCAGAAGGAGCAAATAACCTTTCAATTAAAATGAGCTTTGAAGTCTATGGAAATAATGCATCTCTTGCAGCTTTATTCCCAAATGGAAATTATGAAGTTGAAAAAATCATTGTATTTGATAGGTCAGCACCAACAACCACAATTAATGATTTGATTGCCAAAGATAAAATAATAGGCAACAATGTAAGTTCAACTTTGCTTCGAGAAATTGCAGAAAGATATAACATTTCTACGATAGACGGAATTTATAAGTATTTCGTTTATGCAACAACAAAAGATTATATGGCTAACAAATTGTTCTCAGCAGCATCGAACACTGTTGACACAAACAGAGTGTATATCAAAGCATTTGCAAATAAATACGGCTCAAACATCTTGGAAACTGGCTCTCCATTGAATAAAAATTCGATTGCAAGCAATATTTTCAACGAACAATTTGCAATAATCAATAATTGGACAAAATTTGAAAGTGTAGATGAAATTTTAAAATCAGATTTGTTAAATATAGCAGGTTTATATGAAGTTGTTGAACTTGATATGGCTGGAAATATGACGATTTACACAATCTATATTCAAGATAGCGAAAGTAAAATTGAATTAGATTATGTGATGAGAAAACAAACTGGCGTAGACATCAATGAAAGTCTAATATTAACAACAGATAATTCACAATTTATGCTTCAAAGCCGTGAAATTTTTGCTCTTACAAGCGTTAAATTTGATTCTAGTGAATATGCTTATATTAAATTGATTATTAATAAAACAAGTTATTTGATAACTCCATTTAATGCATCAGGAAAAGCATATCAACTAAACGGCGAAGAAATCGCACTTAAAGATGTGATTTTGGCAAATAGAGAAACAGGTTACAGAGTTGAAATTTTTGATAACATTTCAAATGTTAACTATGTTGGACAAATCAGCGTTGCAGAAATAGGCAAAAACTTAGACTGGAACTCTGAAACAAACTCATCAATGATAACAAGTCCTGTTTCACTAGGATTTATAGTCAGGGGCGGCGAAGATGCTGCGATTAAAGTTGATGAAACAACAATCAAAATTTACGCTCTTAACAAAAACCCACAAACTGGTGAAGCGGTTCTAACAACTTACACATTAGATGGCGAAAATGCACTATTAAAAGCATCTGTTTCAACACAAGTTTATTATTACATCACACCAAATAATGCAAACTGGGAAAACTTTGTGTTCTTGATTGTGTTTAAAGACAATTATGGCGTTCAATATTCAAAATTAATGATGTATAACGAACCAAAAATTGATAGATACACATCAGCGGTAAATGGTGCAAGCGACATAACCGCAGCAATGCAATCACAAACAAACATATTAGTTTCAACAGACATTTTCTTCAACATAACGAATTCTTACGAAATTATTGTTGAAAGAAAAATTAACAACGAAGTTCAATTTTCAAGAATTAACCTTGATGACGAAAATTGCATTTTCCCATTGACAGGTTCAACTCAATACAAATTGAAAGCGCTTACAACATCAAACTCTGGCTATAATGGTGGCGTTATGGTTTATAGATTAACCGCAAAAGCAAACCTAGAAGAATTTAAAGCGCAAGGCGCAGATATTTCAGATTTAGATGTTGGCATTGACGAAATTGTCTATACAGTGACAATTTATAACCAATTCCCATCAATAACACTTAGAAATTCAAATGGGGAAGACATCACGCAAGAATTGTTTAATAAAACAACAACTCATTCAGACGATGTTTATATCTCATACTTAACAGGAAATGATATTTCCGAAAGTTATGGTTACACTTCAAGAGTATTTTTAAGACTTCGTGGTTCAAGCGAAGGTTATGTTGAAATACCAAGTTCATACACAGTTTCAGCACCTGGAACTTATGATATTAAAATTCAAAACTATAACGAAAACGGCACTCTTGCTGCAACTTATGAGCGCGATTTCGTAATTGCAAGTTACGATGTCACATTCTATTCAGTTGTTAAATACGACCCAAGCGATTTAACAAATCCATACAAGGTTATAACTCCAACTGGTAACTTGTATTACAACGGAAATGAAATTATAAACTATCACTACATCGTAAATTCAAGTTCGTATGAAATATCTGTCAATAACGGGGTTGTTGCAACACTTTTGGAAACAAAAACCGAAGGCTCATACACAACATACATCTATTTGATTGAGTCAAACATCGCAGCAGCAGGTGCAAGTGTTAAATTTAGTAGAAAAATTGCAATAACAGTTATTCCTGAAACGACAAATATTTTAGGTAACTCATTTGCATACTTTGTCGGAACAGATCCAGAAGCAGTTGAAATTAAATCAATCACTTCATCTTCGGAAGATATATTCCTATTCAAAAACAACACAGAAACAAGCATCACATTGCAATGGAATAGTTATTACGGCATCAAAGAAAATAAGATTTATTATCAAATTTCAAGAGATGGTGGAAATACTTGGAGTGATAAAATTGAAAGTCCAAACGAAAATGGCATCGCAAGATTGAACTTGGAAAAATCGGGCAATTATGTGATTATGTTCACAGACCTTGCGGGTAATTCGCAAATCGTTTCTTCTTCAACTGGCTCAAGAGATAGATATAGAATTAACTTCATTAAATCAGTTATATTCAATGTAAACGGCGAACTCCCAATCGATAACGCTGTTTATAACGGCGAAGTTATCATCAGCATACCTTCATCAACATTGGCTTATTATCAATCAAATCCAAGCATCGTTGTGATGTTTAATGGCGAACAAATCTCAGTTTCAAGAAATAGTGACGGAAATTACTCGTTCACAAAAGCAGGCAATTATGTTGTATATTTCAATGCAAAGAAAAACAATAATGAGTTAGGCATTGAAAAAATAGCCTTCACAATTATCAATGAAAATGATTCTCGTTGGGCGTTTAACTATTTGAATTATAATAACTATATAATTGATTATATTAAATATAACGACACTTACCTTGATATTTCAAAAATTATAAACGGCAACGAAATTCTGATGTCAGTCATTTTGGGAAACAGTTCATTTGATAACGGTATTTACACAATCAAAATGACAACAAACGATATTCCAAGTCAATCATTTGAATTCAAATTCTGGCTAAACAATCTTAAACCAGACATTGAAATTTCTCAAGACGAAGGCACAACAACCACAGGTGATATTGTTGTCCGCTTGAACACAAATAACATTTATGAAACAATCGGTGATTGTAGGCTCGTGATTAACGGACAAGAAGTTTTGGTTATTAACAAAGAATATTTTACAAGTTCAAACTATAAAACCAACGAGCAAGTTACACTCACAGAAACAAGCCCATACTACATTCAAATCTACACAGATAGCGGCAAGTTGATTTACTCATATAAAGTTGAGATTGTCGACCCACTTAACACTGTAACTATCATCTTAATAGTTGTAGCATGTGTAGTTGTTGCAGTTGGCGTATTGTTGTTCTTCTTACTTAGAAAGAAAATGAAAGTAAGATAAAAACTATTAAATTAAAAAAACAACCTATCAAACCCGATAGGTTGTTTTTGTCACGCGTGACTTTTTATGTGATATGTGTTGCAATTGATAAATAATAGAATCATTATGTGAACCTAGCATTAGATAATGTTAGTTTTTTTTGCAACCTTGGCAACATTGTTGTTTTTTTTGGCTATCTTGTAGCATTTTTGGCTTGAAAATAGCAGATTTAGTGGGCTAAGGGGTAGCAATTGCCACAATAAAATCAACTT
>URWY01000009.1 GCA_900551705.1 uncultured Bacillota bacterium | reverse complement strand
TTGCCCTGCTAAATTTTGGAATGGATTGTTTTGTGTGGTTTCTTGTTCTGCATCAGAAAGCAAGCCCATTGCCTGAGCTTCTTGTCTAGTTAAATAATGATTGTTGCCTTGTGCGTCTGTGTAAACATAGCCGATGTCTATGCTACTTTCGCCTTGTTCTGTTGATACTTCTGACATATCAATTTCAAATCCTGCCATAATTCAACTCCTTTTTCGGAAAATATTATATTCTAAACGCTATTTTTTGTCAATAGTAAATTTAAAAATTTTTGATTATTTAGTAATATGCACTATATGGCTTTTTAGTATAAATAACACATTAATTATATTATGCGCAAAATGGATATGTTTTGAAATTCAAAAAATTATAAAAATTTTTGGGAAAAACAGTTGACATTATGGGGAAAATGTAGTATTATCATTTCGCTAATACGAATGGGCGAAGCGTAAGGTTACTCAAATTGCTAAGCGAGCGCAAGTTGAGAGAACTTATGTGGACTAGTGAAAACATTGATTTTCGCGCCCCGCAAAATTCGTTAATTTTTTTTGAGTATTAGCGTGACACACACGGCATCGTTGTATATTTAATTATAAAAATATGCAAATAGATGCTAATTCATTAGTTTATTGGTTTGCAAAGTCAACTTTTATTGATACTGGCAGCATGGGCTACTTGTCACAACGGGGTTAATTAGATTAAGACAGGAGGATTTTAAAATGGCATCGCAAAAAATGAGAATTAAACTTAAAGCCTATGATCACGCATTGTTAGATCAAGCTTGCACAAGAATTATTGATGCAGCAAACAAAAATGGCTCTAAGGTAGCAGGACCTATTCCACTTCCAACAGATAAAGAAGTGGTAACAGTCATTCGTTCACCACACAAACACAAAGATAGTCGTGAACAATTCGAATGCAGGACACACAAAAGAATGATTGATGTGTATAGTCCAACACAAAAAGCGATTGAATCGCTTATGAAAATTGACTTGCCAGCAGGCGTTGACGTCAAAATTAAACTTTAAGGAGAGAAGATATAATGAAAAAAGCTATATTAGGTAAAAAACTCGGCATGACACAAATCTTCACGCCTGAAGGTTTGGTTGTTCCAGTAACAGTTGTTGAAGCTGGTCCATGCTATGTTGTCCAAAAGAAGACAACAGACAAAGAAGGTTATAATTCAGTTGTTGTTGCTTTTAACAAAACCAAAGAAAACAGAGTTAACAAACCTGTTCTTGGCTTACTCAAAAAAGCAAATGTAGAACCTTCAAAAATTATTAAAGAATTTAGATTTGAAAATTCAAACGATTATGAAATCGGTGCTGAAATTAAAGCTGATATCTTTGCTGAAAAAGATATGGTTGATGTTTCAGGAAGAACAAGAGGTAGAGGATTTACAGGTAATATCCAAAGATGGAATGCTCACCGCTTAAAAATGACACACGGTGTTGGCCCTGTTCATAGAGAAGTTGGTTCAATGGGTGCTAACTCAACACCATCAAGAGTGTTTAAAAACAAAAAAATGCCAGGTCGATATGGTTATGAAAATGTGACAATCCAAAATCTTGAAGTTGTTAAGGTTGATGCAGACAGGAATATCCTTTTAATTAAGGGTTGCGTTCCAGGTCCAAAAGGCTCAATCGTAATGATTAAAGAAGCGGTTAAAGCTTAAAAGGTGAGGCAAAACTTATGAAATCAAAATTATATGATATGTCTGCTAACGAAATTGGAGAGATTGAACTTCCAGAAAATGTTTTTGACATTGCTTACAATGAACCATTAATTCATGAAGTTGTTGTCGCTTACAATGCAAATCAAAGACAAGGAACAAAATCAACTCTTACTCGTAGTGAAGTTAGAGGACACGCAAAGAAACCTTACAGACAAAAACACACAGGTAGAGCAAGACATGGTTCTACAAAGTCACCTGAATACAAAGGCGGCGGCGTAGTATTTGCTCCAAAGCCAAGAGACTTTTCAAAGAAAGTTAACAAACAAGTTAAGAAAATTGCATTTGCATCTGCATTATCTGCAAAACTTGCTCAAAACGACATTATCTTTATTGATGAATTTAAACTTGATGCTCCAAAAACAAAAGAAGTTGAAAAATTCTTAAATGCATTTAAGATTGACAATAAAGTAGTTGTTGTTACAGATGCTCCAAATGCTGACGGCGTAAGAGCTGCAAACAACATTCAAAATGTAGAACTTCAAATTGCTGAACTTCTTTCAACATACGATGTTGTTGCTAACAAAACAGTTGTTTTAACAAAAGCTGCTGTAAAATCATTAGAGGAGGCATACAACTAATGAACGCTTATGAAGTAATTAAAAAACCTCTTTTATCAGAAAAGAGCTATGCAAAAATTAGCGAAAAGGTATACACATTTGTTGTTGCAAAAGATGCAACAAAAGTTGATATCAGAAAAGCTGTTGAAGAAATCTTTAAAGTTCAAGTTGAAAAAGTGAATACAATGAACGTTAAAGGTCAAGAAAAAAGTCAAAATACAAAAAAGGGAAGAACTGTTGGCAAAACAAGCGATTACAAAAAAGCTATTGTAACCCTTAAAAAAGAATCTAAGCCAATTGCCTTCTTCGAAAGTTTATCTTAATAAGGAGAAATAGAAATGGCTATTAAAAAACATAATCCAACAAGCGCTGCTCAAAGATTTCTAACAACTGCAACTTTTGAAGAAGTTACAACAAATAAGCCAGAAAAAAGTCTTCTTGCAGTAAAAAGAAAAAATGCTGGAAGAAACGCACAAGGCAAAATCACTGTTAGACATCAAGGCGGTGGCAATAGACAAAAATATAGAATTATAGATTTCAAAAGAAACAAAGACGGCATTCCTGCAAAAGTTGTTTCTATTGAATATGATCCAAACAGAACTGCATATATTGCACTTTTAAATTATGCTGATGGCGAAAAGAGATATATCTTAGCTCCAATCGGACTTACAGTTGGTGACATTTTAATGTCTGGTGCTGATGCAGAAGTTAAAGTTGGTAACGCATTACCACTTGAACTTATTCCAGTTGGTTCAGTTATCCACAACATTGAAATGCAACCTGGAAAAGGTGGACAACTTGCTAGATCAGCAGGTGTTGAAGTTCAATTAATGGCTAGAGAAGGCAAATATGTTACAGTTCGTCTTCCAAGCGGTGAAATGAGAAAAATTCTCGCAAACTGCAAAGCAACAATCGGAACTGTTTCAAATCCTGACCATGAACTTGTGTCATTAGGAAAAGCAGGAAGAAGCAGACACATGGGTAAACGCCCAGAAGTCCGTGGTGTTGTTATGAACCCTAACGATCACCCACACGGTGGTGGTGAAGGTAAGAGCCCTGTTGGTATGAAATCACCAGTAACACCATGGGGTAAACCAGCACTTGGATTAAAGACAAGAAAAAGAAACAAATCATCTAACAAGTTGATTGTTAAAAGGGCTAAGTAAGGGAGGAAAGTATGAGTAGATCATTAAAGAAAAGTCCATATGTTTTTGAAAAACTCTTAAAGAGAGTTGAAGAAAACAACAAGAATGGAAATAAAAAACCAATCAAAACTTGGTCAAGAGCATCTGTTATCTATCCAGAATTTGTTGGAACAACATTTGCAGTTTACAATGGTAAAAAACATGTTCCTGTATATTGCACAGCAGAAATGGTTGGACACAAACTCGGTGAGTTTGCTCCAACAAGAAACTTCAAAGGCCATGCAGGACAAAAGAGCTCAGGCGGTAAAGTTGCTGCTATGAAGGCTAAGAATTAGGAGGCAAACAAATGGCAACAAGAATTAGAGAAAAAGCAGAAAAAAGACAAGCAAATAAAGACACTCGTCCATACGCTAAAGTAAAATATGTTAGAATGAGCCCATCAAAAGTAAGAATCGTTTTAGATTGCATTAGAAATAAGGGCGCAGAAGAAGCAGTTGCTATCCTCGCTAACATGCCACAAGAAGCAGCAGCAGTAAGTTGCAAACTCTTGAAATCAGCAATTGCAAACGCTGAAAACAACAAAGGAATGAACAGAAGTGACCTTTATGTTGCAGAAGCATATGCCTGCCCAGGACCTACAATGAAAAGATTAAACATTCGTGCAAGAGGTAGAGCAGACAGAATGTTAAAGAGAACAAGTCATATAACAATCGTTCTCGACAGTAAGGAGGCTAAGTAAGATGGGACAAAAAGTTAGCCCAGTCGGGCTTAGAATAGGAGTCAACAAAGGTTGGGAATCTTCTTGGTATGCAAATAAGCAAGATGTTGCTAAATATATTTTAGAAGACGACAAAATCAGAAAATTTGTTGACAAAAAATATCATAATTGCGCAATTTCCAAAGTGGAAATTGAAAGAACTGCAACAAAAGTTGTTGTAAATCTTTACACAGGTAGACCTGGTATGCTTATTGGCGTTAAAGGTGCTGGTGTTGAAGAAATTAAAAAAGAAATTTCAAAAATTATCGGACCTGGAAAAAACTTGTTCGTTAATATTAGAGAAATTAAAAAACCTGATTTGGACGCAAAATTGGTTGCTGATTCAATCGCTAGCCAACTTGAAAAGCGTGTTCAATTCAGAAGAGCATTGAAATCTGCTATGCAAAGAGTTATGAAATCAGGCGCTAAGGGCTGCAAAGTTCAAGTAAGTGGCGTTGTTGATGGTGCTAACACTATTGCTAGAACAGAATACTACATGGAAGGCTCATTGCCACTCCATACATTGAGAGCAGACATTGACTATGGTGTTTCATCTGCTTTCACAAACTACGGCAAACTTGGTGTTAAATGCTGGATTTATAAAGGCGAAATTTTAACAAAGGGTGCTAAACAAGACAAAGGAGGTATGAACTAATGTTAATGCCTAAGAGAGTCAAAAGAAGACGCGTTCATCGTGGTAGAATGACAGGTGTTGCAACAAGAGGAAACAAACTTGCTTATGGCGAATTTGGACTTGTAACAACAGAACCATGCTGGATTAAGTCAAATCAAATTGAAGCAGCTCGTATCGCTATGACAAGATACACAAAGAGAGGCGGTCAAGTTTGGATTAAAATATTCCCAGATAAACCTGTTACTAAAAAACCTGCTGAAACAAGAATGGGTAGTGGTAAAGGTTCACCAGAATTCTGGGTAGCTGTTGTTAAACCAGGCAGAATCTTATTCGAACTTGCTGGCGTTCCAGAAGCAACAGCGAGAGAAGCATTAAGGCTTGCTTCACACAAACTTCCTTGCAAAACAAAAATCATTATGAAGGAAGAAAATAATAACGAAGGTGGTGCTAGCGTATGAAAATAAAAGACATTAAGAGCCTAACAGATGCAGAGTTAATTTCAAAAGAACAAGAACTCAAAGCAGAACTCTTTAATCTTCGCTTCTCACATGCAACAGGAAACTTAAATAACCCAATGCAACTTCACAATTTAAAGAAAGAAATTGCAAGAGTTAAAACAGTTATCCGTGAAAGAGAACTTAAAAAGGTTAATGGGTAAGGAGAAAGGTTATGGAAAAAGAAATCAGAAATAGAAGACCACTTAGACAAGGCGTTGTTGTTAGTGCGGGCAAAATGGACAAAACAGTAGTTGTTGCTGTTGTTGAAAATAAAAAACACCCAATCTATAACAAAGTTGTTAAGAAAACTAAAAAATATAAAGCTCATGACGAAGGCAATATCTGTGGACTTGGAGATACAGTTGAAATGCAAGAAACTAGACCTTTAAGTAAAGATAAATATCACAGAATAACACGCATCGTTGAGAAAGCTAAGTAGGAAGGAGTGTAAGATTATGATACAACCTCAAACAAGATTAAAAGTTGCTGATAACACAGGTGCAAAACAAATTATGTGTATCAGAGTGCTTGGTGGTTCTTATAGACGAAGCGGAAACATCGGTGATGTTATTGTTGCTTCTGTTAAAAGAGCTATCCCTGGCGGCGTTGTTAAGAAAGGCGATGTTGTTAAAGCAGTTATCGTTAGAACATCAAAAGGTGTAAGGCGTCCAGACGGTTCACATATTCGTTTTGATGACAATGCAGCAGTTATTATTGATAACCAAAAACAACCAAAAGGAACACGTATTTTCGGACCTATTGCAAGAGAACTTCGTGATAAAAACTACATGAAGATAATTTCACTTGCACCGGAAGTGTTATAGGAGGAAGAATAAGATGAATATTAAAAAAGGTGATACAGTTGTTGTTATCGCAGGAAAAGATAACGGTAAGAAAGGCAAAGTCTTAGAAGTTTCTCCAAAAACAAACAGGGTTGTTGTTGAAGATGTTAATGTGCTTTCAAAACACAAAAAACCAAGATCAGCACAAGACAAGGGCGGAATTGTAAAATCTGCTCACCCAATTGATGCATCAAATGTAATGGTTGTTTGTTCTGCTTGCGGAAAAGCA
Source organism: uncultured Bacillota bacterium (assembly GCA_900551705.1). Lineage (GTDB taxonomy): Bacteria > Bacillota > Clostridia > Christensenellales > UBA1242 > UMGS687. Next base: position 38,738 of record URWY01000009.1, on the reverse strand, counting down.
ACAAGAATTGCACATAAAGATGTTGATGGAAAAAATGCAAGAGTTTGCAAAAAATGCGGTGCTAGTTTAGACAAAGCATACGCAAAAGCAGTTAAGAAAGACGCAAAAGAAACTGCAAAAACAGAAAAGAAAAAAACCGCTCCAAAAGCGAAAGAAGCTAAGAGCGAAGTAGTGGAGGGATAGAAACATGGCTGAAAATAGACTTAAAGAAAAATATGTTAAAGAAATCGCTCCTGAACTTATGAAATTGGGCGGTTACAAAAACATAAATGAAGTTCCAAAACTTGAAAAAATAGTTTTAAATATGGGACTTGGCGATGTTAAAGATAATTCAAAGAGTTTCAACATAGCAGTTGATGAACTTGCAGCAATTTCTGGTCAAAAACCAGTTGCTACAACAGCTAAAAAAGCTATTTCTAACTTTAAAGTTCGTCAAGGCATGAAAATTGGAGCAAAAGTTACACTTCGTGGCAAAAGAATGTATGAATTCTTTGACAGAGTTACAGCGATTGCTCTCCCAAGAGTTAGAGATTTTAGGGGCGTTTCCAGAAAATCATTTGATGGTCATGGAAACTATGCTTTCGGAATTAAAGAACAACTTATTTTCCCTGAAATCAATTATGATAAGATTGAAAAAATCAGAGGTTTAGACATTTTAATCGTTACAACCGCTAAAACAGACTCCGAGGCATTAACGCTTCTTGAAGCACTTGGAATGCCTTTCAGGGAAAGATAGGAGATAGATATGGCAAAAACAGCATTAAAACAAAAACAACTTAGAACTCAAAAATACAAAACTCGTGAATATACTCGTTGCACAATTTGTGGACGCCCTCACTCAGTTTTGAAAAAATACGGTCTTTGCAGAGTTTGCTTCCGTGAGAAAGCAAATAAGGGAGAAATCCCTGGCGTTAAAAAGGCTAGTTGGTAGGGAGGAATATATGGTAGTTACTGACCCTATAGCAGATATGTTGACAAGAATGAGAAACGCAATTACTGCGAAACATGAAGATGTTTTAGTTCCACTTTCAAAAGAAAAGAAAACTATTGCTGAAATTCTTGTAAATGAAGGCTATATTAAAACATTTGAAATTGTTGAAACAAAAGAAGGAAAATTTCTTAATATCGCACTTAAATATGATGAAAACGGAAACAGCGTTATTTATGGGCTCAAAAGAGTTTCAAAACCTGGTTTGAGAATATATGTAGGTGCTGATAAACTTCCTAGAGTTATTAATGGAATGGGAATTTCAATAATTTCAACAAACAAAGGAATTTTAACAGACAAACAAGCAAGAGAAGCCAAAGTTGGCGGAGAAGTTCTTGCTTATGTGTGGTAGGAGGGTGATATGTCAAGAATAGGAAGAAATCCAATTACTCTACCAGAAGGTGTTAAAGCAGTTGTTGAAGGCAACAAAATAACTGTAACAGGACCTTTGGGAACACTATCACAAAACTTTGATTCAGTTAATGTTAATGTTGAAAACAATGTTATTACATTGACTAGATCAAGTGAAGAAAACGATGTAAAAGCAAAACACGGTCTTTATAGAGCACTTATTGCTAACATGGTAACAGGTGTTAAAGAAGGATTTGTTAAAAATCTTCAAATTAAAGGCGTTGGTTATAAAGCATCAAAATCTGGCAACAAACTTATGTTAAACTTAGGTTTTTCACACCCAATCGAAGTTGTTGAACCAGAAGGCATTAAAATTGAATGCCCAACTGCTAACGACATTAAAATTAGCGGTATTGACAAACAAAAAGTCGGACAAGTTGCACTTAACATTAGAGATCTTAGACCAGTTGAACCATACCATGGTTATGGCGTAAGATATGAAAATGAAGTTGTAATCTTGAAGCAAGGTAAAGCTGCTGGTAAAGGTAAGAAATAAGGGGTAAGATATGATTAGTAAAGCAAATAAAAATCAAATTAGAAAAAATAGACACTTGCGTATTAGAAACAAAATTTCTGGCACAAGCGAAACTCCAAGACTTGCTGTATATCGCAGTTTAAACGGAATCTATGCTCAAATTATTGATGACACACAAGGCGTAACACTTGTTCAAGCATCTACACTTGATAAATCTCTTGAAAAAGAATTGACAGGTAAAAACAGAACAGAACAAGCGAGAGTTATTGGAACAACAGTTGCAAAGAGAGCTCTTGAAAAGAATATCAAATGTGTTGTTTTCGACAGAGGTGGCTATCTCTATACTGGAAGAGTTGAAGCTCTTGCAGACGCTGCTAGAGAAGCTGGCCTTGAGTTTTAGGAGGAAATATGAGCGAAGAATTAAATGAAAATGTACAACCTGCTGTTGAAGCTGAAATTAATAATGAAATCGTAAAAGATGAAAAGAAAAAAAGAGAAGATTTCAGAAAAGACAGAAGACAAGACAGACGCGAGAGAAAATCTCGTGAAGACAGTGAATTTGACAAAGTTTTAGTTTCTGTTCGCCGCGTTACAAAAGTTGTTAAAGGCGGTAGAACAATGAGATTCTCTGCTGTTGTTGTTGTGGGCGATAGAAAAGGTAATGTTGGTATCGGAACTGGTAAAGCTAAGGAAGTTCCAGCAGCTATCGACAAAGCAACATTGCAAGCAAAAACTAACATGGTTAAAATCAACATTGTTAACGGAACAATTCCTCATGAAACAATTGGTAAATACGGCACAAGCAAAGTTTTGATGCTCCCTGCTAAGGAAGGTACTGGTATTATTGCTGGTGGTAGTTCAAGAGCAGTTATCGAACTTGCTGGTATTAAAGATATTGTTACAAAAATCCATGGCTCAACAAACAAAATCAACTGTGTTAGAGCAACTCTTAGAGGTCTTAGCAGCATAAGAACAGTTGAACAAGTTGCTAGACTTCGTGGTAAAAATCCAGAGGAAATATAAGAGGTGAATCATGGCAAATAAAGAAAAAATGCTTAAAGTTACTTTAATTAGAAGTGCTATTGGCTATAATAAAAGTCAAGCAAAAATAATTGAAGCACTTGGCCTTAAAAAATTAAATCAAACTAAACTTTTACCAGACAATGACAGCATTAGAGGAAGTTTGTTCCATGTTCGTCATCTTGTTAAAGTGGAAGAAGTTTAAAGGAGATGGATATGTATATTCAAGATTTACAACCAGCACCTTATTCAAGACAAAAAGAAAAAAGACTTGGTAGAGGTATAGGTAGCGGCCTTGGTAAAACAAGTGGTAAAGGTCATAAAGGCCAAAACGCTAGAAGTGGCGGTGGTGTTAGACCTGGATTCGAAGGCGGACAAAATCCACTTGTAAGAAAGATGAAAATCAGAGGATTTAATAACTACAATTTTGACAAAGTTTACGCAACAGTTAATGTTGGTGACTTAGACAAATTTGAAGCAAACACAGTAATCACTCAAGAATTACTTTACGAAGAGAGAATTATAGGAAAAATTATGCCTTACGGACTTAAAGTTCTTGGCAATGGCGAATTAACAAAACCACTTGTAATTAAGGCTAAAAAATATTCTGCTTCAGCTAAGGAAAAAATTGAAAAAGTCGGTGGCACCGCAGAGGTGATTTAATGTTTAAGAATCTCATAAATGCATTTAAAACAAAAGAAGTGCGCGTTAAATTATTATTAACGCTTCTTTTGCTTTTAGTTTACAGAATTGGTTGTGCACTTCCAATTCCTGGACTTAGAGCTGATGCCTTAGTATCAGTTACAGACAGCAACTCATTCTTAGGGTTGTTGAACTCAATCAGTGGTGGCTCACTTTCTAATGGTGCTTTCTTGGCACTTGGTGTTTCACCATATATTAGTGCATCAATTATCATTCAATTATTGTCAATCGCAATTCCTAGTTGGCAAAGGCTTTCCAAAGAAGGCGAAGAAGGTAGACTTAAAATTGCAAAATATACTCGCTATGCAGCATTGGTATTATCAATAGCGCAAGCAGTTGGTATTGTTTTGGGATTTAGAGAAATTATTGATACTCGTGCTCTTTGGACAGGTGCTCCAACATGGTTAATTTGCACATTGGTTGCAATTACATTGATTGCAGGTGGAATGTTCACTGTTTGGCTTGGTGAAAGAATTAGCGATATTGGTGTTGGCAATGGTTTGTCATTGTTAATCTTCGTTGGTATCTTATCATCAGCTGGCACTTCATTGCTTACAAGCATTCAAGGTGTTAGCACAAACCTTAACTATTTGTGGAATATTATTATTTTCCTTGTTGCAGTTATCATTATTTTCGCACTTATCGTATTTGTTGACGGAGCAGAAAGAAAAGTTCCTGTTCAATATGCAAAACAAATTAAGGGCAGAAAGATGTATGGCGGACAAAGCACAAATATTCCTATTAGGGTAAATGCATCAGGCGTTATGCCAATCATTTTCGCTAGTGCGCTTTTAACATTCCCACAACTTGTTATGAGTATTTTCTGGCCAAATAGTTCAGCAATGCAATGGTATAACACATACATGGGCGCAGGTTCATGGCCATACATTGTGTTGACTGCACTTTTGATTTTGTTCTTTTCGTATTTCTATGCGCAAATTACATTCAGTCCAGATGATATTAGTAAACAAATTCAACAAAATGGTGGTTTTATTCCAGGAATTAGACCAGGAAAACCAACATCAGATTATTTAAGAAAAATATCAAACAGAGTTATCTTGTTTGGAGCAATTTTCCTTGCATTCATTGCACTTGTTCCAAACCTTATCTTCAAAGGCATTAGCGGTGGAGATGTTGGCTTGATTAATGGATTTAGTGCAACAGGATTATTGATTATTGTATCAGTTGCTCTTGAATTTGATAAACAACTCGAAGCACAGATGCTCATGAGGAATTATAGAGGATTTTTGAAATAGGAGTTTAAATGAACATCGTCTTATTCGGCGCGCCTGGCAGTGGTAAAGGCTCGCAAGCAACAAGAATTAGTGCAAAATATGGCTTGGTTCACATTTCGACAGGTGATGTGTTTAGGTATAATATTTCCAACAACACACCACTTGGCGTTATTGCGAAGTCATATATTGATAAAGGCAATCTCGTGCCAGATGAATTAACAAATGAACTTGTTAAGGACAGACTGGCACAACCAGATTGTGCAAACGGATTTATTTTAGATGGTTATCCAAGGAATATTGCGCAAGCAGAAGCCTTGGCTAAGATGGCTAAAATAGATATGGTTATATTCATTGATGTATCAATGAGTGAAATTGAAATTAGAGCAGTTAATAGAAGAATTTGCCCAAATTGTGGAAAAATTCATTCTATGCTTGAAAAATACACAACAAAGTGTGACGAATGCGGTGCGAAATTAATTCGCCGTGATGATGATAAAATCAGCGTTGTAAGAAAAAGAATTCAAAATTACTTAACGCAAAGCGAACCACTTGTTGATTACTATAAAAAGAAAAAAATTCTATACACTGTTTTAAGTGGAAATAGTGCAGATGAAACTTTTGTTTCAGTAGATAAATTGCTATCGAAATTTAGTAAATAGGAAGCAAATTGCTACCAAAACAAGAAATAAAAGAAGGTAGAAAATGAAAGAGTTATCGCCAGCGGAAATTGTTTTAATGAGAAAGGCGGGAGAGATAACAAAAAATGCTCTTATCTACGCAGAAACCCTTGTAAAACCGGGAATTTCTACGAATTCTCTTGACAAAATGATTTCAGCGTATATAATAGAAAATGGTGGAATTCCTTGCTTTAAAAACTATTGTGGATACCCTGCATCAACATGTATTTCAATCAATGAAGTCGTTGTTCATGGCATACCATCAGAAAGAAAATTGAAGGAAGGAGACATAGTAAGTATTGATATTGGAGTCGATTATAAAGGCTACAAAGGAGATGCTGCAAGAACTTTCCCAGTTGGAAAAATTTCACCAGAGAAACAAAAACTTATTGATGTAACAAGAGAATGTTTCTTTGAAGGAATTAAACAACTTAAAGTGGGAGAAAGGCTTGGCAAACTTTCACATGCTATTCAAGTGCATGCAGAAAGCAATGGTTTCAGTGTCGTTAGGGAAATGACAGGTCATGGCATCGGTGCAAAGATGCATCAAAGTCCAAATGTCTTGAACTATGGCAAAGAAACAGATGGACCAATCGTAATAGCAAACACTTGCATTGCTGTTGAACCAATGATAAACATGGGTAGGAAAGAAATTTTCATACTTGATGATGGTTGGACAACGATAACAAGAGATTTGCAACCATCAGCGCACTATGAAAACACCGTTTTAATTTTAGCGGATAGAGTTGAAATCTTGACGCTGTAAAAGAGGAAATATGGCAGTTAAACAATTTGATGTTGCCTTATCACTTGCGGGTAGAGATACTGGGAATATTTATTTGGTTTCTGAATTGATTGATGAAAAATATCTTTTATTAATTGACGGGAAATCGAGAACAATATCAAAGCCAAAACGAAAGAAAATTAAGCATATTCAAGTTATAGGAAATGCTGCAAGCGAATTTGAAGGGGTTTTTGAAGACAAATCAAAAACAAATGATGCCAAAATTCGTAAAATTCTTAAAGAATTTGAAAAAGTCATTTAAAGGAGATTGTATGTCAAAGGAAGATGTTATTGAATTTGAAGGTGTGGTTGAAGAAGTTTTGCCGAACACAACTTTTAAAGTCCGCTTATCAAATGGGCATGTTATTACAGCATACATTTCTGGTCGTTTGAGAATGAATTATATTAAAATTCTTGAAGGCGACAAAGTGAAGATTGAAATGAGTCCTTACGATTTAACAAAGGGCAGAATAACATGGAGAGCAAAAAATTAAGGAGAAAGAAATGAAAGTTAGACCATCAGTTAAACCTATGTGCGATAAATGCAAGGTTATAAAAAGAGAAGGTAAAGTTATGGTTATTTGTTCAAAAGACAAGAGCCATAAACAAGTTCAAGGCTAAACCGTCAAATCTCGGGAGCGAAGCGGCTGTGCAGAGATGCATTTCGCGACCGTTATTTATATATATTAATAAAAATTTTTCGGAGGAATAAAATTTATGGCAAGAATTGCTGGTGTAGATTTGCCAAACGATAAGAGAATCGAAATTGGCTTAACTTATATTTACGGCATTGGTAGAGTTACTTCAAACAAAATTCTTGAAGCAACAGGAATCAATCCAGACATAAGAGTTAAAGATCTAGACGAAAATGATATTGCAAAATTAAGAAACGAAATTGAAAAAAATCACATGGTAGAAGGTGATTTAAGAAAAGAAGTTTCTTTGAATATCAAGAGATTAACAGAAATTGGCGCATACCGTGGTATCCGTCACAGAAAAGGACTTCCAGTTAGAGGACAAAACACAAGAACAAATTGCAGAACAAGAAAAGGCCCAAGAAAAGCTGTTGCTGGAAGCAGTAAAAAAGGTAAATAAGGGGTGAGATATGGCAGCAAATGTTAAAAAAACTAAGAAAAAAAGAATTAACAAGTCCATAGACAAAGGTCAAGTTCACATCAAATCATCTTTCAATAACACAATGGTAACATTTACTGATATTGAAGGAAATGTGCTTTCTTGGTCAAGTTCTGGTAAACTTGGTTTTAAAGGCTCAAAAAAATCTACTCCTTATGCAGCACAACAATGCGTTGAAGAAGCAGCAAAGGGTGCTAAAGAATATGGAATTAAGAGCGTTGAAGTTTATGTTAAAGGTCCAGGAAATGGCAGAGAATCTGCAATTAGATCTCTTCAAAACTGCGAACTTGATGTTACTTTAATTAAAGATGTGTCTCCAATCGCACACAATGGTTGCAGACCACCAAAAATTAGAAGGATATAATAAAAGGAGAAAATTATGGCTAAATTGATAGGAGCAGATTGCCGTCAATGTAGGCGTGAAGGATGCAAGTTGTTTTTGAAAGGCGAAAGATGCACTTCAAAAAAATGTGCTTTTGAACGCAGACCATCACTTCCAGGACAACACGGCAGCGCTAGAAAAAGAGTTACAGAATATGGACTCCAACTTCGTGAAAAGCAAAAAGTTAAAAGAGCTTATGGCATTTTAGAAAAACAATTTAGAAGATATTATGAAGAAGCTGTAAGAATGAAAGGTGTTACTGGTGAAAATATGCTTTCATTAATTGAACGCAGATTAGACAATGTTGTTTACAGAATGGGAATTGGTTCTTCAAGATCTGAAAGTAGACAAATTGTAAATCACGGACACATTACAGTAAACGGCAGACGCGTAAATGTACCTTCATTTATTGTTAAAGTTGGCGATGTTATTGAAATTAAAGAAAATAAACGCGAACTTGAAATGTTCAAACAATTAAAAGGCATGAAAATTGTTATGCCAAAATGGTTAGAATTTAACAGTGAAACATTAAAAGGCAAAATTTTAGCTCTTCCTACTCGCGAAGATATTGACCTAGGAATTAAAGAACACCTCATCATTGAGTTGTATTCAAGGTAATAAAGGAGAATAAATAAAATGATAATGGAAATTGAGAAACCTAACATCACTTGCGAGGAAAAAAGTGGCGGATATAATGCCAGATTTATAGTTGAACCTTTGGAAAAAGGTTTTGGTATAACACTTGGTAACGCACTTAGAAGAACACTTTTATCATCACTTCCAGGTGCAGCAGCAATTGCTATAAGAATTCCAGGAGTTGCACACGAATTCTCAACAGTGCCTGGTGTTTATGAAGATGTTGTGGACATCATTTTAAACATTAAAAATCTTGCTGTTAGAACAACTAACACTGAAAGAGATTTTGAAACAAGTTTGTTTTTAAAGGTTTCAAAAGCTGGAGAAGTTACTGCGAAAGATTTTGCAGTAAACGACCAAGTTGAAATTTTAAATCCAGACCTTCATATTTGCACAATTGAAAATAATGTTGATTTTGAAATGGAAGTTTTAATTGGCAGAGGCAGAGGATATGTTCCAAACAACTTGAATAAAGAAAGAATTGAAGACAGACCAGAATATATAGCTGTTGATTCAATTTATTCACCAGTTAAGAAAATCAACTATTCAGTTGAACCAACTCGTGTTGGACAAAGCATTGACTTTGATAAACTTGTATTGGAAGTTGAAACAAACGGAACAATCAGTGCTAGAGATATTGTGAGTTTGGCAGGAAAAATCTTGCAAGACCACATTTCAATCTTTGTTGACCTTTGTGATGCAATGTCAAAAATGAATATTTTAGTTTCAAAAGAAGATGACCAAAAAACAAAACTTTTAGATATGCCTATCGAAGATATGGATCTTTCAGTTCGTTCATATAACTGTTTAAAGAGAGCAAATATCAACACTGTTGAAGATTTAACAAAGAAAAGCAGAGAAGATATGCTAAAAGTTAGAAATTTAGGTTTAAAATCAATTGATGAAGTTTTTGAAAAACTTACAGAGTATGGCTTAAATTTCAAAGATTCAGATGAATAAAGGAGAAAACCATGGTAAATAGTAAAATTGGAAGACCAACAAAAGAAAGAACTGCTCTTCTTCGCAATCAAGTTTCATATCTTCTTTGGAATGAAAAGGTAGAAACAACACTTGCTAAAGCAAAATCAGTTCGTAGTCTTGCTGAAAAATACATTACTCTTGCAGTTAACACATACGAAGATACAGTTAAAACAGTAAAAACTGTAACAAACGAAAAGGGTGTTAAAGTTCAACAAGAAGTTGTTAACGATGGTCCAAAAAAATTAAATGCTAGAAGAAAAATGATGGCTTATCTTTATGACCTTCAAGAAGTTAGAGGCGATAAAGAAAATAAAGCAGCATTTAGAGCAAAAACAAAAGATATTAATCATCCACTTATTGAAAAAATGTTTAATGTTTATGCTCCAAAATATGCAGCACGCGCTAAAGAACTTGGTCAAGGTGGTGGATATACTCGTATCACAAAACTTGGCGAAAGACGCGGAGACAATGCTGAAATGGCAATTATTGAATTAGTTTAATTTTAAAAAACTGCTAAAAATAGCAGTTTTTTTATTGTTTTTAAGCGTTTTTGTATTGAATATAGCAAAAATTTTGATATAATGGAAACATGAAAGAAGTTATACTATACACAGACGGTGCATGCAGTGTTAATCCTGGCGTTGGTGGCTGGGCATATATATTAGACTATAACGGCAATCAAAAGAAAATGGCTGGAGCGGAAAAAGAAACAACAAACAACCGCATGGAGCTTATGGCAGTTATTGAAGGACTAAAAGCGTTAAAAGAACCATGCAAAGTTCAACTTTATAGCGATAGTGCGTATGTGATTAATGCTTTTAAAAATGATTGGGTTACAGCGTGGCAATTAAATAATTGGAAAAATTCGCAAAAAAATCCTGTTTTAAATCGTGATTTATGGGAAATTTTAATTGACCTAGTTTCAAAACATCAAGTCATATTTAATAAAGTGAAAGGACATGCAGACAACGAACTTAATAATTTATGCGATAAAATGGCAGTTGAGCAAGTTCAACTTTTAAAATCGCAAATTTCTGAAAATTAAATAATATTTTTTGACAAAACGGCATTTGCCGTTTTTTTTATGGCAGTTGGCATTGTGTTTTTAAAATTTGGCAGTTTATAATTTCAGCGGAGTTAGAAGTGAAACGAGTGAGTAACGAAAAAATAAGTAAGGAATTAGACAAAGCCCTTTATAAAAAGGCAGTTGGTTATGAAACGGACGAAATTGTTGAAGAGTATTTATGTGACGAAGACGGCGATTTTAAATTGAACAAAAAAAAGGTAACTAAGAAATATATTTCGCCAGATTTACAAAGTGTGAAAATGCTTTTAGACAAACTTAACTCAACAAAAACGAACAAATTTAAAGATTTAACTGATGAAGAACTATTGCTGGAAAAGAAAAAATTATTGGAGAAATTGGAAGGATATCGTGATTAAATATTGACTTATTATTTTATAAAAAAGTCAATTTTTTAATAAAAAACTATATTTTTGGAGGAAAAATGAGTAAAAATGATTTAAAAACAAAAAATGACGATTATTTTTATGAAGAACAAATTGTAAATAATGTTCTTGAAGACTTTAAAAATCGTCAAGCAGAACGAAGAAGTTTTGAGCTTCAATGGCAACTCAATATGAATTTCTTAATGGGAAATCAATATTGTCAAATTGGCCCAAGTGGCGAAATTGAAGATGAAGACAAAGACTATTATTGGCAACAACGCGAGGTATACAATCACATTGCCCCAATCATAGATGCTAGGCTTTCAAAACTTTCTAACATGAAACCAAGTATGACTGTTGTTCCTGCGTCTGGTGATGAAAGAGATATAAAAACTGCAAAAGTGTCTAAAAAAATTGTAAACAGCATTTACAACAAACTTGCAGTTAGTGGAATGATAAATCAAGCGAATAAATGGAGTGAAGTTTGCGGAACAAGTTTTTACAAGGTTACATGGAATTCTGCAAAGGGAAGTTTGATTGGTAAAAATGACCTTGGAAAAGCAATTTCATCTGGCGATGTTGAAATTACTGTTTGCCCGCCTTTTGAAATTTATCCTGAAAGTTCAAGTTGTGCGGACATAAATGATTGTAAGAGCATCATACACGCTAGGGCTTATCATATTGAAGATATCAAAAATATTTGGGGTGTGGAAGTTGAAGGTTCTGATGTGAATGTCTTTTCTCTTGACAACTCAAATATGAGTGACGCATTTGGATTTTTTGGCGAAAACAAGAGATATATTAACGGAACGAGAAAAGATTATGCAGTTGTAATTGAAAGATATGAAGCGCCTACTGTTGAATTTCCAAATGGCAAATTGACTATTATTGCGGGCAACAAACTTGTTTATTTAGGCGATTTACCTTATATAAACGGAAATGAAGGCGAAAGATGTTTCCCATTTATTAAACAAACAAGCATTGAACAACCAGGTTTGTTTTGGGGTGTAAGCATTATTGAAAGGTTAATACCAATTCAAAAATCATACAACACAATAAAAAATAGAAAACACGAATTTATGAACAGGTTATCAATGGGAGTTTTAACTGTTGAAGATGGTTCAATAGATACGGAAAATTTGGAAGATGAAGGTTTGTCGCCAGGTAAAGTTATTGTTTATAGACAAGGTGCAAATCCGCCAAGTTTTATGAGTTTTGACAAGATACCAGTTGATTTTTCATCAGAAGAAATAAGTTTATTGGAAGAATTTACAACTGTTTCTGGTGTTTCAGATTTAATGACAAATTCAGTTACCAAATATGCAAATTTGTCAGGAACTGCGCTTCAAAGGCTTATTGAACAAGATGATTCAAGAATTGCTTGCACTGCTGAAAGTTTGAAAGAAGCGATTAAGACGATGGGGAAACATGTTTTAAGACTTTACAGACAATTCGCCAGCATTCCAAGGCTTTCAAAAATTGTTGGCGACAACGGAGATATTGAAGTTTTTTATTTCAATTCATCTGATATTTCAAGCGATGATATTGTTTTTGAAACAGAAAATGAAATAGGCGAAACAACCGCTCAAAAGCGTGCGATGGTGTTTGATTTAATTAATGCTGGCTTGTTACAAGACGAAAACGGGAAGTTGTCAAACAGAATGAGAGTTAAAGCTTTAGAACTTCTTGGATTTGGTGTTTGGGAAAATGCTCAAGACATCAACGAACTTCATTTAAAGCGTGCGGCAAGCGAGAATTTGAAAATGATTGAAAGTGGCGAAACAATTTCTCCATTGGAAGTTGATGAACATGATATTCACATAACTGAGCATACTGCATTCTTGCTTGGTGGTGAATTTGAGAAAAAAGCACAAAAAAATCCTAGACTTACTGAGATTATTTTATCGCATATCAGAATGCACAAACAATTAAAAAATTTAAACAAACAAATTGAAGAAAAATAGGAGTTTTTATGGAATTTGAAACAAACGGGGAACAACCTTTTAATCTTGATAAAACGCAAGAAGAAATGAAAGAGATATTAGAAGAACAAGGCGGGCAAATTCAAGAGCAAACAGGCTCCCAACTCGGCAAATTTAGTTCTCCTGAAAGTTTGCTTGAAGCGTATAATAACTTGCAGAGAGAATTTACAAAAAAATGCCAAAAATTGAGCGAATATGAGAAACAAAATGTCGACAATGCAAAAGGAGAAACTTCACCAAGTGATGAAACAAAAGAAATTGCACCGGTTTTTGAAAGTAAACAATGGCGCTCGCAAGTTGCTGATTTTTTACGAAAAAATGAGCATGCTAGGGAATTTTCAAAGGAAATTTCTTCCGAAATTTTGAAAGACCCTAATTTACAAAAGAGCAATAATATGCTCGAAATTGCTTGGAGCAGAGTTCTTGCAAAAAATTATAAATCACCTGAACAAATTGCTACGGACAATAATTTCTTGCAAACTTTTGTTTTAAACAATGAAGAAGTTAAAAAGCAGGTGTTTTCAAATTATATGCAGTCATTAAATAATTCTAATTCGCCAAATTTAATTGGCAGTGGATTTAGGGGAGGAAAAAGCACAATTGCTATTTCTAAAAATAAACCTAGTAGTTTAGATGATGCTGCGTCACTAGCTTTAAAATTCTTCAAAAATTAAATTTAAAGGAGAAGATTATGGTATCACTTACAAGTGCGTCAAACGCACTTAAAAATGTTTACCTTGGAGTTGTTGCAAATCAATTAAATGTTAATGCAAACCCACTTCTTGGTAAAATCGAACAATCAACAAAAGATGTTTGGGGCAAAAAAATTATTAAACTTGCACCTTACGGAATTAATGGGGGAATTGGTGCTGGAACAGAAACTGGCAAACTCCCAACTGCTGGTGAAAATAAATATGTTCAATTTACATCAGAACTTAAAAACTTATATGGAAAAATCGAAATTTCAGATAAAGCAATGAGAGCATCTATGAACTCAGCAGGTGCTTTTGTAAACTTATTAAATGCTGAAATGGAAGGTTTAATTAAAGCAAGCAGCTTCAACTTTGGTCGTATGTTATATGGCGATGGTTCAGGTTTACTTGCAAAAGTTACAAACTACAACTCATCAACAAAAGTTGTTACTTGCGACAGTGTAAGAAACTTAATTGAAGGTATGATTGTAGATTTTTACAGCGGTTCAACTGTTGTTTCAAACGGTCAAGGTATAAGAATCAACTATGTTGATAGGGTAAACAAAACTATCACTCTTGATATGCCTGCAACTGCACCAACTATTGCAAAAGATCAAACTATTTATGTTCAAAATTCAAAAGACCTTGAAATTACAGGACTTGGTGCAATCTTCTCAGACTCTACAACTCTTTATGGTTTGACAAGAAGCGATTATAAATGGCTTAAACCTTACACATCAACAACATCACAAGAAATTGCTGATGATGTTATCCAAGGCGCATTAGACCATTTGGAAGAAGTTGGCGGAAGCACAGCAAACTTCATTACTTGCTCAAACGCAGTAAGAAAAGCATATCAAAAATATTTGTCATATTTCAGAAGAAACATTGACATTATGGAACTTGCTGGGGGATATAAAGCAATGACTTATAATGGCGTTCCAATTTATGCTGATAGATTTGTTGAAGACGACACGATGTATGTTTTGAACACAGACGAATTTACTTTGCATCAACTTTGCGATTGGAAATGGCTTGAAGGAGAAGATGGCAGAGTTATTAAACAAAACGCTAATGAAGCAACATACTCTGCTACTCTTGTTAAGTATGCAGATTTGATCTGTAACAAACCAAATGCACAAGCAAAAATCTCTGGCATTTTATCAACTGTTACAAATCCATTTGCAACAACTTCAACTACAACAACTTCGGCATAGGGAAAAAATATGTTAATTGAAATCAAAAATGATGTTTATTTTGTTCTTTCGCGCTTGCAAGAAATTGATAAAAATTATCAGATTTTTTACAACACAAAAAGGAAAGTTTTTGAGATTCACAATAAGGCACAAATTGGGGGCAGTTACTCGTTAACTGTTCCCTATCGTGTTTTAGATTCTCGGACTGTTGAACTTGTTAAAAAAACTAGGGTTGAAAATAGTAAAAAAATATTCGCAGAAATTGATGCACAAAATGAAAAAATTGATTTAAAAAATCAAAAAGAAATATATAAACAAACAGAAAAAATACTTAGAAAATTATAAAAATGTAAGAAAAAATATAAAAAATTATTAAAAAATATGAAAAATTCGAAAAATTTAAAAAAATTGTTAAAAAATTATAAAAAAATCGAAAAATGTTTTTTAGGAGAATGCTATGACAATTAAAAGTATTTTAAAAACAGCATGCTTGTTTTTAAACAAAGAAGATTTATGCGAAAAAATTGATGCAGAAGATTTTGATAGTTTAAGTGATACATTCAAAAGTCAAATAAACTTTCTTTTAAAGTGTTTAAATTTAACTTATCAAGAAGTCGCATCGGACTATATTCCGCTTTTGAAAAAAGAAAGCATTTCGGTTAGTGATAAAAAGATTTTGCTTTCTGATTTGTCTAAAAAATTTTTGGAAGTTGTTTCTCTTCGTGATAAAAATGGAAAGAAATTAAAGTTTAAAGTTTTTCCAGATTATATTGAAGTGGACACTGACGAAGCGGAAATTGTATACAAATATTTGCCAACTGGTTTGACCAGTTTATCAACTACCATGGAATCTTTTTCAAACAAAGTTTCTGAGATAACACTTGCTTTTGGGGTGGCCATGGGATACTCATTTATCAATGGCTTACACGAAGATGCTGCCGTTTGGGAAAAGCGTTTTAAAGATGCGTTATTTATAAGAAACGGCAAAAAAAATAATATTAAATTGCCAGTGAGGAGGTGGTTTTAATGTTTTATAAAAAACCACTTAAATTAAAAAATAGCAAGACAATAAAATTTAAAATCGACAACTTTTTGCAGCCAGCAAATTGCGATACTGATGAAAATAGTTTGCCAATGAATGTGGCTAAAATGTCATATAATTTTAGGCGCACGAATGGTGCGTTAAAATCAGGTTATGGCGTTGAAGAATTAAAATTGCTTGACAGCGAAGGTTCGTCGAGCGAGCACAATCTAACTTTTGTTAGCGCTCCAACTGCAATTAATAAAGTTTGGCTTTATCCTTATTTCAACACGCTTACAAAAGAAAAAGACAATATTTTACTTATAAGTGCGGACAACAAACTTTATTTTTGCGAACTTGTGAGTCAAGCGCCAATGATATATCAAGCGTTAAATGATGTTTCTTTCACTTCAATTCCAAATGCGATTTATTACAACTTGAATGGCGAAGATGTTATGCTTGTAACTTCTGAAACGGACGGCATGCTTGTTTATCACCCACAAAATGTCAATTCCCTTTTGACCAATGCACCGAAAATTATTTCTATGTGCAAGCATTACAATAGGATTTTTGCAATTGAATCTGGCAATAGAAATAAGTTGGTATATTCTAACAATTTAGACCCGACGGGTTGGGCAGAAAGCGACACCAAATATTTCAACTTGGCGGACGACAAGGGTGCGCTTATTAAGGTTGTTAATTTTAATGATTTTGTTTATATATTTAAAGAATTTGGCATTTCAAAATTATCTGCTTATAGTTCCCAAGAAGATTTTGCGATAACGGACCTTTTTGCGGCGAGTGGGAAAATCTATTCAAATTCAATATGCTTATGCGGCGACAAAATTATGTTTTTGGCAAAAGACGGATTATATTCGTTCAACGGATATTCGTCAACAAAAATCTCAACTCAAATTGAAAGTCTTTTGGAAAATATAGACAACGAAAATTGTTCATGTGCTTTTTATAATGGCAAATATTATTTGGCAACAAGAATAAATTTTGGTGACGATGAAAAAATTGGCTGCGAAAATTATTCTGGCGGATATATTAATAATGCACTTCTTGAATATGATATGAAAAGTGGTGCGATTGAAATTGTTAGAGGTGTTGACATTAAGTCGATGTGCGCGATTGAATATGATGTGACGAATAAACTTGTTTTTGCATTTAATGGGGAGCATAAAAATAAATTGGCTCAACTTTCAAAAAATGGAAAATATTTTTCATCTAGTTTAAAAAAATATTGGGTTTCTGCTTTTACAAATTTGGGACAGGCGAGCAAGCCTAAAAAGATAAAAACTATTAATTTAATAGCAAACGGACCTTGCAAAGTTATAGTCAGAACAGATAAATTTAAAAAAGAATATGATGTTAATGGAGCAAGCAAAACAACAAAAATTTTACCAAACTTAGAGGGTGAAATGTTTCAAATTGGATTTGAAAGTGAAAGCCCTGCTGTTCAAATTTCTAATGCAGAAATAGAGGTGTCCGTTACAGATTAATTATGAAAATTAAAAACTTTAATAAACAAATTCAAAAACAAAACAATTTAGATTTCAATTATTATGGAGGATACGCTATGTATGCATACAAATTTTCTGACGAATTCAATTTAGAAGAAAATTCTAAACGCGAAGAGCTTGCAGAAAAATTAAAAAATATTGACAGCAAATATTCATTTAAAAAAAGTTTGGAACAAACAATTCCAAATGAAAAATCCGCAGACGGCTTAGAACAGTTTATTGACAAGGCCCATATTCAAGTTGAAAATTCTGAAAAAAATTCTATTTATAATGAAGTTATGAAAGAATTTGAAGGAGAAAAACTTAATGATGAAAATCAGGCTCAAAAAGAGTTTGAAGGTCAACTTTTTAAATTGGAAAATGAGCGTTCACTTTTAGAGCAACAAAAAAACATGGCGCTTGTTTCGTTTGATATTTCATACGCAGCAAAAATTGCCGGTGAAATTGAAGAGATAAATTTGGACATTTTAAAAAGAAGAAAAGACTTTTTAGAAAGCAAGGCTAAACATGAAGAAGAGATGAATAACCAAAATAATTCTGATAATGAAGAACTTTTAAATCTTGTTTCAAAGTTTGGTCAAGAAAAAGTTGACGACATGAAATTTGAAGAAAAATATAATGTTGTTAAAAACTTTTTACAAGAAATGCCAAAGCAGCAAGCTATTGCAGAACTTGAAGACGAAAAATATAAAAGTGAACTTGGCGAGTACTTTGATACTCTTTATGCGGAAACATTTTCACGAGAAAAATAGTTATGTGGCAAGACATATTAAACATTGTCATATCGAACGGAATATTTGCAGTTTTGTTTGTTTTACTCCTTAGTTACCTTTTGAAGGATAGTGCTAAGCGTGAGCAAAAATATAATGATTTTATTGAACATATAAACAAAAATCTTACGCAGGCGTTAGACCTTAAAAAGCATACAGAAGATATAAAACAATCAGTTGAGGAAACAAAAGATAAAGTTGATGATAATTCACATTTAATTAAAAAAGTGCATGATGAAGTGCAGGTTGTTAAGAAAGATGTGAAGGAAATTAAAAAAATTATCAAAAAGCCACAAAAGATTGAGGAGGGGAAACATGAAAAACAAGTTTAAGAGTTACAGTTTTTGGACTGCACTTGCAGCGGCAGTGGTTGTGCTTGTTGAGGCGTTTGGCAGGCTGTTTGGATTTATCCCAGATGGCAAGCTTGTTGCTGATATAATTATGGCTGTTGCTGGTGTGCTTGTTGTTTTAGGTGTTGTTACAGCACCAACGAGCACTGACAAGAAAGATGAAAATCTTGAAACTATTTTGCCAGAAGATGAAAAATCAGAAGACAAAAAAGACGAAGAAGCAAGTGATGACAAAGATGTAAAATAATTAAAAAAGACTACCCATTCGTGGGTGGTTTTTTTGTGCGATGAACACTTTTTATTGCTCGTTTATATAATGAAAAATGAGGAGGGAGCATTATGACAAGAAAATGTAAATGTGGCTGTGTTAGTCCATTTGAACCTGAAATACCAAAAAGGTGTTATGTTGTGACTGGTCCAACAGGAATTACTGGTAGTCGCGGTCCAACTGGTCCAACAGGAGCGACAGGGCCAACAGGTCCTACAGGAGAAGCAGGTGAAAATCTGCGTATGAGAAGCGCTTATCTTGCAAAGTATCATGATTATGTAGGGGATATAGGCGAATTAGTTGTTAGCGGTGGGCGTGTAGCATTTACGAGAAAAGAAATTGATCCTAATGAGTATGTAACTTTGAATGATGACAACACATTTCAATTTAATGAACCAGGCTGGTATAAATTGACAATTATTGTTAATGCGTATGTTCCATTTCAAAATGGGGAATTTGATGCTGAAACAGATTTTGTTTCAATAGGTTTGAGAGAAGTTGACACTGATAATATTTATGTGGGAGGCAGTCAATGGATTTATGCTGAAAAACCATTGCCAATTTTTGCACAAGGAATAGTTGTTGTTTTAAATCCTAATACAAAATTTGAGCTTGTGAATGTTTCAAAACGCGGAATTTATCTTTCAACACCGAAAATAGAAAATATTTCTTCAAAATCTTATTTTACAAACATGCCAGCTTCGCTTATAGCAGAATATTTAGGAAAAAAATAAAAGCAGGTTTATTCCTGCTTTTATAATAGGTCACTTATTTCTTTAATCATTTTTGATATTGGGTATGACGAGTCATATAAATAAGTTTTCCAGCCAAATCTTTTAGGAATTTCAAAGTCTTTTGATACATCATCGCCGATACAAAGAATTTCGTTTGGTTTTACATTATATTTATTTTGAATGTAATCATAATATTCTGGTTCATCTTTTAGAAACCCGATTTTATATGTTCTTTCAATTCCATCAACGAATGGCAATAATTTATCATCATTTTTCTTTGTTAGAATATTTGAGTTTGAACTTAAAATTAATTTGATATTTTTTGATTTTATAAATTTAGCAACTTCAAAAATATTTTCATTAGTTAGTTGCGCAGGGGTTGACCTATTTTTTAAAGTTTTAAAATATTCGTAAAGTTCAGAAAATATTTTTTCATTATTTATATTCAAACTTTTGAGATATTTGTTTGTTAAGTCGAAAAGATTATCGTCTGATTTATTGAAAATTCTATAAAAATTATTGACAATCTCTGCAAAGTCGCCATGAGTGATTTGCTGAATTTTGTCAAACTTATTAGACTTTTCTTCTTTGTAAATTGTGTTTCCTATGTCACAGATTACCAATTTTATAGACATCTTTTCTCCGTTTAATTTTGCTCTAATTCGCAATTATTCTTTTTGATTTTTTGTTTGAGTTTGTAAACATCTTCTTCGCTAACTTCTTCGCAGCCTAACGATACAGTATTTTTGTATGAATGGAAGTCTGTTCCGCCAGTTTTTAGCAAATCGTTTTCTTTTGCTAAATAATCCAAGTATTCCATTTGCATTGGCAGATTATTGTTGTAGCATTCAATGCCGTCAAGACCGACTAATTTAAGTTGCATTACTTTTTGTGCGAGTTCATCGTCAGTGAAAAATCTTTCGCCATTTTCGGTTCTAATTTTTGCTAGGTTAGGGTGAGCCCAAACAGTAACACCGCCATAAGCATGAATTAATTTGATAACATCTTGTGAATACAATTTTTTAATAGGTGAATATGCTTTTGCATCGCGACCGATATATAAGTTATACGCTTCTTTTATGCTTGAGCAATGGCCTTCGTTGGCTAATGCTCTTGCAATACAATTTTTGTCTAAGATACCACTTTTTGAGTATGCAAGCGTGATTTCATCAGCGGGCAGGTCAATGTTATAGTTAATTCTTAAAAGCCTTAATGTTTCAAGGCAAGGCTTAATATTGCTATTTTTATACTTAATTAAGTAGGCTTCAAGGCCGTCTGTGTCTTTTATGCCATATCCTAGAATATGAAAGTTCGCATGGTCACCTGCGTTAAATTCTATTCCAGAAATTAAATCGAGTTGTTTCTTTTTTGCCGCTTCTTTAAATTTTTCATAAGCTTTTATTGTGTTATGGTCGGTGATTGATATTGTTTCAAGTTTTAAGTCTTTTGATGCACGAAAAATATCATAAGGATTTAATTGTCCATCTGAAATTGTTGAATGAATGTGTAAATCATATTTTGCCATAAAGCCACCTTTTATTTTACTTCATTTATTAATTTTTTTATATTTTCTGTTGGCAGTTCGTAGAACGATAAATCGTCATAGACATTTTCAACTTCTGCGTGTTTATCTGAGCCAACGGTTGTGAATAAATCTAATTTTTTTGCTGCGTTTGAAACAGCGGTTTTATCAACATTGGTTGATTTAAAATTGTTTTCAAAAGCAACAAATTTGCACTTGCAATTTTTTAGCTGGTCCATGTGTTGTAATTTCGTTTCATTTGGGTGAGCAAAGATTGTAACGCCGTTTGTGTTCATATTAAATATGTTGACTTGTCCGTATTCGTCAACAGACAAAGAACCGCTTGATGGATAATCTTTGAAATAAGCATCGTCAACTCCGCGGACGCCCAAAATTGAAAGCAAGAATCTGCGATTGTCTTGAACATCTATATTTTCATATTTTTTGTCCAAATATTCAAACCTTGCATCTCGCATTACTTTTCTTTGTGTGCAAGTGTCTAAATTATTATAATACTTAACTCTTTCATAGACATCTTTTGTTGGAACATTTTTTTCTTTAAGTTTGTCTGCTAAATAGTCCACAAGAGGGGCGTAGTCTGGAATTGCAATTTTCTTTGATTTTAGATATTTTAAAAATTCTTTGTAAGATACTTTAATATCGTATTTTTCAAAAATTTCGCGCAAGGCAGGGCTTTCTTGAATCCTTTGAATTTGTATTTTTGCACGATTAAAATATGAATTATTCAACTTAATTAAATCTTTTTTTAACTCTTTATCAAATGGGTTAATAAAGAGTTTAACAATGTGGCACATTGTTTGGTATGCTGGAAAACTTACAGTTTGTTCAACGCCGGTTAGAATAATTGGAAATTCTGGCAACTGATTTTTTTTGATTTTTTTATAAAGTTCGTTAAAGACTTTAACATCGTCATGATCGGTTAAGGCTATTATTTTAAAACCCTTTTTGTTACATTCGTCAATAATAAAGTCCAAAGACTGTTTTCCGTCTGACGAGTGATTGGAATGAATATGTAAATCGACCAAGATTTTATTCACTTTTTCTTGCTCTAAAACGCGAAGCAAGTTGTCAATCTTGTTTAAACAAATTTGATTATATTTTTCCCAAAATTTGTAATTATTCATATAATTATTTTTAGCACATACCATGCAATTTGTCAACATATAATGATTTGCTTTATTTTTTACTTTATGCTATTATAAGTAATAAAGAGGTGAATATGGACAACATCAATCTTAACAATTATAAATATTTCTTTTATGTTGTTGAATTTCAAGGTTATTCAAATGCGTCTAACAAAATTATGGTTTCCCAACCTTCTTTGAGTTATAGCGTTAAGAAACTTGAAGACGAACTTGGTAAAAAATTGATTGATAGAAATAGCAGGAATTTTGTTCTAACAAAAGACGGTGAAGAATTATATCGCAAACTTAAAGCGGTTGAACAAATTTTATTCAGCGATGAAAACTTTAAACAAAAAATTGTTATTGGCTCTTTGAGAGGGCTTGCAGATACATATCTATCAAAAATAATAAACATATTTCACAAAAGATTTCCTGCTTGCAGGCTGGAAATTGTTATTAACGAATCAAGAACTTTAACTTCTATGTTTGATAGGCACGACATTAGCATTTTGTTTGACAAAAATAAACTTGAAGTATTCAATAGAAATATTGAAAATGTTTATTTGCGTCAATCAGAAAACTGTTTTGCTTGCTCAAAAGAATTTTTTGAGAAAAACAAAGAGTTGCTATCAAATGTTGAAACAATTTCAGATTGGCCATTAATTTTGCCTTTGGAATCTAAAAAAAGAAGATGCTTGAATGAATACTTCAAAAATAATGGGATATCGCCAAACAATGTTATCATGGAAATTCCAAATTCTAATTTGATAAAACAGGTTATCAAAAATTGTGATGCGGTTGGTTATTTTATGACTGAATCTATTCAGCCTGAAATTGATAGTGGCGAAATGGTTGTTGTAGAAGGGTTAAAAGATTTGCCAGCGGACGATGTGTATTTAATTTATGACAATGCAAATAGCAGTAAGTATATTTACGAATTTGTGAATGTTTGTGAAGAGTATTTAAAAAACTTATAAAAATAATTTATACTAACTATTAAATTTTGGCATATTCAGAAGGATAAAATGCTGATATAATAGTAATTGAGATATGGAAGAAAATCATAATATATTTAAAATTATTGATAGGAATGGAAATGTTTTGGAAAAGAATTTTGATTTTGAGTTGAATCAAGATGTTTTGTATCCAAACATTTTTTATTTTGAAAATAAAATTTATTTAGAAGAAATTCAAAATGCAAATGATTGCCGCAGAGTTGTCTATAGAGATATAACTTTGTTGAAAGATTTAATTTTGGCGGCGGAAATAGATAAGTTAACAGGATTTTATAATAAAAATCATTTAATGGCAAAATTAACAAGTTTGGTTAATAAAAAGATCAATTTTTCAATTATTTTTGGCGATATAGACAATTTTAAGAAAATTAATTCCACAAGGGGTCGTTTTAATGCAGATAAAGTTTTAAAAAGAATTGGTGAAATCTTTTTAAACGAATTTAAAAAGCCAGAACTTGTTTTTAGGTTTGGCGGTGACGAAATGTTTATTTTAACTCAGGAGCAAGATTTGCCTTTGCTTAAAGAGCGTTGTCAAAAAATCAACAATGGCATTATTCAAGATTGTGAAGCTTCATGCAGTTTTGGCATTGCACATTACAATTATGAGTTGTCAATAGAAGAAAACTTAAATAAACTTGACATGATGTTAAGCGAAAGCAAAGAAAATGGCAAAAATTTAATAACTATTGAAGGAGAGTAATGATGAATATTCATAATTATTCAGATGTTGAAATGCTGGCAGAAAAGTATAATATGCCTTGCGAAGATGTTTTGCTTATTGCACTTAATAGATATGGTGTGAAAATGGATTGTGAAGACAATCGTATTAGGTTTTACATGACACTTAACACTTACGATGATGAATTTTATTTCGCAGTCTGTGTAAACACATATCCAACTCCTTTTGAGATAAGAGATAAAGAATTATATTTGGCTGATAAATATGTTGGCAAAATTAATAAAATTGAAAAAGACACTTGCACAAGCACATATTTCCGCAAAGGGCTGAATGCTATGACTTTGAATTCGAATTTTAGAAGTCAATGCAAAGGCTGCAAGTTTTGCGGAACATATAGGTTGGAAAGCGAAGAAGATGAAGGGCTTATAACAGAAGACGCAATTTTGCGATATTTTAGAGTTATTTTAAAAGAAAACAATTTGAAAGATTTATCAAATCTTGAAAATATAACTATTTGCACGGGTTGTTTCCCTTCTGAATTAGAATTGGTTAATCATTTAATAATGCTTAAAAAGACTTTGAAACAATTCAATTTTGATGGCAGAATTTCATATATTGGTTCGCAACTTAGAACTTTCGAGTATTTAGATTTGATAAAAAAAGAAATCGGGAAATTCACTTTATACATCACAACGGAAAAATTTGAGGGCCGAGAACTTATTATGAGAAAGGAGAAAGCAAGTTTAACTCTTGATAAGAGTTTAGCGCTTGCTGATTATGCAAGAAGTTTAGGCTTTGAAGATTCATTTATGTATATTTTAGGCTTGGAAGAGTTAGATGTATTTGAAAAGCATTTAAAAGAATTTGAACCACATTTTAATAAATTTCCAGACATTCAAATTTATCAAAATTACACTTCCGAACAAGAAAATTATAGATGTGAAAGTGCGAAAGAATTTGAATATTATTTAGATGCACGAAAAATTGTTGAAAAGGTTTATCAAAATAATTCAGCGATGCCACAATCATGGGAAAATTATCGCAGTTTGTTTTATACGGCATATCAAAACAAACCATATAAATGCATAAGGAAATAAAAGTGAAAGATAAAAAATTTTTTGAAGATTGTTTCAAATTTGCAAATTATATAACTTTGTCTCAAAATTACTTAAATTCTTTTGTTAATTTTGATGAAAAATTGCAAATTTCAAATTTGAAAGATAGGTCGTTTGGACATTGGGGGGCTTGTCCGTCAATAAATTTTTTGTATCTTCATTTAATCAATCTTTTTAAAAAGCATAATTTAAAAGCGAACATTTTGGTTGGAACAGGACATGCTGGTTCAAGCGTTAGTGCTAATTTGTGGCTTACAAACTCATGGTTTAAAGTTGACCACAAATATCCAAACAATTTCGAAGGTTTGGGCGAGTTAATAAAAGAATTTGGAGCAAACATTCGTTCTGAGGTCAATCCAGAATATCCAACAACTTTATATGACGGCGGCGAACTTGGATATAGTTTAGCGTTTGCTTATGGTTATTGCTTAAATTCTGAGATAGATATTTTGCCTTGCATAATTGGTGATGGCGAATGTGAAACTGCAACGCTTATGGCAAGTTGGCAACTAAATAAAGTTAAAAAGTCTAACAAAGTTTTGCCTATAATAAATTTGAATAAATACAAAATGTGTTCGACTTCAACTTTTGCAAAAATGTCAAAGAATGAAATAAAATCATTTTTTAAAAGTTTTGGCTTTGAGCCGCTTTTTTGCTCAGTAAATCATAAAAATATTGAAAAAACACTTGAAAAAGCATATAAATTGTTAAAAAATGATAAAAAATCGCCAGTTATAATTTTTAAATCTAACAAAGGCTTGACAGGGCTTTGCGATGGAACTATCTCAATTGAAGGCAATATTTTATCGCATAAAGACCCACTTGCGAAATTGGCGGCTAATGAAAAAGTTGAAATTTTAAATAAATGGAAAGACAAATATAAGTTCAATTTAACTGAAAGCAAATTAAAAGAAATTTTCAATTTTTATGATTACGATTTCTTTGTAAGTGAAAAAGATTTGTTGCCAGTTAAATTAGAATGTGATGCAAATTTATCAACTTTTGAAAACTTGGAAAACTCATTAAAAAGTTTGATGCAAGAAAATAAAATTTTTATTTTTTCGCCTGACGAAATAAACTCAAATAAACTTGCAGGACTTAATTGCATAAATAAAAACATTTTAGAACTTTTAAGTGAGAATGTTTTAGAAGGTGTATTTCAGGGTTATGCACAAGCAGGCAACAACGGGCTATTTGTGACTTATGAAGCGTTTGCAAGCGTTTTTGTCAGCATGGTAAGTCAGTATCAAAAATACATTTACCAATCTGAAGTGGCAATGCGATGCGAAAAACCTAGTTTAAATTTTATTTTAACAAGCACTGCGTTTGAAAACACTTATTCGCACCAAAACCCAGAGTTTGTGTCAGCACTTTTATCTAAGAATTATGAAAATGTGCACTGCTATTATCCAACAAACTCAAATGCGCTTTTAAAAAATTTGAGCAAATGTTTAAATAGTAAAAATCAAATCAATGTTATTACAATTTCGAAAAATATCAAGAACGAATCAAATTTGAATAGGAACAGCAATGATGTTATATATCTAAATCGTTGTAAAAATGCAGATGTCATATATGCTTCAACAGGTGACTACTTGTTTAGTCAACAATTACGCATCAAAGAATTTTTGGACAAAAATCAACCTAATTTAAAAATCAAATATGTGTATATAAATAATTTAGATGTTTTAAAAGATAATAAACGAATTAAAAGAATATTTGGTTCAAACAAGGTTGTATATACATATATGGGATACCAAAGCGTTTTGAAAAATTTGCTCTTTGGAATATCAAATGACATTGAAATTTTAGGATATAAAGACAAAAGTATTAAGAGCACCAATATTGAAAACAAATTAAAAATAAACGAAATGGGTGACGAACAAATTATAAATATATTAACAAAAAAAAGAACCTAAGTAGGTTCTTTTTAATTTACATCATATAATTTGTATGCTTTTTCTAAAACGCTTGTAATGAAGTCATTTTTTGCTGCCGTATATTTTTTGCGTTCATCAGCATATTTTACAGAAAGTTCTTTTTTCAAATTTTCATATTCTTTTATGTATTCAGGGTGTTCAAGCAAATATTTTCTAAAATAGATAAATTCATTCCAGTATTCGCTTCCTAAAACTTGGATATGAATGTAATGGGTCCTGCAAGTTGTTGGACCTTTTCTTGCTAAAATTTCGCCTTTGTCTTCAAGCGAATTTAGCATATCGTAACCATGAGCCGCCAAAACAGGTTCTATTTTTTTAATTGTTTCAACATCATGAGCACCAATAGCAATGTCGATTATAGGCTTTGCACTTAATCCAGGAATTGATGTGCTGCCAACATGTTCAATTTCGACATCAAAATCTTTTAAAATGTCTTTCAAAATTTCTTTTTCTTTTTTGTATTCATCTACCCATGTTGGATCGTAAGGGTAAACGGTTACCAAACTTTTATCTAAACCAATCATAATTCACCTCAATAATAATGTATCAAACCTTTTCCATATTTCAAAATGATTTATTAAAGAATATATTCTATAAAAAAATTATATAGTTACCATAAAATTTAGGTATTTGCAAAAGAATTTCGTTGTGATATTATTTTTTTGAATAAATAAATTTATTTGAGAGGTTAATATGAAAAAGAAAATATTAATACTTGCTTTACTTTTAATGTTTATCGTTCCAGTTTTTTCATCTTTAATAATCAACTCTTCAAAAGTCTCGGCAGATACTCAGATTACAGTTTCTTATGAAAATGTAAATGGGCAGATCTCCGGGACTTTTCAAATTATAAATACTGATGTTGATAAAAGATTCAATAACAAGTCGAATGGTTGTTATGTTATTGATGTTAATGGCGGTATCTTAGAAAAGAACGGCATTAATATTATCTGTTATCCACAAAATTTTGGTTCAAATCAACAGTTTAAAATTGCATATACAGATTCAGTTAATAATGAATCAGTTTATACAATAACTCCAATGTATTCTAGTGGATATGTTTTAGATGTTGATAATGCATCTGCAGATGATGGCACTAGAATTCAACTTTGGAGAAGGAATGCCACAAGAGCACAAAAATTTATGTTTAGGGAAGTGCATGTAACATACAATGGAGAAAAGAAATTTTTAGGCTATGTGATTTTGACCGGTGCATCACAATATAAAAAAGCATTAAAAAGAGAAAATGGCAGAATATTACAATATACTTTGCCAACTGAATATAGCCCAGATTTCTATTGGGATCTTCAACAAGTTTTTGATGCTTATCAATACACAACTTCTGGATATAGATACTTTGATCAGCAACCTGGTGTGTATAGGGAAGATTTATGGGAAAAAACATCAAGATATGATGAATATGCAAATGCTTTTCAGATAGCGAACAATAATATTAGCAATATTCCCCGAATTGGTATAAATAGTAGAAATACTTATTTTGATTCTGCATCGATAAAAATAAGTCAAAGTGATTACATAAATATTTTAAATTCTTTGTGTTATGAGTGGACAAAGCGCGAATCAGGTGTTGCTTTTGGAACTTTCTTTGGTTATTTCCAATATGATGAATCTAATTTGATTTGCGGAAATTCATATATTGAGGGCGGATTAGGATGTGGACTTCTGCAGATAATTTATACAGATGCTTACGGGAAAACTCAAGTAACAAATAGGCGAGATTTTATGAATCGTGATGACTCGTTTATGTCAGGGAATTTATGGATTGATGGTAAAAATTACCCTAGTGATAGAATCTTTAATATTGATTTAAAGTTTGATAAAATAGGCGATTACACGATTAAGATATATTATAAGGTAAAAGATAAATATCTTGAAAAAGAATATAATTTTTCGATAATACCTTCAAATTATGATTGTGAAATTTTGACAAAAGAAGAAAAAGAGGAAGATGAACAGGCACTAGCAAATTACACTTTTAGTTTAGATAGCAATAACAATATCCAGGTTAATTACAGCGGCAGTGCAGAAAAACAAGCAGACACTCAAACTCTAATAAATTATGTAAGTGGTGCTTATCAGCAAACCAACGAAGCAGATAAAGTAAAAACTATTGAAAATTTTAAAGAAACGATAAAAAAATATAATACATTTAAAATAGCATTTTCTAATAAAGCGTTTTACTTAGATGCTTATGCCAACAGATATGTAACAATTCAAGAAACTGAGCAAGGCCCAACTGCGGTTGTATCAAATCTAACTTATCAAAAGTCTAACGCAAATAGTACAGATGGAATTTATCACTTTATTTCACAAAATATCTATTTTAGCAAGCAAGCATATTATAGAGTTTATATGCAAAGCATGCCAACAACTCAAGTTTTTAGAAATGCAACTTATGTTTATGCTAATGAGCATGAACAAATTGTAAATTATGCTTCGGATTATGCATTCATAGAAGTTAAGGAAGAATTCCCTTATACTCTTATAACAAAAGTATATTATGAGTTTACAGACGAGCAATTTGAGGCAATTTCAGACAAGTTTGATTACAGATCAAAAGACATTGTTTACAATACAACCAATTCTCCAAAATATTTAAAATTTACCGTGGAAGATATAGCGGGAAATAGAAATGAGATGTATTTATGTATACTGCCATCAAATGCACCTCATGTAAATTATGAAAATTTTAACAAATGGTCTTTAAAATATAATTACATAATGAATGGCTATGTTGCTGAATTATATAATTCTAATTTAAAAACTTATGAAAAACATATCTATTCTTCGTTTGACATTGCAAGAGAAAATGTATTTAAAAATATTATTGAAAATAAAGATATATGTAAGATAAATGAAGCGGGAAAATATGAAGTAACTTTTAAACCATTTACGGACAGTTTGGTAACATTCGATACTAACGAGGATCTCGTAAATTGGATGTATTCAAAGTGTGATGAAAATATCAAATATATTACAATAAATCCTAACGAATATAGTGAATATGTATTTGATGAACTTGAAATGCATACAGGAACAATTTATTTAGAAAAAGATTATTATTTTACATCGGACACAAATTTCCCGTTGTTTGAAAGTTATAAAATTAAGTTTGAATATTATTCTTCTAAAAATAGTAAACTTTTAAAATCAGGTTTTATTACTTATAATGGTGAATATAGATATGGTCAAACGCTATTTGAAATTTTGGCAGACAATCAAGATGATAACTGGGTTGATGGTTATGTAGAATTCACAGAATATAACATATCAGCTAATGCAGGTACTAAGTATGTTGGATACATAGTGAAAGATAATCCAACAATTAGAATTAGATTGCAAGAGGGCAATTATGTTAAGTATGAAAATGTTGACGATGTTGTAAATTTAGAATGTGAATTCTTTGAAATAGCAAAGATTTATAATGCGGCAACGGCAGTTATTGTAAATTATAATGGCACTTCTATAACTTTGGATAGCAACTACTTAAAAGATTATAAATTTAGCGAAACAGGTGTTTATAAGATTAAAGTTTTAAATACACATGGTTTGGAATATGAAATAAGTATCGTTGTTTCTAATTTAAACAAATATTTTACAGGAGTAAAAAATTTTGGCACAACAGATAGTGCAGTTGTGTTTAAACCAGACCAACTTGATTTTAAATGCTATATAAATGGCGAAATCGTAAAAAATATAAACTATGTAGAATCCGAAGAAGGTTATGTAATTATTTTTGAAGTTAAAGAAATAACTCAAAATATTGTAATTTTTAAAGACGGAAAAGTATTTAGTTTCATTATTTATGGTAATGTTGATCCTAATTTGAAGATTTATGAAATGTATAATGAATATAATTGCTCGATAAATGATATCAAATTAATTTATGCATCATTACTTGACAATTATATTGAGCTTGAAGAAAAAATAGACATTGCGAATGGACTCTTAATTAATAACTCACAAGATCCAATAGCATTTGCGGCAGCATGTGCTTCAATAGAGGAAGATTATAATGCAAACAAAACTAAGTACTTTATATTAAAAAATAAAGTTAATGACCTGAACGACTTTTTAGTAAAAATCAATTCAATTGAAAATCCAATTTTTAAGAAAAATGAAAATTATATTAAAATAAATGAATTTAAAACTTTAATGCTAGATGTTGATAAACTTTTCTTAAAGGAAGAGGAAGATTTTATTGAACTTGCAAAGAGTTTCTACAACAGTTTAGGTATTAAAAATGTAACAAATGAATTGGTTGATATATTAATTGAATACAATACAGCGAAGTTAACAAAAACTGTTGAAGACTATAATAAATTCGTTAACACATATTTTAATAGATATATTAATTTGTTAAATAACATTAATACAGATGTAAAAAGTTATTTTGATAAATTAAACAACTTTGCATATAGTGCAGAAGTTATTGAAAGATATAATAGTGGTTTTAATAAATGTGAATCTTTAATAGTTATTTTGGATAGTTTAAGTCAAGAACAAAAAGAATTTAAATTAAATATTTATAAACTTAACAAAAGGCTTAATAATCTAAAAATAGATTTTGACAATCCAATTTATAGGGCAAATGATTACCTAACATTAAAGAACACTTTTGATAATGTTGATGCAGAGATAAATAAACTTTCAAATTATGATATAAGTTCTATTTCAAACAAGATTGAAGGTTACATATTAAGTGTTGTAAATGCTACTTTTGATTATCACAACAAAGTTGTAAATGAAGACTTAGAAAAATTAAATTCATGTATCGCAAATTATGAAACGACAGCAAATAGAGACATTCCTTTCTGTCCGTATTCCGCAATTAAAAAGGCAGTTGACACTAAAAAGGCGAAAAAGAATGTTGAAAGTGTAAATGCTTGTTTAAAAAATAAATTGAATTTGCTAAAAACAGATTTAAAAGCATTAAAAACATTACAAGAATCTTTAAGCAATTATAATTGTGGTCAAAACTTAAAATGTGTGGTAAGCACATTGCAAAATCTAGTTGTTTCAGCTGAGAAATCTATAAACAAAGCAAATAACATATAGGGAGGAAGTTATGATAATTAATAAAAAGAAAAGAAATATTATAATTTCTGTAATACTTGCCATTATTTTATTAATCGCATCAATTTATGGACTTCTTTATTATCTTGCGGAACGACACAGAGAAAACTCGCAAGAAGTTTTAGCAGAAGTTGATAGTAGTTACACTGGATACAAATCATTTTCAAATCAAAACTTTAATAATGAAGTATCAAAAAATTCAAATTACACAATAAAAACTAATAATGATATTGCTGGGGACATTTTAGGTTCTTACACGACATCATTAAAAAACTTTGAATCGACTTCTACAAAAATAGAAATATTGGAAAGCTTAAATAGCATCGGGGCGATATATGAAAATATAAAAGTAAATGGGAATATCGTTTCAACCATATTGTATGAAGACGAATTTGTTTCGGAAATAAATTGTGATTATAGGCAAATTAGTTATGAATATGAAAATGGTAGAATTTATTCATTTAACAATAACGGCGAAATTAGTTATTACGAATATACGAATAATTTGCTAACTTCAATAACTAAAAACGATGAAATTGTTGCAATATTTAAATATAATGAGTTTAATAAACTTGTTGAAGAAAAATATCCTACATACGGAAAAATCTATGAACACACCAACATTGCAACAATTGAATATCAATATGATTCTACAACAGAAACAAAAATCATTGCTAGAATTTATGACTACTTAAATATGTCACCATATAAAATTACTCGCACAGAAATTGATAACCAAGGCACAAAATATAATGTTGTTTCCAAAGTTGAATATGATGGAAAAACTATTGAGTTTGAATACGAATATTTTTACAACAACATTCCTTACATTACACATGTAAAAGAAAATGACAACGACATATATTTGGGCTACTTAAATGATAGAGTTGTTTTAAAGATTGAAAACGGATACAAATATTCTTACTTATACTCCAATCAAGGTGAAATTGTTGGAGTCTTAGTAGGAAGATATAATGAAAGCGAAAATGAGTATGCTGAAAAGTTGGTAAGTTTAACGAGAGATCCGTTCAATAACATTATTGATGCTAAATATTTGGACTATCAGGGTTCGGACAAAAACTTGACATATTCGGAAGAATATATTTTCCAACAAGAATTTAATTCTTATGGTCAAAAAATTTATAATATCAACTATTTGCCAGAAATCAATATTGGTTTAGGATATAAATCAAGTATTGAGTTCGCAGAATTTGGTATTTGCTACAAAGATGGTAACTTGTTTAGCACACTTACCGGCGATTATCTTTTAAAACTTGATGCTGATAATTATATAACAAGGAAATTTGTTGAGGAAAAAGAAAGTAGACAAAATCCACTTTATTTAACAGTTTTAAAAGCAATAGTTGGCGAGGCTGTGCAGACTGAATTTTTAAATAGCCTTGATTTATCAAGTATTTCTGGAATGCCATTATATAATGATGGCAAACAAGTTGGTATTTCAAGTATATACACACTGCCAGCATACATTGATGAAAACAATGTCTTAAAAGGCGATTCACAACTTTATTTAGTAGCAAGTGAGCAAGATGCAAAAGATCTACAATCTGCTCAAAATTTACTTAAACTAGTTTTTGAGAATGAAATACAAACGTTTGTTTATATAGATGGTTTTTATCCTTGTTCAAAAGGTAATAAATCTGAGATAAATTTACAATTTATTTTCTTAAACAAACTCGTAACGGTGAAATATAATAGTTATTCATTAATAACATTCAATGTTAAAGAGAATTATTCAAGAAACGATTATTTAGAGAATAAAAATGTTATAAACTATGATACTGGCCGTTATGTTAGATATTTTCAATCTACTTTAAATTCAAATGAATATATTGAAAATATTGCATTAGCATCAGATATAACTTCTGCAGAAAGTTTAAACGAATTCTTTAACAGTATAGGGGTTATTGATACATCTGTTGGCCAAAGTTATATGAATTTAGAATTTGGTGACAAAACAGAATATACTCGTAGAGTTTTAGAAAATCTTTACAAACTAAATATCCCAGAATACGATCCAGACACACAATACATATCTACTGACGAAGAAGGAAATTTTATTGTTAAAGAAATTCCAGAAGATGCTAAATCTGAATTTGTTAAAGACGAAGGAATGATTTCTGCTGGCCGTTCAAGAATTATTAATGGTTTGTTAATGTTATTAGGTGTTGTATTATTGATATTCTCACCTGTTACAGGTGGTGCTTCATGTGCTGGCAGCTTAGTTCTTATTTGTGGACTTATTGCAACAGCGGCAGGTGCTTGGCAAATAGTTTGCGGCATAGCACAAGTCAAAAAGGGTTTAACCGGTGAGAGCCATATCATTGACGACTGGTTTCAAAATGACATGGAATTGTTCAACACAGTTTTGAATTGGACCGCCGCAGTTGGAAGTGCTGCCTTAATAATCGGTGGTATGGCAAAAACATTCTGTCATTGCTTCACGGCTGGAACGCAAGTAAAAACACCTAATGGTTTTGTCAATATAGAAGATATTAAAGTTGGCGATGAAGTTGTAACTTATGACGAAAAAAATGGTGAAGTAACTTATAGTAAAGTGCAACAAATATATCATAATAAAGTTGACTTGCTATATGACATATATTATAATAATGATTGTTTATCTGCCACTGCAGGACACAAATTTTATGTTGATGGCGCTTGGGTTGATGCGGAAAACATTAAACCAGGGCAAAAGTTAACAACATCTTCTGACAAAGAAATTGTCGTTGAAAAAGTTGTTAAACGCGCAGTTGATGGAATTGATGTTTATAACTTAAATGTAAATTCAACACATACATATTTTGTTGGAGAAGATGAAGTATTAACTCACAACAGTTGCATGCAAGGGACTAATATCGCCGGTGCAGATAAAACACAATATGTTGAAAAATCTCTAAACAATGTTGTCGCAGAAGCTCAAAATAAGGTTTTACAATCTTATGCTGCAAGAGGTGAATCAACAAAAGGTTTAATTAAATGGTTTAAAATTAGAAGAGATATTTGGAAAGAAGTTGGACAAATTCTTAGAACGAATGATTCTGCTCTTATTAAAAACATAATAAATTTCAATGATGTTATAAAAAAAGGCAGAGCACCAATAATGAATATTAATGGTTCACAAGTCCGAATTCAATTACACCATGTAGTATCAAAAGCCAATGACATGTTCAGAGTTGTGCCAATGACACCGCAAAATCATACCTTATTCCATGTTAGGTATGGATATCATTACAATAATCCAAAATTGCCATGGATAATGTTTGACGGTGGGCCACGCATTTAAAAGGAGTTAAAATGTTAAATTCAGAAATTATACAAACTATAAAAAATTTTGTAGCGGGAACCTTATCAGTTGATAAATTTAAAAAAATATGTGTAACAGATTCAAATTTCCGTGATGCTATAAAAGATTTTAAAGATATGAATATTGGTGACAAATATGATTACGATATGTTAAAAATGATTGATAATTGTAATTGGAACAATGCTACACAGCAATTTAAAATACAAATCATTTTCTCTGATATTTTGATTGATAATAATATTAAAGGTTTTCCTAAAACCGATTTATATTTTGACAAATCTTGCTTGTATGAAGATTTAATTCCAGATTGGCTTTCAGACGATGCGATGACTTATGTAGATGAGAAAATTATCGAAAAGGTGCCAGAAAATTTTTCTGAAAAAGATAAGAAAAAATGGATTAAACAACAAATCAAAGAAACATTTAAGTATGAAAAAAGGCCTCCAGAATTCGCTCAAGAAGGTGTTTGGCCACAAGATGAAGATGGTAAGTTCCTTGTATTTAGAAATCAGAAACAGAAAGGCGACTTAGTAACTTACACATTTGTAAATCCAAAAACAAAACAAGAAATTGAATGTCAAGAAATGTTTTAGTTTTAATAGCAAAAGTCCACCATTGGTGGACTTTTTATGTTAAATAGAATGTGCAGGTTGAAAGTTTTTTGCGCTTCAAAGTTAAAATTTTGCTATTTTCCATTTTAAATTTATAATTTGTGTTATATTTGCAGTTTTTGCAGTCAGTTTTTAAATTTTGTTTGATAGGACAATGTCGAAGCGTCATGTATGGGAAATTGACTCTTGTTGAGATATCGCTTTCAGCTGTTATGCATGGCAAATTGAAAAAGTTTGCACTTACCGAGTTATAAATATTTAAACCAGCACCAATAATTTTATTTGCTTTTAATGACATTGCATAATAGTTGTTTGCTAGTATTGTAATGTTTGTTTCATCAATGATTTTTTGAAGCAAATCTATATCTTCTTTTAGTGCAAAATTTGGAGTGTCCAAAATTGGAATTTTGTTTTGTGCTTTGCAGTTGTTTACAAAATTTAAAATATTTTTTATTGTGTAAATTTCAGGTGAGTATATGATATTTTGAAAGTTGCTTGAAAAATTAGCGTTATCCACAAATTCGAAGTTATTAAATTTTTTAACTGGAAGATTTATTTTTACGCGTGTTTTTTGCAAGTGTTGTTTATCATTTTTTGTTTTGATTGCGTAAATTTTATCATAAACATTTCTTCTAAATTCGTTTAATTGTTGTTTTGGCAAAAATGCGTTTTCAGTTTTAATGTTCAATTTTGCGTTAAAATACTCACTTTTTGCAAAATTTTGCGCGATTTCTTCGTTCGTAAGAGCATGATTAATTGCTGGTTGACAAATTGCGCCTTCAAGTAAGTAATCTTTATCTAGTTTAAATTTTGCCGTGATTGGTTTATTTGCAAAAGCCACAACCTGTATTGGAATATCAATCTTTTTAACAAATTCAAGCGTTTGTTTTTCTTGTTCGTAGTCGATTATCAAATTTACGGACAACCCATTTTCAATATGTTGGGTCGTGGTTGCACGATAATATCCAGGCTTTGTTTCTTTTAAATCATACATTGTGATTGTGTTTATTTCTTCAAAACCTTTAAAAGTTTTAATTGTAGATTTTGCATTTAATTTTCTATTTGAAGTGAAGAAAAATTCTGTAAAATTCTTGCCAGAATTAACTTTTTCAATTTTGCCGATGTTTATTCCTATGTGATTTTTGTAATTTGAAATTATTTTCTCATTGCCGTTAAAATATCCAGGCGTGAAGTCTCTATTAAAGGCAAGTTTTAAATCTTCTTCGCTAACTTTGCTCCCGTCTAATGCTTTGCGGTATGTTTTAGTTGCAACGGCAACATAATATGGGCGTCTTGCTCGGCCTTCAATTTTTATTGCATCAACACCAGCGTTTTGCAAATCTTGCAGTTTGTTAAGCATATTAAAATCTTTGGCACTTAAAAGATAGCCTTTGGCAAGCACTTTGTTATTTTCCAAAAATTGGTATGGCAACCTGCAAAGTTGTTTACATTTGCCTCGATTTCCACTAGCAGAGCATAAGTATGAACTTAAATAGCAGTTTCCAGAAAAACAAACACATAGCGCACCTTGTGCGAAATATTCAATTTCAATATCGCAGTTTTGCTTAATTCTTTTGATCTCTTCAAGCGGTGTTTCACGAGCCAATACCACGCGTTTAAAACCTAAATTTTTTGCAAAAATAGCGCCTTCTAAATTGTGAATAGCCATTTGCGTGCTGGCGTGCATTTCAATTTCAGGATAATTTTGATGAATTAAACTTGCAAGCCCTAAATCTTGCACAATAAAAACATCAACACCAATATTGTTTGCGTCAACAACTAAATCAAGCGCACTTTGAAGTTCGTCATCTGAAAACAAAATATTGACAGTTAAATGAACTTTAACGCCGTTAAGGTGAGCAAAATCGACCGCTTGTTTAAGGCTTTCAAGGTTGAAGCCTTCAATGTTTCGAGCGTTGAAATCTTTCACTCCGAGATATACTTCGTCTGCACCATAAAAAACAGCCATTTTTAGGCTTTCAAAATCTCCAGCAGGTGATAATAATTTCATTTTCATAAACTAATTATATTTCATTTGATGAATTTTTCAAAATTAAAAATAGTTCTAAACGATAATATATTTGATAATGAGTGCGCGAATGTGATATACTAAAATCATGAAAAACAAAACCTTAATGTATGGCATCATATTGGCAGTAATTTTCAACTTATTGTTTTTTGTAAGCCTAATTTTATGCTTGGTATTTGGCTTTAAAACCCCATACTTTTCAATTTTTATAACATTTTTGATTTTCGCATATCACATAGACATTCGTTTGATTATTGCCGAATTTGTTATTTTGGTTTTCAAAAAGAATCTAAATTTGCATAGTAAAATTTTCAAGGTCAGCGACAAAGATTTTAAATTTTTGTCTAAATTGAAGGTTAAAAAATGGAAAGATAAGTTTGTCGCTTGGGACAAAAGCCAGTTTGTGATAACTGACTTGCGAGATAAAAGCAAAGTTGAATTCGCACTTAGAAACAACATAACCGCGGAAATAATTCATTGGGCTTGCTTTTTTGTTGGTTTGTTCGCGATTTTAATTGGTTGTTTAATTTCGCCTGACGAGTGGTGGATTTATGTTGTGACGGCAGTGTTAACTTCGTTTTTGGCGGACTTGCCACCGATTCTAATTCAGCGATTTAATAGATATAGACTTCAACGATTGATTTAAAATTTTTGTTACATTTTTATTAATATAGATTTAGACCTTGCATCATCTGATGTTAAGTTTTGGGCAACATTGGCAACACTGTTGCCTTTTTTTGTTCAAATAGGTCAATTTTGGGTCAAAAATGTGCCGCGGACACAAATTTTTAAAAATTTTTTTAAAAAAATCGAAAAAAGTGCTCAATTTACTTGACATACCCCCCC
>URWY01000008.1 GCA_900551705.1 uncultured Bacillota bacterium | reverse complement strand
GCGTTCCCGGGTCTTGTACACACCGCCCGTCACGCCATGGGAGTTGGGGGGACCCAAAGTCGGTGCGCTAACCGCAAGGAGGCAGCCGCCTAAGGTAAAACCAATGACTGGGGTGAAGTCGTAACAAGGTAGCGCTATCGGAAGGTGGCGCTGGATCACCTCCTTTTAAAGAGTAATTCTTTATGTCGACTTCAAGTTCAAGCGAACTTGATGGACCTTTAATTAGGTCGAAAATAAAATTCGTAGCAAAAGCTACAAAACACAAAGACTCAAACTCGGTGACACACTTTGTTATAAGAAAGTTTAGACGAAATTAAAAGATAAATAAGAAACTTAGTTTACTATCAAAACCCATTCCATAAAGTTCAGTTTTCACAATTTAAAATTTAAACCACTCGGCCGGAGTGGTTTTTTTATTTTGTTTATTTGACAAAGTGTTTTATTTTTTTGCGGTTAAAAAGTTTTTCATTGCATAAAATACCTTGCGAGGATATTTTATGTTTGAATTTTCTATTGCTTTATCTGAACAAAATGCCATGTCTGCAAAAAGACTTTATAAAGAAATCAAAAGCAATGCCAGCAGTTTTGGCGCTGTTGTGACTTCTTATAGTGAAAACCAAAAAATATTTATCGTTGTTGCTTGCGAAGAAATTGAGAAACCTCGCATATCTTTTTTTATCTGCGATGCTATTGCTGATGTTATCACAACTGACTTTAAACTTGATTATATCAATCGCAACTTGCACCTTCCAATACATAATCAACTAAATTTGGACGCACTTAAAAAGGCTCTTGTTGTGTTTGACCGCGAAACCGACAGGTATATTGTTACTCATAATTTGAAACTTAACGCAAATTTTTTTATAGAAAGTTTTTACGATTTTAGATTAAAACAATTACGAAGCAAATGGCAAGAATTGATTAAACTAGCCAACGAAAATGCTAGTTATTTGCTTTGTAATGATACATTTATAGACTTATTAAAATTTTTGATTGAAAACATAGAGATTTCAACAGGCTGTATTAATGTTGTTAAAGAAAATGATAGTTTTAAAATCTGCGATGAGAATTTTAACGAAATAGAGCAGGACAGCGAGATAAGCAATCAAAATGACGAAGCGTTTTTGATAACATCAATTATAAGTTTGTCGCCAAAACGCATCAATATCTATTGTGATGATAGCGAAAATAGTTCCGCATTAACCCTTATTAGCCAGGTTTTTGCCAGTCGAGTTTTTATTTTACCAAAGTGTAATTTGTGTTTATAAGTCGCCATTAAAAGATGTATTTTTAAGCGTGATAAGTTTTTAATTTTTCACCTTTAATGCATCTTATTTTATTTTTATGCATAACGGATATGCCTTGACTTTTAAAATGATAAATGTTATCTTAATTTTGGTCAAAGTTATACTCATGTTATCTACATTTTATAGATGAATTAGAACTCTATACACTAGGAAATAGGCAGTTTGGTTAAAAATGTATGTGGAAATGTGGATAACTTGCTTAAAAAGTGCCATAAATTCACATTATGCATAAAAAATTTATAAATATTTACAATTTTGAATAATTATTTATATGTGGAAATGTGGATAACTTATACATATCCCATTTTAAGTATATTTATGGTCAAGATATGTTTTCATGTATGCATAATTTGTTGTTTTTTATAAATTTTTGAGTATACTTAGGTTAGAAATTTTTACAAAGAGAGATGTTTATGAATAAGAAAGTTTTAATCACCGCAGCATTGCCTTATGTTAATAATTTGCCACACTTTGGGCATATAGTTGGTTGTCATTTGCCAGCCGATATTTTTTATCGTTATCAAAAAGCTGTTGGCAACGATGCAATTTTTATTGGCGGCGCAGATGAGCACGGAACAGCAAATTTAATATCCGCACAAGAATACAATATGCCACCAGAGGTTTTTGTTAAAAAGGTTGGAGATATTCATAGGGAAATTTATAAAAAACTTGGTATTTCATATTCTTTGAATTCTGGAACACACACCCCTGAGCACGATGCTATAACAAAAGAGTTTTTCACTGAGATATACAAAAATGGATACATTGAAGAGCGCGAAACTGAAATGTTATATTGCGAGAAAGACAAAATCGCTTTGGCAGATAGGTTTGTTATTGGCACTTGCCCATATTGCGGATACGACAAAGCTTATGGCGACCAATGCGACAAATGTGGCTCGGTTTACGATAGTGATAAACTTATCAATCCACACTGTAAATTTTGTGGCGAACCAGTTGTATTTAAAAAGACAAAGCACTTGTTTTTAAAACTTGATAAAATTGAGCCTGAACTTGATAAATGGATTGAAGCGCATAAAAATATTTGGCGTCCACATGTTTATGGCGAAGCAAAAAGGTGGATTAAAGAAGGTTTAACTCCACGCGCTATCACAAGAGATATTCCATGGGGAATAAATGTTCCACTTAAAGGCTTTGAAGACAAGGTTTTCTATGTTTGGTTTGATGCTCCAATCGGCTATATTTCAATAACAAAAGAACTTGGCGGGGACGAACTTGTTAAGGACAGATGGCAAAACCCTGATTGCGAAATATACAACTTTATTGGCAAAGATAATATTTCGTTCCATTCTGTATTTTTCCCAGCAATGACAATCGCAAATGGCAAATATAACTTAGCGCACAATGTTGTTGGATTTAATTTCATGAACTTTGATGGTCAAAAATTTTCAAAGAGCAAGAAAATCGGCGTTTTCTGCGATGCGCTTTTAACAAGCGATATTGATGTTGACACTCTCAGAGCATATTTGGTTACAGTTTTCCCAGAGAATAAAGATAGTGATTTTAAATGGGAAGGTTATTGTGATGTTGTTAATGCAGATTTAGTTGGCAAATTTGGCAATTTCTTCAATCGTTGCTTGAATATGATTTATAAAAATTTTGAAGGAAAATTAGATTTCGAATTTGACGGCGAAATTAAAAACGCGATTGAAAATAAAGAATATGACAAACTTTCAAATTTCGGATTAAACGAATTTGATATCGAAATGATTAAAGCAATTCAAGAATATCCAAACTTGATTTCCGATTTGTTTTCAAAAACTGAATTTATCAAAGCGTATAAAGAAATTATGAATTTTGCAAGCGTTGGAAATGGATATATCGAAAAATCTGCACCTTGGTCACTTATTAAAAATGGCGATATAGATAATGCAAAGAAAGTTTTGTATTTGTGTTTGTGTATGGCAAAATCGCTTTGCATTTGCGCTGCGCCAATCATTCCAAACAGAGCAACAGAAATTTGGCAAGAACAACTAAACTTCGCAGGCGCACCAACTGACGAAAATGTATGGGCAAAGGCTGGCAAGATTGATATTGAAAAATCTCATCAAACACTTGCACCAAAGCCACTTTTTGCTCGTGTTGATGACGAAATCTTGGCAAAACGCAAAGAAGAATTTGAACAAACAATTAATTTGAAAGATTATTTAAAGTAGGATATATTTTGAACGAAATTAAAGAAATAAATGAAAAAAATATAAACGAGATGAACATTTTGTCACTGAGTTTTGTTGGTGACGCTGTTCATACTCTTTTTATAAGAAACAAAATATTGAAGTCCTGCAATCTTTTGGCAGGAGATTATCATTCAAAGTGCGTTAAATATTGCAATGCAGGGGCACAAGCAAAAGCGTATGATGCGCTGTTTGACGATTTGACAGTCCAAGAGCAAGAAATCGCAAAGCGTGCAAGAAACGCAAAATCACATAAGGCAAAAAATAGTTCAATTGAAAACTATAAAAAAGCAACTGCTTTTGAAGCGGTTATCGGTTATTTGTATTTACTTGAAAAGCAAGACAGATTAAACGAGATTTTAGAAAAATCGTTTGAAATTGTTCACAATAAAGGAGAAAGTCAATGCTAATTTATGGTAAAAATGCTATTCGTGAAGCATTAATAAGCGAAAAAACATTCAACAAACTTATGATAGATAAATCTTTAAGAGATAAACAATCGCAAGAAATTATTGACTTAGCAAAGCAAAGCAATGTTAAAATCAATTTTGTTGATAGAAAAATTTTAGATAGCAAAACCGCGAATTTAAAAAATGAAAAAATTGCTCACCAAGGCATGATAGGTGAAGTTGTTGAATTTGAATATGCCGATTTAGAGGATATTTTCAACTTGGCAAGCGAAAAAAATGAGCCACCTTTCATTTTAATTCTAGATGGCGTTGAAGACCCTCACAATTTAGGTGCGATAATCAGAACGGCAGAGTGCGCTGGTGTTCATGGAATAATAATTCCAGAACACAGAGCATGTGCAGTTAATGACACAGTTTTGAAAACAAGTGCTGGTGCTGCAAGCAATGTAAACATTGTGAAAGTAACAAACTTAAATAACACCATAGATTATTTAAAAACGCAAGGCGTTTGGGTTTATGCTTGTGAACTTGGCGGAGAAAACATTTGGAAAAGCAATTTAACCGGCTCGATTGCAGTTGTTATGGGGAGCGAAGGCTTTGGCGTTTCAAGGCTTACAAAACAAAAATGTGATGGTGTTTTCACGATTCCGATGTTTGGCAAAATAAACTCGTTAAATGTATCAGTTGCAACTGCTGTATCAGTTTTTGAAATATTAAGACAAAGAAAAAAATAACAGTCATTTGACTGTTATTTTTTATTCCAAAATGTATTCGCCTTGATTTATATCTGTGTAAGTTAAATCAGGAGCATGTCCTTGTAATCTAGTTTGGTGGCCACCTTGTTGAATTGCTGCATTAGCAAGTGTCAAGGTTGCATTTACTTTTTTGAAATTTTTGTTTATGACATCTAAAATATCATTATAACCTGCTCCCATAGTAACATAGGAAACATTTCTTCCTTTTTCTTTCATCGCGGTTTTAAAATTCTTACTTAAACGCTTTAAGCAATTTTTAAAATCTGATTTTTCTGTAACAGCTTTATTTTTAGCTGAGCGTGGCACTTCAACATTGTCTAGGCAAATTTTTTCTGATTGCTTGTCATACCAGACCCAACTTTGTCCAATTATTTTGCCTTCTAGTTCAAATACAACAAATCCGCCATTTGGGTTTGTCATGCCATGTCTACAGCAACTTGATGCTGCGCTATGTATGGTTTGACAACAATTTGTGATTTCGCCAAGTAAGCCACCAAGTGGGTCGCCTTTTTCAAGAAAACGATAAGTGATTACATTTTTGCTACTAACTTCGTCTGGTAAGCAAAATAAGTTTTCAAGCCCTTCGTTTTTTATTCTTTCGCCTTCGTGCATATAATCTTGAAGTTGTTTAAAATCTTCTTGTGAATAGCCATACAGATTGCATAATTCAGCAAGGACTTGGTCTTGTTCGGTTTCA
The DNA here is from genome assembly GCA_900551705.1 of uncultured Bacillota bacterium. Classification (GTDB taxonomy): domain Bacteria; phylum Bacillota; class Clostridia; order Christensenellales; family UBA1242; genus UMGS687. Next base: position 44,352 of record URWY01000008.1, on the reverse strand, counting down.
ATACCATTATATGTTACATTGGATATAACCTTATAAATATCTTCTTCTGTGAGCCTGTCATTGTCTGTGTTTGTTGTTACAACTTTGTTAGGATATGCTTTTTCAATTTCTGAAAAATTGTTATAAGCTTGTGCAAAATAATTGATATTTTTTAAATCTTCGTCATAAGTTTGTTTAATTAAGAAATCTGGCCCGAAGTTTTTTATAAAGAATTCTGCAAAATTTGGGTTAAAACCATTTGCGTAAATATTTAAACCAGTAAATCTTTCATGTAGTGGATATTGACCAAATTTTCCAATTATTTTAGTTTCAATAAATTCTTTTGCTTGCATTCTAACTTTATAATCATCTTGAAAAAGCCCTGAGACAAAACAAATTTTATAAAAATCTTCTTTTACTTGTGGCAAAATTGCTTTCATGGTTGTTCCATTCGATTGAGCAAATTTGTTGAATACTTCTGCCCAAAGTTTAGAATGTTTATAGAAATTTTCAATCATGTTTTCGGGAGTGTTTGTAAAAATTTGCTTAGCGGGAATAAATTTCGCTCCAATTTTATCTCTTACTTTTAAGAAATTTCTAAGCCCGCGAAACTCGTCACTATCTAATCCTTCATCATATAATTCTTTTGATAAAGTAAAGTATTTGCCATCTTCGTATTCATACAAGACTTTTTTGAGATTTACACAATCCGCAAATGCTTTACGATCAAGAAATTGCATTGTTGATGGCAAAACAATTTCTTCAAGCGCACATTCTGCAAATGCTTCTATCCAGATTTTTTCAATGTTTTTTGGAAGTTTAATTTTCTTTAATTTTTCACAGTGTTCAAATGCATATTGACCTATTTCTTTTACAGTGTCAGGAAGTTCAATATTTTCCAAAGAACGACACTTATGAAAACAGCTAGATTCAATTTTTGCGAGATTGCTTGGTAATTTTATTTCTTTTAAGTTGTAACAATTCTGAAACGTGCTGTTTTTCAAATCAATTATAGAATCTGGCAATTCAACTCTTTCAAGTCTTTTGCAGAGTGCAAAAGCCCCAGGTCCAAGGTCCTCTAAACTATCTGGTAGTTTAATTTCTTTTAGTTGTCCGCATTGATAGAAAGCCTCTGAATCTATTTGCAGTAGATTATTAGGGAAGTTTATTTTTTCTAAATTTATACAGTTAGCAAATGCCAATGACTGAATTTGGACAAGAGATTCTGGCAAGTGAATTTCCCTAATACTGTCGCAAGTATCAAAAGCATTTGACATTATGGTTTGGATACCTTCCTGGATATCTACCGAATTGACTCTTTTTAAATGATCAAACATATAAGAGGTTATCATTTTTACACTGCCAGGAACAACTAACTTGATTTCTGGGTTTTCTTTTGAATAATCAACAAAAACTTTGATACCGCTATTTTTACAACTTGGATTATCTTTAAGTATTTTCTCCAAAGTTTCTTTTGCGACTGATTCTAAAAATTCATCTCTTTCCATAATTAATTTTATTATATCACTATGACAGTTTTATGTCAATACAACGATTTTTACATATTTTTAAGTTTCAAAAACACAAGCGTTTCTATGTGATAAGTTTGAGGGAACATATCATAAGGCTGCACGCTTACAAGTTCATATTTGTTTGAAAGTATTTTTAAATCTCTTGCCAGCGTTGAGGGATTGCAAGAAAGATAAATAATATTTTCAATATTTAATTTTTTTACGCACTCTAAAATTGAATTATCAATGCCGCTTCTTGGTGGGTCAAAAATAATGTGAGAAATGTTTTGTGTTTCTAATAATTTTGGAATTTCAATTTTGCAGTCACCACAAATTGCTGCAACATTATTTATTTTGTTTTTGTCAACCATTTCTTGGCAGTTTTTGTTTGCCTGTTTATTAATTTCTATTGAATAAACCTTTTTTGCTTTTTTGGCAATAATTGAACTCAAAATACCAGTTCCGCCATAAGCATTTATAACATTATTAGAGTTTGAAATTTTATTATTGATGTTTTCGTAAATTTTATTTTGAACTTTTTCATTAACTTGCAAAAAAGACTCAGGAGAAATTTTGCTTTTAACTCCAAAGTTTTCATAATCCAGTTTTTCATCACCATAAACACATTTTATATCGCCCATTATGTTTGAACTATTTTTAATTTTATTTATGCAAAAGTTTAGGGAAAAATTGATATTTATATTTTTTAAATTATCAATTAATTCGTCAAAATTTGGAATATTAATATTGCTTGATACAAAAGTAAATTGATAAACATTGTTCAAAAGTCGAATGTGTAAGGTTTTCAAATTTGGCTTGTTTTTTTCTAAATAATTATTGAAAATATTAATAATTTGTGTTAAATCGCAAACAAATAAAGGACAATTAGAAACGGCAAAAAAGTTATTATCATTGTCTGAAAAACAAAGGCGATTTTGGAATATAGAAAAATTAATTTTGTTGCGATAGTTGTAATCGTTTTCGCTGATGCAAGGTAATACATCAATATTTTGATGCAAGTTTTTTTCTAAAATGGTTTTTATTTGTTTTGTTTTATATTCTAATTGCATTTGTTTAGAAATATGTTGTAGTTGGCAACCACCACATTTTCCAAAATATGGACAATTTGGTGAAATTCGGTTTTTTGAAGGGGAAATAATTTTTTCGGCAGTGCAAATGCAAAAATTTTTTTCAATTTTATTTACATTAACCAAAACTTTTTCGCCAGTAATTGTGTATGGCACAAAACAAACAATGCCGTCTTTTTTCGCCACGCCATTGCCGTTTGTTCCAATGTCAACAATTTCTGCTTCAAAATTTTTAGATATTTTCATATTTTTATTTTAGCAAAATTTTGAATAATGGCAACAAAAAAGCGGTAATTAAACCGCTATTTTTTTGGTGCGCCGTAGGGGATTTGAACACCTAACCTTTGGTTCCGTAGAAATTAAGGATTGTAATTCGGGGGTTCGTGTTTTTTACCATATTTTATCGTATTTTACCGTATTAAAAAATGGCTAAAACCCTTTATTTTCCTAGGCTTGCCTTAACTCATACCTATATTAGCATACAAAATAAAAAAATACAAAACAATCTGGCAAAAAACGATAAAATTGCAAAAATTTTGCATTTTTGTTGCAAAAATTCGCAACGAAGATAATAAAACCTATAAAATTTTGTAATTTTTTTATATAAGTTGTGAAAATTTGAAAAATTTATATACGGATTTAAAGATTTTATGTTATTATATATATAGTTGCAAAGAAACTCTTAAATTTTGCTCCACTTTATGCAACTTAAAAATATAAAGGAGAATATTATGACAAAAAGAAAATCAATTTGGACATTCGTTTTGGCTTTATGCTGTATCCTTTCTGCAATGTTTGTCTTGACCGCTTGTGGTGGGAACAAAGATAAAAAGATTGACAAAATTGAAACAGAAAGCGGAATTGTTGCAAGTGGTGAGTTTAATAAGGGTGATACTCTTATTTGTAATCCAATTAACTCACAAAGCGATGAAGCAAAAGCCGTAATTGAAAAAATCAAGTATTGCGATTATGACAAAAAAAGTGATGTATATGTTTATGATATACACATAAAGAATGGCGATGTTAAAGTTAAACCAAATGGACAAGTAAAAATCACAATGCCAGCTCCTACAATCAGTGCATATGGTTTTACTACCTTTCATATTATGCCTAATGACATGGTTGAAACAATGTCAACAACCTATAATGATGGGAAAATTACATTTGAAACAATCGATTTCTCATATTTTATCGTGGCAAAAAATGCACCGAGATATGATTTTACAGCAAAAGTTCAAGGCGAAGGTGGCAATATTTGGTGGGGAACCTACAACAAAGGTAAACTGTTCGAATACGAACTTAGAGAAGACGACGATATTTTAATAGAAGCAAAAGCGGATACTGGTTATCAATTTGATGGTTGGTATAATGACAATGGTGTTTTGATTTCTACAGAGAGTGAATGTAGTTTCAAAATGGGCACAAATGGGAAAACCGTTATTGCAAAATTTAAAGAATTACCTGCAGAATTAGTGTCTTTGCAAGTTAATGTTGGAAGTTCTGGATTAAAGGCAAGCGGAAAAACGCTTAAACACAAAGGAGCAACAGAAAAAGACCTTAATCTTGATAAAGTCGTTGTAAATGGAGTGTTGTCTAACAATTCTAGCATAACATTGACAAAAGATACTGGCTACACTGTTGACCTTGGTGGATTAGACTTAAATACTCTTGGAACATATACAATCACTTTTGCAAGCGTTGCAAACACAAATATTAAACAAACTTTTGAAATCGAAGTGAAAGAATATGTGATTGAATATACATATCTTGAAAATGGTTATGGCGAATGTTTGAACAAAGAATATGACGGTGGTGCGTTGTTTGTTGCAAGCAATGCAATCATAATCAATGGCAAATCATTGAGAGAAATAAATGATGTTGTTGCCTTGGGTACTTCAGCAGACCCAGAATTGTTTGCAGTTTGCCAAGCATTACAAAATAAAGTTTCGTTTAAGTGGGTGGAAAAAGGAACAAACACCATAGTTCAACCTGCAGACGATGTCACAATGCCGGGTAACACTTATAGATATAACACAAGAGCTGTTGGTGATGAACTTGTAGGCCCAGCAACAGTTGGAGAATATGAGTTCATATTTAGTTTTAAAATTGATGGCACAACATTTACTGAACAATTTAGGCGTGAAGGTAAAATCACCGAAAGAAAATTCAAAAAAATCATGAGTGCAGCCGAGTTCACAACTGACACAGGTGGCATTGGTCTTTTTGCAAGTTTGCGTTATTACACAATCGTTGGTATAGTTGATGGTCAACCTTATGTTATGCAAATGCCAAAAGATATTTTGGAAACAACAGGTTTAGAAAATGTTGAAGCAACAGCAAGACTTGCAACAAGCGATGGATACGAAGGAATTTTGCTTGGAAATAGTTATGACACTGTATTTACAAAATATTACTATAATGACCGTGTGCAGAGATATTATCCTAAAACTGGAAGCGACCAAACACAACTTTGGGAATTCGGCACAGGACATTATGGCACAAGGCTTGAAAGATATTCTGCACACTATGCTTATAACCTTTTTGGAACAGGAACAATGAGATTGAGCGGGAATAAAATTACGCGTTCGCTTGATGTAAATATTAGTGGAGATGAAGGTAAAGACACCGGACTTATGTTTAAATTTGCCGAAGACGGTTCTGTTACAATTTATTCCCCATATCTAGACAATGAAAACTGTGCATTAAGACTTGTTAAAAATGCAGACGGAACATTTGCTTTCACAGGAAAAGACAAAACAACAGACACAAGAGAAAGTTATAAAATATATATTTACTCATACTATGTTCCAATCACAGAAAGATATAAATTTGTGGGCGATAAATCACAACTGCAAAAGGAATATGACGGAAACGCAATCACATTTAATGCATACAAAGATTTTATAATTTTTAATGAAGAAATCAATGACATTGGTGGACTATTAAAAACTGAAATGCGTGGAAATAATGGTGGTCAATATAGGTTTGCTTATGCAAATAGTGATGATGGCAAAGGCGGTAAAGGTGGCAAAGATGAAGTACTTGTCGAAATGACCGTGTCGCCAGATGGAACAATTACAGGACCATCTGCTGTTGGAGACTATATGTTGTATTTCCAAAAACTAGTGACCGAAAAAGATGGCTCAACCTATTGGCAAACAATGGGATATGGCCCACTTTGCACATTTACAATTTACACAATTTCCGCATAAATTACTTATTCTTAAAATAATTTTGCAATAACGGTTTTCCCATTTGTGCCCATTTTGGAACTACATTCACTCTCTGTAGAAATCAAAACGCCGTTGTCGTTATACTAACCATCAAATTGATAACCAGTATCCGCTTTTGCTTCTAGTAAAATATCTTCGTCTTCTTTAAGTTTGTATTCAAACAGTTTGCCTTTGTTTAAAGATATAGAAAATATGCTTTTGGCTCGCAAAGATGAAATCGAACACAATAAAAAAATATATGGACAGTCGTATAACAGCAAGTTTTTGGATTATGTTTTTGTTGATGATATGGGAGACTTGATGTTACCAGACAGAGTAACTAAAACATTTCAGCGTATAATCAAAAAAAACAAACTTAAACATATAAGGTTTCACGATTTAAGACACAGTTGTGCGAGTTTATTGGTTTCAAAAGGCGTTCCAATGAAGAATATTCAAGAATGGTTAGGACACGCGAACTTCAATACAACAGCCGATGTCTATTCACATCTTGACTTTTCAGCAAAAGAGATGTCTGCTAGTGTTATTGAAAATGCTTTAACGTCTGGGAAAGAAGCCACAAACGAAGAACTAGAAAAAGAAATTGCAGCGCTTAAAAAACTTGTTGAAGAAAAAGAAAAGATGTTAAATTCTAATAAAGATGAAATGTGCTAGGCAACATTGCCTAGCATTTTTTTTGCAAAAATATAAAGGGCAATACAATACGGAAACATACGGTAAAATAAGGGTTTTCGCACCTTATTTCGTATTGAATTCGCATTTTATTCGCATTTTGGAGCATTTGTAGGGTAAAAAATGCGTTTTTTTGTATGTTTTTTATGCTATTTTACTCGAACCCCTAGACATAAAAAAATCGGCAAGTTTTGCCGATATTTTGGTGCGCCATGGGCGATTCGAACGCTCGACCTTTAGTTCCGTAGACTAACGCTCTATCCAGCTGAGCTAATGGCGCATATTGCTTATTTTTATTAGCATTTTAACACTTTCTGGTGTATAATGCAAGTGTTGATAATGAGTTTTTGATGAGTAATTTGTTTTGTTGAAGGAACTCAAACCCCCAAAAGAACAAGTTTTGCATTTTTTTGATTGAGATTTACTCATATCCACAACCAATCACTCCGTAGACCAACGCTCTATCCAGTTGAGCTAACAGCGCATATATAGTTTGTTTTAAACATAAACTTACTTAATTTTGCAAATTAAATTTGCTCAATGTTTTTGTTAGAGCATTTTATGCTACTAACAATACATTTGCTTGCTCTAATTAATGAGAGGGAATTGTTAATCAAAGCACGGCTATTATAATATAAATAAAAAAGTAAGTCAATAAAAATTTTGACTTACTTTAAAAATTTATTTGATTAAATTTCAACTTGAACAAAGTATGATTGAGGGTGGTCACAAACAGGGCAAACTGCTGGTGCTTTTGTTCCCATGTGGACATGGCCGCAGTTTAAGCATTTCCATGCAACAACTTTTGCATTTGTGAAAACTGTGTTTTCTTTAACTGATTTCAAAAGTTTTAGATATCTTTCTTCGTGCAATTTTTCAATAGCCCCGACTGCTCTGAATTGATATGCAAGCCTTGCAAAGCCTTCTTCTTCTGCTTCACGAGCCATTCTTTCATACATATCTGTCCATTCGCCGTGTTCGCCTGCTGCTGCATCAACTAAATTTTCAGCAGTTGTAGGAACTGAGCCATTGTGGAGCGCTTTGAACCACATTTTTGCATGTTCTTTTTCGTTGTTTGCTGTTTCTTCAAAGATGTTTGCAATTTCTTCATATCCATCTTTTCTCGCTTTTGAAGCATAGTAAGTGTATTTATTTCTTGCTTGACTTTCTCCAGCAAATGCTTCCATTAAATTTTTTTCGGTTTTACTTCCTTTTAATTCCATTTTGATTCTCCTTTAAAATAAATTTTTTTGAATTGTCGTTATAAGTCGTGTGGAGCAACATTTGAGACATTTTGCTAAGTGGCATTCCCAAAAATTTTGAGTATACATTTTGAATGTCTGGATTGTTGTGTGCACTTCTTATTTTAGACTCTTCGTCATTATGATATAATGCGTCAGCGCGTTTTTGGTTGGTGTCCGGATTTTGTGATTTTGGTTGGCCAGGACCTCCAACGCAACCGCTTTCGCATGTCATAATCTCAATAAAATCAAACTCTTTTTGTTTTTTGTTTAGTTCTTCTAAAAGCTGTTTTGCGGCTTTTAAGCCATTGCAAACGGCAACGCGAATTTTTGTTTCGCCTAAATCTACCACATCTTCTTTAATGCCATCTACGCTGCGAAGTTTTTTAAGTGTTAAAAGATTTGCAGGGGCTTCTTCGCCGTTTAAGAGATAATATGCTTCTCTGAGAGTTGCTTCTGCCACACCGCCACTGTTTCCAAAAATAATTCCGCTGCCTGAACCATGCGAAAAGAGTTTGTCGAACTCTCCGTTTGGCAAAGTGCCATAAGGAATATTCAATTTTTTGATTATGTGAGCAAGTTCTCGAGTTGTGATAACATAATCGACATCTTTTAGGCTTTCGTTTTTCCAATATTTTGCAGAACCAGAAATGTTATCTCGATTGATTTCGGATTTTTTTGCGATGCATGGAGCAACTGTTACATGAACAATATTTTCTGGCTTGAAATTCTTTTCTTTAGCAAAGAAAGTTTTTATTATTGCGCCTTGCATTGAAATTGGACTTTTTGTTGTTGATAAGTTTGCAATTAAATCGGGTCTATATATTTCAACATAATTCACCCATGCAGGGCAACAACTTGTGAATTGTGGAAGCGGTTTATTTTTGAGTGTAAGGCGTTTAACAAGTTCGGTTGCTTCTTCCATCACCGTTAAGTCTGCGCCAAAAGTGACATCAAAAACATAGTCAAAACCTATCATTCTAAGAGCAGAAATCAATCTTCCTTCGTCATATATTCCGCTGTTAAAACCAAATTCTTCGGCGATTGCAACTCTAACAGCAGGGGCAACGGATACAACAAGGGTTTTGTCATAGTCATTCAATGCTTCCAAAACCTGGCGATAGCCTGATTTTTCAAGCAATGCGCCAGTTGGGCAAGCGCTAACACATTTTCCGCAGCCTATGCAGATGTTTTTAGACTTTTCTCGGTCAAAAGAATCAAATACGCCAGCATCGCTGCTGCAAGCGTCTTTACAACGGCCACATCTTATACATTTGCTTTCATCGCGATAAAGACATAAATTGTCGTTTTCAACAACGACCCTGAAATCTTCCCTGCGTTTTTGCAAAACTTGTTTAAGTTTTTGTTGTTTTAATTTTTTGACATCGACTTTGTCCATATAAATATTGTATTTATTTTTAAGTAAAAAGCAAATAAAAAATTAAATATTTATTTAATCATTTGATGTTTTTTTATTTTATGTTAAAATATTTTCATGCAAATAAATTTGTATTTGGCACAAACGCTTAGGCAAGCCACAAAAGAAGTTATTAAAAATGTTGAAGTTTCGCAAAATTTAGATTTGAGAAATTTTATTGTTGTGCCAGATAGGTTTTCTTTGCAAGCAGAGAAATTGTTATTTCAAGAACTTGGAATTTCTTCCACTTTTAATATTGATGTTATTTCCATATCTAAACTTGCGAGCCTGATTTTAAAACTTTCTGGTAACCAATTTAAAACTCAAAGCAATTTAGAAGGCATGCTTTTGGTTTATAAAATTCTAATTGAACATCAAGCAGAATTTGAAAGTTTGAAAGATGCCAATTTGTCAATCGACCTTGCAAAAGAAATTTTTTTAACCATATCGCAATTAAAATCTTGTGAAATAAGTGCTGACAAATTTTTAAAAAGTGCAAATGAGTTAGCAAATCAAAAGTTAATTGACATAGCAAAAATTTATTCATTTTATGAATGTAGCGAGCGCGAAAAAATAGATGCGGCGGATCTTATAACATTGTTTGCGCAGCAAATTGAAGAAAGCGAACTTATAAAAAATTCCAATTTCTATTTCGCCGAGTTTGACAGTTTTACTTTGCAGGTAAAAACGATTATCGAATTACTTGTAAAAAGTTCTAGGTCAGTTTCGATTGCAACTTGCAGCACGACAGGCGAAAATGAATATATTTATGAACAAGATGTTTTGCAAAAAGTTGCTCAGATTTGCGAGAACTTAAAAATTAAGCCTAACATTATAATTTGTGAAAAAAATCAAAATGAATTTCAAAAGCATATTGCGGATAATTTGTTTGCTTTTAAGCAAACGCAAAAGAACATTCCTTATGGCGTGGCAATTTTAAATAATTCAAATATAACTTCTGAAATTGAGCAAGTCGCAAATATAATTAAATTTGAAATTTTACAAAATGGCTATAATTTTAGCGATTTTAATATTTTTGTTCCAAGTTTAGAAAGTTATCAAAAACAGATAGATGAGATATTTTCAAGCGAAGATATTTCATATTATATTGATGCAACAAAAACACTTCTCGACCTTGCACCTATCAAATTTATTTTTAAAATATTTGACTTTTTAAAAGACGAAAGTGTGCTAAATTTTTTGGCGCTGGTTAGCGATAGTTTCTCTCAAATTAATAAAGAAGAAATTGAGTTAATAAATAAAAATATTTTTGAAAAAGGTTTGAAGGTTAATGATGTTTTAAATCTTGAAATAAATAATATTGGAATATTTAATAAAAAAATAAAAAAAATTAAAGAAAAACATGAAAAAATAAAAGTTTTTTCTGAATTTATTGAATTATTGGTTGAAATTTCAAACATCTTTGAGTTAAATAATCAAATAGAAAATCTAACCGACAAATTCAAAAATGATGGCGATTTAAATAATGAAAAAATTTATGTTCAATTTGAAAACAAGTTTAATCAGGCTATTGAACAACTTAAAAAAATGAATTTAGATTGCGATCTCAGCGTGGAAAACATGCAGCAAATTGCTATGGAAATGTTTTCAAGCATTATGATATCAAACTTGCCGCTTTCAATTAATTCAGTGTTTGTTGGACAAAATGATGTCAGCTTTTTTGAAGAAAGAAAAATTGGAATATTTGTTGGCTGCGGAGATAATGTCCCATTGTCAAAAAAAGATAGCGGTTTAATCTTGGATACCGATATAAACAAATTTGAAACTTTAAAGATTGAACCAAGTGTTGAAATGATAAATCGCCGTAACAAATTTAAACTTTTTAATGACGCTTGTTTGTCCAGCGAAAAAGTTTATTTGTCTATGCTCGGTTGTAATGCTGTGCCAGAGTTTGTTAAAAGTTTTAAAAATATGTGGCTTGTTCAAAATAGCCCTGTGCCTGTTAGTGACGAATTTTACATTAACGCTGATAACAAAATTTTTATGCAAGATTTGATTTTTAAGTCATTGCTTAATAGTAAAAGAAATGAGATTTTAAAAGCAATTAAAAATGAAAAAAGTTTGAGAAAAATCTCATGCGAAGAAATATCAAACGCAAAAGATGTTTTATATCCTAAACATTCAACTTCGATAAGTAAAATTCAACAATTTTTTAGTTGTCCTTTTATGCACTTTGCTTGTTATGGCTTAAATTTGCAACCAAAATTATTAGCACAAGTTATGCCACAAGATATTGGAAATCTTTTTCATGCTTTTGCTGAGAACTTTTTAAAAGTTGATGTCGCAAATTTGCAAGACAAAGAATTTTTGCTTCAACTAAATAGAAGTTTTGCTTTTGCTAAAAATTCCAACGAGCGTTTGGCTATGCTTTGTAAGTTGGAAGAAAATCGGCCTTATTTTTCATATTTGAATAAGCAAGCAAGTCATTTCGCTCATATTTTGATAAAACAAATTGAATGTTGTGGTTATAAACCTTGCGAGTTTGAAAAGAAATTTGTTGTTAATCTTGGCGAAATCAATGGTGATAGGTTTGTAATTAATGGAAGGATTGACCGAATTGATAAAAGCAATGATAGCATGCGAATTATAGATTACAAAACTGGTGAAGATAAAGTTAGTCTTTCAAAATTTTATGAAGGCAGACAATTGCAACTTCCAATCTATATTTTATCTTTAGAGAATTCTAACAAAGTTGACGGAGCGTTTTATTTCCCAGTTTTTGACTCGCTTACAAATAAAGACAACAAATTAAACGGCTATTTCGAAGAAGATACAAGAGTTATAAAGAAATTAGACAACACATTATCGCCAGAAAAGTTGAAAAGCGATGTCGTTAATTTATCATTGCAAAAATCTTCGACGGCAGACAACTTCAAAGTTTACGCGCGTAATGGCGTGCTTGAAAAAGGCAATTTGCCAAAACTTACGCTCTATGCAAAGAAACTTGTTGAAAGCGGAATTGAAGAAAGCATAACTGGGAACATTAAGGCATTGCCAAACGAAACAAAAATTTGCGAATATTGTCCTTATTATTCGCTTTGTATGTTTAATAGTGAGTTTGGGGAGTTTAGAGAAAGTGCGAGTGCGATAAAAGAAAAAGATATAGTTGAAATTGTGGAGAAATTTTAATGGAAGAAAAAAATGAACAAGATGTGGTTTTGGAGATAAAAGACAGAAGTCTTATTGTTTCTGCATCTGCTGGAAGCGGAAAGACTTCAACTATGATACGAAAAATTTTCAACACAATTTTCGATAATAAAGTTGATATTTCCAATTTGCTTGTTTTGACATACACCAATGCGGCGGCGGTGGAAATGAAAAGCAGACTTAACGAGTTTCTGTTAAACAAGATTGCCGAAAGTGATGATAGAGAGTTTTTGCAAAAGCAAGTTAACAAATTGTCCATTGCAGATATTTCAACTTTTCACTCATTTTATGAAAAACTTATCAAAGCGAACTATTACTTGTTAAACATTAACCCAAGTTTTGTAATTGCAGATGATAGCGAAAGCAAAATTTTAAAAGAAAACGCATTTAGTTTGGCGATTAATCAATTTAAGGCAGATGAAGAAAAATATTTAAAACTTTTTTCTGCTTTTAACAAAAAAAGAAACGAAACCGCATTGTTTAATCGAATCTTAAAATTACAAGATTTTTTAAGTGCAGAAATAGATGATGAAAAATGGCTTGACGAAATTTCATTGTCAATGATTAATGATTTAAACTTGCCAAAAGAAATTTTAAATGATTATTATAATCAAAATATTTCATACGCGATTGAAAATTTTGATGCAATTTTAGAAACAGCGGCTTTGAGAAGCCAAGACAAAATCGCTGCACATTGCAATGCGTGTTTATCGGAATTAAATTCGGTTTTGAGTTCGGGCATATTGCAAAAACAGCAAAGGCTGTCAGATTTTTCTTTTCCGCGTTTTGTAAAAGGTAAAGATGACGATCCAGAACTTGTTGAAAATTTGAAATCAATTAAAAAGATATTTTCAAAATTTGTAAAGAATGTAAAAGATGAAAATATTAATATGTTTGCTGAAAATGGCGAAAATTTAGCAAAAATTAAAGAAAAATATCAAATTTTTATCGAATTTTATAAAAAATATATTCAAATACTTAACGAATTAAAAAATAATAATTCAATTTATGATTTTTCAGACATTGAAAAAATGGCATTAAAATTTTTGCAAATACCGCAAGTTGAAAGTGCGGTTAAAGAGCAATACAAATATGTTTTTGTTGACGAATTTCAAGATGTCAACACTTTACAAAATGAAATTCTAAAACATTTATGCAACAAAAATAATGTTTTTATTGTTGGTGACCCAAAGCAAAGTATTTACGCGTTTAGACAGTCTGATGTGTCAATTTTTACAGATACCGTTAAAAATTTTAGAGAAAACGAATTTGCAGAAGATAGAAACTTGAAGAATAATTATCGCTCCAATGAAAAAATTTTGGAGTTTTGCAATATTGTGTTTTCAAATATCATGACAGAAAAAACGGCTGGACTTGATTATACAAACACTTCAAAATTTCAGCCTTATGCAAAAATTCCAACAGAGTTTGCCCCTGTTAATATTTTGTTATGCAATAAAAAGAGCAATTTAGAAGAAAGAGCGCTTGAACTTTATAAAGTTTTTGATGCACCAACAAAAAAGATAAGTTATAGCGAAGAAGCGGTAATGATTTTTGACGAAATTTGCAAACTTTTGGATAGACAAATTTATGATGATAAATTAAAGGCATTTAGAAAAATTAAATATAGCGATATAACAATTTTAGTTAGGTCAAGAGGAAATTTATCAGATAGTTTAGCAAGTATATTTGAAGACAATGGCGTGCCATATATGTTGAATGCAGAAAAAGATTTGAAAAAATCAAAACTTGTTTTGGCGCTGATTTCTGCTTTGACGCTTGCAACTGATTATTATTCAGACATTGATTATTCAGCGTTTTTGAATAGATTTTGTGCGCTTAGTTTTGACGAAATGGCAAAAATTAAGTTAAAAACTAATGAAGAAAACTTTTTAGCGGCATGTTTAAGATATTTGGAAGAAAATAAAGAAGACCAAATAAGTGAAAAATTAAAATTGTGCGAATATCTTATTGATAACTTTAAAATTAAAATTGAAATTGAAGGTGCATATAAATCTTTAAATTGGCTTGTGAAAAATTCAAAATTTTTAGATTTTGCCGATGAGATTGATAATTTTGAAGAAGAAAAACAAATGATGCAAAGTTTTTTAAATTTTGTTGAAACAAGCAAGTACAACGACAATTTGATATTGCTTTTAAATTTGATAAATAAAAATTCAACTTTAAAAGTTGAGCAAAATTTGAGCAGTGGACTGGACAAAATTAATATTACAACCATTCATGCAAGCAAAGGATTGGAATATAATATCGTATTTTTGGCAGGCCTTGGAAAGTCAATTTTCAAAAATATGCCAAATGCATCAGATATTAAGATTGATAAAAATTTAGGCATTGCTTTAAAAATTAACGAAGATGAAAATATTTCGCTTTTTGAAAAAGCAATTAAAATTAAAGAAAAGTCGCTCGACCTTGCCGAAAGTTTAAGGCTGCTATATGTTGGTATGACGCGTGCGAAAAATCACTTGTATTTGACAGCACAAGGTGATTTTGATGACATAGTTAAAGTAAGCGAAAATAATTTGACTTTTGTTGACGACAATTACATGACATATATTTTAGGTTCGTTAAACAAAGCACAAATTGACGCAATAAACGCATGTCGAGATTTTGAAGAAAAAGATTTTACACTTCGTTTTATAAATGATTTTGAAGAGAGAAGTTTAGATAATGAACTTCCGCTTTCTGAAATACAAAAGGAAAATGTCATTGAAAATATTGAGAAATTAAGTAAATTTAATTTCAAAAACGAACTTAGCTCACTTGCACAAAAAACATCTGTTTCAGAAATTATAAAAGATGAAAAAGAGTATGAAAGTTTGAATATCGTTCCTAACACATTGCAAATAACTGAACACTTGCAAGGAATTCAAAGTGGAGTTGAAATTGGAAATGCTTTTCATGAAATTATGGAAAGGGCAAATTTTGAAACCGATTTGAGTTCGCTTAAAAGTATTTGTCAAGATGTCTTTGAGAATTATCTCGAAAATGGTCTGCAACTAGAAAACGACTTTGTTGAACTTTCAAGTAATTTATGTTTTAAGGCACTTAAAGAGATAAAACAAATTGTAGGAGATAGCAAGGTTTACAAAGAAAAGAAATTTATGATAAACGCTTCGCCAATACAAGTTTTAAATTCTGGCAGCACGGAAAAAGTGTTGATTCAAGGAATAATTGATTTCTTTGCGCTTGGAGATAAGGTGACATTAATTGATTACAAATATTCATTTATTAATAATGATGAAAAATTAAAAGCAAAATATAAAAATCAATTAAGAATATATTCGTTTGCGTTGGAGCAATGTCTTAATCGTAAAGTGGATAAAATGTATCTTTTGAATTTGAGAAATGGTCATTTAATTGAGTTGTAAACAATAAAATTAAAAAATAAAAATAAATTATTAAAAAATAGCAAAAAAATATTAAAAAATAAATAAAAAATATTAGTTAAAAATAATTTGTTGTGTTATACTAAATTCAACATATATTATTTTAGGAGGATTTTTTATGCGTCTGGGGGTAAATGTTTTTAACTCTATTGTTGAATTTTTCCAAAATGTTGGCGAAACTTTAACATTAGAATATATGCTATATGGCTTTATAGCATTGGAAGTTTTATTGATTGTCGCATTCTCAATCATAATTCATAATGTTTATGAACTTAAATTGATTAGAGCAATCGATAAAATAAATGGTTATTTATATAATAATCAATATATTGATGAAACAAATCTTATTGAATTTAATAATAAGATGAAAAAAGTTCCTAAAACTTTAAGATACCACTGGCAACAATATATGCTTTATAGAGAGCATAGCCCAAGTTATTATATGTCTATTGAAAACTGTATTGATAGGCCTATAAAATCAAGTGCTTTTGGAACAAATATCAAAGTTATTAAATTGCTTGGATACATAATTTCAATTATAAGTTTGATTTTCAGTTGTGGTGCACTTGCACTTAGTGGTTCAACAGGTGCTGCGTTCTATGTTTCTGCACTTGCAATTCCTGCAATCATTTTGATTATGAACAGCATATTTGTTATGGCTCTTCAAATTAAAAAATCAACAAATTTATCAGACTTGTATCAAACATTCCATATTTTTGATAGATTTATTGACAAAGCGGTTGCAACACTTCCAGAATATGTTGACTATGAAGTTCTTTTCACAAGAGCAGAAATCAAGAAAGGCATTCCAGTTTTGAACGAATATATCGAAAAGCGTCAACTCCAAGAACAAGAAGAAATGAAACGCGCAAGGCTCAATGCTGTTGAACATGAACAATACAACTTTGAAGCCGCGGGCGATAAGGGCACTTTGGTTCTTGAAAGGGCGATGAAAGAAACCGAAACATTTATCAATTTGAAACATCGTTTAATGACTGAAATTGAGCAACTTGAAGGCGAAATGGAAAGCATTAAAAGAACTTACGATAACAAAACAAAAGATTATCAAAAGAACACTCAAACTGCTCGTGAAAATATTGATAGGCTTCGTGAACAAATGGAAGCAACAACGAACAGAATTGAAAGTAACTATATTAGAAAACAACAAACTGATGAAGTTAAAAAACTTGAACAATTAGATAAAGACCAAGATGACGCAACATTAAGATACAACCAAGAAATCAACTCATTAACAGAAGAAGTTAAAAAGAGAAAAGACGAACTTGAAGAAGGCAGAAAATATGTTGAAGGCGCTATGCTTGCCGAATACAAAACATTCGCTAACAAAGTATTTAAAGATGTTCGTGCTGATGTTGATAAAAAGGTTAAAGATGAACGCGACGAACTTGTAAATTCAAGAGAAATGGTTATTTCCGAACTTGAAAATTCACTTTCCGAAGTTGAAAAACTTGAAAAGGAAAATACCGAACTTAAAAATAAACTTGGAATAAAAGATGCTGAGTTTAAAGACCAACTCTCAAAGAGAGAAGAAGAAATTAAGTCAAAAGAAAAACTTTACACACAAGTGTTAAAAGAAACTGCTGAAAAAGCACAACAAGCTCTTGGCGGAAAAGTTGAAAAAGAGCCAGAATATGATGAATATGGTGGCTACTATGACGAAGAAGGCTATTACAGATATAAAAATGGCACATATTATGACCCAGAAGGCAATTATCATGACGAATTTGGCGGAATAATTGATGTAAACGGTGTATATCATGCACCAGAAAATGCTGAAAACGCTCAAACCCCAGCTGTTCTTCCAGCTGAACCTGAAATTCCTGATGAAATAGCAGAGCCAGAACAATCAGCCGAAGAACCTGAAACAGAGGTTGTAGAAGAGCAACCACAAGAGGTTGAAGAAAGTCAAGAAAATGCTGAACAACCTGCTAAAAAACGCGGTCGTCCTAAAAAGGAAATAAGCGAAGTTGAAGAAAAGCCAGCAGGAAAGCGTGGCCGTCCAAAAAAAGTTGTTGAAGAAAACGAAAATAACGAAAATCAACCAGAAAAGAAACGCGGTCGTCCAAGAAAGGAAGTCGCAGAAGGGGAAGAAACGCCAAAACCAGCAGGAAAGCGTGGAAGACCTAAAAAAGAAGAAAGTGAAGAAGAAGCGAATAAACCAGCAGGCAAACGCGGTCGTCCAAGAAAAGAAACAAGTGACGAACCAAAGAAGCCAGCAGGTAAACGCGGAAGACCTAAAAAGACAAATATTGACGAAGCGTTGAAAAAGGTTGAAGAACAACTTAAACAACAAAATGATTTGTTAAAACAGCAACAACAAGCATTGAATGATACAGTAAACAATGCAGACAAATCAGAAAATAACGATAATGCTGATAACAACTCAAATAACTAATAAAATCTCCCCAATGTGGGAGATTTTTTATGTTTCAAATATATTTAAAATTTTAAAATAGATTGAAATTATTTGTCATATAATAAAATTGTGGTAAATTATAAGAGTATGAAAAAATTTTTGGTCGCAGTTTCATTGATTATATGCGCTTTTATGTTTTGTGGCTGTTCGTCATCAGAGATGTTAGTTAAAGAAAACTATGATGGCTCTGTTGATGTTTATTATGCTATTGATTATAAAATGAGCGAATTTGTTGAAGATGGCACAATAACCGAAGAAGACTATGAAAAAATGAAATCTGCCATTGAAACAAAAGCATCTGAACTTATTGCAAAAAGTAAATCTGAATTTAGGTTTAGCATTGCAAAGTGGTATGCGAAAGGTAAATTGACAGAATCTGAGCGCGCGAACATGTATAATCAGTTGAAAATATACACTGGTTGGACAAACGATGTTTTTGCTGTGAAATATAGTTTTGCGGACGAAAAAACATACAATGTTTATACTAATTTCGGTGAAGATGTCCAGGTTGTAAGGTCGAGCGAAAAAAGTTTGTTTGTAACGAAATGTTCGGAAAAAGTGTTGAACACCTTTGCGAGAAAAAGGACTTTATTTAACGGAAAATCTGCTTTTGAATATTTTAGTGATGAAATAAACACATATTTGAGTGCAAATTTTGACGAGCAGACAATACAAAAATTCCCAGATTTTGAAATGACTTATTCATATTTAACAACGAGTTCGAGATTGCATTCAGATGCTGACCAAGTTGCCAAAACAAATGAAGGGACAATTCATACTTGGAGAATAAACAAAGAAAATCAAAATAGAATGATAGAACTTTATTCGCTAAGAGCAAATCCAATGGTATGGTATATTCTTGCACTTACAATTTGTTTTGTGTTTGTTGCAATTTATTTGATTGTTATTTATTTTAAAAAGGAAAGAGTAGAGTAATTTCAAATTAAAAGTTTTTGACAAATTTAATTTATATGTTATAATCACGCTATGTTAATAAACAGAAATGAAAAACATCAATTGAAAAAAGATTTAAAATGGCGAATGATAACGCTTGCGTTGTCAATTCCTTTTGGTGCTGGCTTTGCTGTGTTGTTTTACTGGGCTGGGCTTAACATTGGCTTGCAGATATTTTTAACAGTTTTGTGTTGGGGGGCGGTTTATTTAGGCATTTTATTGATATGCTCAGCGATAAAAAAGCAAATTGCCAAACGCAATTTGAACAAACCTAAGAAGAAAGACCCATTTGCAGATTAATTTGTGAGGGATTATGGAAAAGAAAGAAGAAAGTAAATTTAAGATTATGCCACATAGCATCGAAGCAGAGCAATCTGTTTTGGGTGCTATGATGATTAATAATGAAGTACCTATTGATGTTGTAAACACTTTAAAAGAAAGTGATTTTTACGCACGCGCCCATGCTCAAATTTTTGCAGTTATGCAAGAATTATACCGAGCAAATAGACCTATAGACTTTGTTACATTAACAGATGCCCTTGAAAAATCTGGTCAACTTGAAGAAGTTGGCGGAATTGAATATTTAACAGCACTTACAAATGTTTTGCCTTCTGCGGCAAACTACAAACATTATGTTGAAATTGTTAAAAGAGATTCAGTTTTTAGAAAAGTTATTAACTGTGGTCGTGATATTACCGAAAAAGGTTACAATGCAAATGATAGAGAAGAACTTTTAAAATTTGCAGAAAAACAAATTTTTGATATTTCCGAACAAGAAGATGTTTCGAATTTGGAACACATCGACAATGCTTTGAAGCAAGTTATTGATAAATTTGATGCAATCGCAAAAGATCCAAATTGCTTGCGTGGGTTGCCTACTGGTTTTGAAGATTTAGATAAAGTTACAAATGGTCTTCAAAATTCTGACTTAATTTTGATTGCTGCGCGTCCTGGCGCTGGTAAAACATCTCTTGCAATGAATATTGCAAACCATGTTGCACTTTCTGGAAAGAAAAATGTTGCTATTTTTTCGCTTGAAATGCCAAAAATACAACTTGCGCAAAGATCTGTTTGTTCAATCGCTGGCGTAAGTATGGAAAAAGCGCTCAAAGGCAAACTTTCTGTTGACGAATGGAAAGCGATGCTTAGTGCAAGCAAAAAGTTGTCTGAGGCAAATATTTTCATTGATGATTCAAGTATGACAACTCCAATAGACATTCTTTCTAAATGTAGAAGAATTAAGCGCGAAAAAGGCCTTGACCTTATTATGATTGACTATTTGCAGTTGATGACAACAGGCAACAAAAAGGTTGAAAGCAGGCAACTTGAAATCAGTGAGATGACAAGAATGCTTAAAATTGCTGCTCGTGAACTTAATGTTCCAATTCTACTTCTTTCACAATTGTCGCGTGCTGTTGATTCTCGTCAAGACCATAGACCTATTCTTTCTGACTTGCGTGAAAGTGGTGCTATTGAGCAAGACGCAGATATTGTTATGTTTGTTTATCGTCCAGATTTATATAATGATTCTCCAACAGAAGAACCAGGCGTTTGTGAAATTATTGTCGCAAAACATAGGAATGGTCCACTTGCAACTATCAAGGTTAGATGGATTGGTGAAACAACAAGTTTTGCAAACTTATCTTATAAACCTAAAAAGGTGGCGCAACAAGACCCTCAAACTGTTCTTGCTCAAACTTTTGAAGACGAAAACTATGATGATGGGGCAAATGAATTCTATGCTGACGATGCTCCACCACCAGCAGATGACGAACTTCCACCATTTGACATGAGTGATTTGGACGAAATTTTCGACTAAGAAAACCCTAAAATTTGAATAAAAGTATGTAAAATCGGCATTTTGTAAAAATTAAATGTCGATTTTTTTGTATTTTTGTAGTATTTTGTAAAAAACATTTTGATTATTTTACAAAAATAAGTAAAATTATGGCAGTAGTATTTGAATTTGGTTTTTTCTCAAAACTATAATTAATTTGTAAATTACAATTTTGGAGGGAAATATGACATTAAAAATTTGGGCTAGGACACTGCTGACGGTTCAAAAATATTTAGAAAGGATTTGTAATTCCATTGATGCTTGCATAGAGAAAAAAGCTATGGCTTCTTCTTTTGTTAATAGTAAAAATATGTATAATAACGACTGCGCATCGGTTGCAGATTGGATTATTAATATGTCTGAAAGAAAAAAACAGTTAATCAATTTGAATGTTATTTGTATCAGTGCATTAAAGGGAATTGAAAGAAATTTTGCAAAAATTTTGGCTTTGAAATATTTTGATAGAATGTCAAGTGCGGATATTGCTGCTATTATGGATTTAAGTGAAAGGACTTATTTTAGGAAATTAAACAGCGCGCACGACAGTTTTGAGTCTTGGTTAGCCGTTCATGGCTATGATGCAGAATATTTTGAAAATAATTTCAAAAATGAAGGTTGGATTATGGAAGTGTATTTTGACACAGAAAAATTATATAACTGCAACATAACAAAAAATAATGTGCTTAATTTAAGCCCATTATATTTGGAAAAAATTTATAAAATCGCTAGATAGTTATTCTTCAAGTTCGTAGTAATCTTGTTTTCGACTATGCTTTTTTCGTTTTGCAGATTTTTCTTCTGCATTTTGATATGCTCTGGCAGTAATTCTTGTTGGCCTGAATAGTAAATAAATTATTAACACGCAAGGAACGCAGACGGCAACGATAATTAAAATTTGAGTTGTTGATGGCAATGAAGATAGTGAAGTGTCTGTTTCAGCGGGAGCATTTGTTTCCTTTGTTGCAAAAGTTGGCTCGCTGACATATTCTAAAATTTCAGTGTTGGTTGAAATTGTTGTAAGCAAATCGCAAAAGACGGAATAGACATATCCTTTTTGTTCTTGACCGTTTTTTGTATATTTGCAGAAATACCATTCGTTGCCTTTATATACGATGGCTTCTTCGCCATCTATTTTTCCATAGTATTGTAAGTTTGTTTCAAGATAGTTAATGTTTGCAATCACATTTAAACCATCAGACTGAGAAGGTGACGAGCGCAGTTCAAGACCGTTTGGAGCAAAAACTCTGAAACTTGCTTTTGTTACAAACGGGTTTTGTGGCACGCCAGATACGCATTGGACTTCGCTTATTTTCACATAACCATAACAATCTAAGTATCTTGCGCTGAAATAGTTTTCGTTTTCGTAGTCTAAAAGTTCAACAAAATAACTTTCTGGAATTGTGAAATAAACATTTGAATAATCTTCTATTGCAGCGGGAGTTTTATACAATTTAACATTTGAGCCTTTAACGCGAGCGTATTGTGGGCTGCCGGCAGTGTAGTTGTCGGCATAAATTTTTGCATCAAGTTTTAATGGCAGAATGACCAAGCAGAGAAAAATTATTAAACATACAAATAAAATTTTCTTTTTCATACCAAAAGTATAGACAACTTAATTAATAAAGCGAATAAGAAAAATGTCAAATAAAATTGAATATGGAGAAAGTATGACAAAACAACAGATATTGGCCGATTTACAAGAAATTGAAAGCGAATTTAAGTTTAGAGCAAGGCATAGCAATTTGAAAAGATATAACTCTGGCAAAAAAATTCATAAAAAGCAGTTGGAATTTCATAAATGTTTAAAGCGTAATCGCTGGGTGTTTGGTGGAAATCGAAGCGGAAAGACTGAATGTGGAGCGGTGGAAACAGTATGGCTTGCTAGGGGAAATCACCCTTTTAAACCAAACAAACCTAACACGAGCGGCTGGGTGGTTTCTATTTCAAAACAAGTTCAAAGAGATGTTGCTCAAAGCAAAATCTTGCATTATTTAGACCCAGATTGGATTTTAGATATTGTTATGGACAGCGGAAGCAAAGATTTTGCTGAAAATGGCGTGATTGATTATATATTAATAAAAAACGAGTTTGGAGGAGTTAGTAAAATTGGTTTTAAAAGTTGCGACCAGGGGCGCGAAAAATTTCAAGGTGCTAGTTTAGATTATGTTTGGTTTGATGAAGAACCGCCTTATGAAATATATTCCGAGTGCAAAATGCGCGTTTTGGACAAAAAGGGCGAGATTTTTGGCACGATGACGCCTCTTAAAGGTTTAACTTGGGTATATGACGAGATTTATTTAAATGAAAGTGGCAACAGCGAAGTTTGGTGTTGTCAAATGAATTGGAATGAAAATCCTTATTTAGACAAAAAAGAAATTGATAGTTTGATGTCAACTTTGAGCGAAGAAGAGTTGCAAGCAAGATGTTATGGAAAGTTTTTAACTCATGGCGGTCTTGTGTATAGCGAGTTTGACCCAAATATTCATGTTATTGACCCGTTTGAAATTCCTTTTGAATGGCAGGATAAAATTTCTATCGACCCAGGGCTTAACAATCCGCTTTCTGCACATTGGTATGCTGTTGATTTTGATAATAATATATATGTTGTTGCAGAGCATTACGAAGCAAAAAGGGATATAGTTTATCATGCGAACAAAATTAAAAGTATTTGCGAAAAATTAAATTGGCATTATGGTTTAAATGGAAAAATTGAAG
Organism: uncultured Bacillota bacterium; assembly: GCA_900551705.1. Lineage (GTDB taxonomy): Bacteria > Bacillota > Clostridia > Christensenellales > UBA1242 > UMGS687. The sequence continues at coordinate 20,693 of URWY01000008.1, read as the reverse complement.
CGCTTATAGACTCTGCGGCAAATCAAAAAACGCTCGCGAGCGAAAAATCGGTCACTGAACTTTTTTTTGAAAACGGTATTTGTGTAAATCCGAAAGTTAATAAAGATTTATTCACAGGCATTAACAGGGTGAAATCTTATTTAAAAAATGCGAATGGTGAAAGTAAAATTTTTATTTTTAAGACTTGCGAAAATCTAATTAGAGAAATAAAAGGTTATAGTTGGGGCAGTGGCGATGTTCCAACAAAAAAGGACGATCACGCCCTTGATGAGTTGCGATATTATATTATGAGTAGGCCTGAAAATAAAAATATATTAAAAATAAAATCTGAAATTCAAAAAGATAAAGAAAAATTATTTAAAAAAATAAAAAATAATAGAAAAAATCAAAAAATAATTAATTTTTTAAGTTAATTTAATTTAATAAATCTTAATAAAGCATTTTTATCTTTATTTTCTGCAAAATTAATTCCAATTCTTTTTTCTTTTTTAATATTTATTTTTTCGGAATTATTTTCTAACCATATTTTATTATTATTTATTATTTTTTCGCCATTTAATTGCCTATTTATTTTGAATTTTTTTGTTAATAATCCAGGGCCTTTTGCAGATTTAGTGCCTCTAATTAAAACCGCTCCGACTTCGCCTTTTTTTCCACTTACAATGTTAAACATTTCGTGAATGCCGTAACAAAGATAAACATAAATCGTGCCGCCTTCTTCCCACATTAATTTGTTTCTTTCTGTCTTACCAAATCTAGCGTGGCTGGCGCTGTCGTTAACTCCAAAGTATGCTTCGGTTTCCACGATTTCATCTTTGATTATTTCGCTGCCTGTATCTCTGCAAAGGTATTTGCCAATAAGTTTTTCAGCAAGTTCGGCTGGTGGACATTCAAAAAATTTTGCGTCGTTAATTTTCATAACTATAATTTACCACAATCAAAAAAAATTAAAAAAGTTTTTTATTATTCTTGATAAAATATTTTTCTTGTTGTATACTTGTGTTGTTTTAGGAGTAATGTATGTTAGACATAAAATTTTTAATTGACAATCAAGAACTTGTAAAAGAAAATATTAAGAAAAAGTTTCAAGATGCAAAACTTCCACTTGTTGACGAAGTTGTGGAACTATATGAAAAAAATCGCAACTTAAAACAAGAAGGCGATAATTTAAGAGCAGAAAGAAATGCAACATCTCAAAAAATCGGTTTGCTTATGAGAAATAAACAACTCGAAGAAGCAGAACAAATGAAAAAGAGAGTTGTTGAAATAAACGAAAAACTTGTTAGTATTGAAGAAGATGAAAAAAATATCGTAGGCGAAATTAAAAAGCGTATGATGGTTATTCCAAATATCATTGACGCGTCTGTTCCTATTGGTAAAGACGATAGCGAAAATGTTGAACTCAAAAAGTTTGGCGAGCCAGTTGTGCCTAGTTTTGAAGTCCCTTATCATTCAGATATTTTAAATAGATTTAATGGGCTTGATAAAGATAGCGCTGGAAGAACAAGCGGCAATGGTTTCTATTATTTGATGGGAAATCCTGCAAGGCTTGTAAGTTCCATGATTGCTTATGGCAGAGATTACATGATCAACAAGGGTTTCACATATTGTATTCCACCTTTCATGATTAGAAGTGAAGTTGTAACAGGTGTTATGAGTTTTGCCGAAATGGAAAACATGATGTATAAAATTGAAGGGGAAGACCTTTATCTTATTGGCACAAGCGAACATAGTATGATTGGTAAATTTAAAGACCAAATCATAAAAGAAGATGCTTTGCCAATTACGATGACAAGTTATTCACCATGTTTCAGAAAAGAAGTTGGTGCTCATGGCATTGAAGAAAGAGGAATTTACAGAGTTCACCAATTTGAAAAACAAGAAATGATTGTTATCTGCAAGCCAGAAGAGAGTATGGATTGGTATAACAAAATGTGGAGTTACACAGTTGAAATATTCAGGAATATGAATGTTCCTGTAAGGCTTTTGGAATGTTGCAGTGGCGATTTGGCAGACTTGAAAGTTAAGAGTTGCGATGTTGAAGCATGGAGCCCAAGACAACAAAAATACTTTGAAGTTGGTTCTTGCTCAAATCTTGGCGATGCACAAGCAAGAAGACTTGGAATTAAAATCAAAGGCGAAAAAGGCAACTATTATGCTCACACCTTAAATAACACAGTTTTGGCAAGCACAAGAGCGTTGATTGCAGTTCTTGAAAATAACTTACAAGAAGATGGTTCAGTTGTTATCCCAGAAGTTTTAAGACCTTACATGGGCGGACTTGAAATAATGAAATAAATATAAAAATAGGTTGATAGTTCAACCTATTTTTTTAAAAGTTACTTAATAATTTAATGAAATCTTGCTGTGCATTTTTAGGCAATTTGTTAAACGCTTTTAGCATGTTTTTTTGGTTTTCTGTTAAATCAATGTCGTATTCGTCATCTGAAAAGAACTGTCCAAGAGTAATGTTAAATGCGTCACAAATACTTTTTAGCGAATTGAGTGAAGGCATAACCTGTTTTTTATACCATGAAGAAATTGTTGATTGCGGTATTCCTGATTCTTGCGACAGTTGGTATTCGCTCCAATGCCTTTCTATTCTAAGTAATTTAATTTTTTCTAAAATATCCATATCATCGTAATTATATATTAAAGTAGTCGAGTCATCACTAAGCATAATCGTAAAACAATTACGACAAAACTAAGTATAATACTTCATATTATTAAAATTAATTTGATTTGTCAATGTTTGAAAATTTAACGCTTTTTCCAAAGAAAATGAGTTAACTTTTTTGGCTACCTTGTAGCATTTTTGGCTTGAAAATGGCAAATTTAGGGGGTTAAGGGGTGGCAATTGCCACAAAATTTTAAAATTTTTAAATATTATTTAAATTTGTCAAAATACTTTAAAAAGTTTGACAGTGGTTTTCTAAAAAAGTATAATAAAAATATCTTAAAATAAGATAATAAATTAAAATTAGAAAGGAGAGAAGAAAATGCAAGTTAAAAGCAAAAACGGCTTGAAAGTTGTTATCATTGCAGTAGCGCTTTTGTTATGCCTGGCGCTCGCAATTGGTATCACTGGAGCTTTCTATCAAGCAAAGCGTCAAGCCACAGGTACATTGAGCATGGATCAAGGTATCATCATTGACTACAAGGGTTTTGGTAAAACACCAGACGAAGGCATTTGGTCGCGTGATACAACAACCACATTTTTGTTGTTTGACGAAACAAACGCTCAACCAGGACAAAACATACCAGTCAATGCAGCAGGCATAAGAGCGAACGCAGAATCTGTCAACTTTTATGCAAGAGTAAAACTTTCGTATAAGTTTTACAACGGAGAAACGCCAGTTGAATTCGCTGAATCAACAAAGTTAATAAAAACGAGTTCAGATTTCTTTGGCACAAACTGGGTAGAGTCTGGTGACGGCTACTTTTACTACGCAACAGGTTCAACGCTAAACAAGTTTACAAAAACAGCAACAACATTTGTAGATTTGTTTGCAACAGATGCAAAGTTCATCATTGAAGGTGCTGGCTTTACAGGAGCAGATAACAACGGCGAAGGTGGCGGCTTCAAAATTGACGAAACAACATCAATCAACAAGATTGAAGTTTATCTCACACTCGAAACACTCCAAGGCGATGCAACAGCCGAACAAGCAAAAGCATTAGGTTGGAAGATTTCAAGCGAAGTTAACTTTGCTAAGGTTGACGAAGGTAAGATAGTTAAATCAGGAACTCAAACCGAATTTACAGCAGACGAAATTGCATCGAGTGTCGGTGATATTAATGTTACAATTGGCGAGAAACAATCATTACTCAGAGAAACAAAATTCCCTTATGATGAAGAAGTGACATTGAAATTTGATACAAGAAATGTTGATTATATCACTTTGAAATATTCAACTGGTGCTGAAGAAACATTTGGAGAAAAAGCAGAAGATTTCGCAAACGATTATCTTTCAGAAACAGCGTTGAAAGTGACAGCAAAATCAGAAAAGGGCACTGTTAAAGGTTACACTGTTGGACTTTGGGATAGCGAATATACTGGGTTCACTTACAAAACTAATGGAATTAATTTAGAAGAAGGAAAACTTTATGAAATTTTAAATGGTCTTTCTATTAGTAAATATTTAGGTTCTGATAAAATAATAACGATTCCAAATACAGTTAAAGTTAGAAATAGAGATTTTAAGTTAATAAAATTTAATTTGAACCCTACTTATCTTAGTTCTGAAGACGGGTTTCTGAGTGATTTAATAACAGTTTCTTATCCATGCAAATTTTCATATAAATATCAAGGAAAGAAAGAACTTATTAAAGAATTTAATAATGTATTTGAAGCTACGGCATATTCTAATAGTGATCAATTTACATTTAGATCAGACCATAGTAATGATCCAAATTTTAGCAAATATGAATTTATTTTCGAATATTCAACATTATGCGAAACATCAAACAATTTTTTTACATCTAAAGATGTTTTAGAAATCGGAGAATATGCTTTAAAATATTTTGAATGTGACAAAATTGTAATAGGTGAAAAAGTTGAAAAAATTGGCTATGGAGCATTTGACTTTTCAACTATAAAAACTATTGAAATTACAGATAATATAACAAGTATCGGTGAAAGTGCATTTTGGAGATGTAATAACTTAACAGAAGTTATAATTGACTCAGCAACGATTGCGGGGCTTGGATCAAGTGATAGTTGCTTATTGGATAATGCCACAAAAGTTTATGTGAAAGATGGCTTGACAGTTGGATCATACATTACAGGTTCATTTACAAAAGCAGCATCAAGTGATAGAGAAGGTTATGTTTTATATACTAAAAATGCCTAATTTTTAAAACCAGGAAACAAAAAAGCACTCACGATTGTGGGTGTTTTTTGTTTGACTTATTGGAGAAAATGTGGTAAATAATTGGTATTACAAGTTATACTTTTCATACTTTGAAAGTATTATTTAATGGAGGGGTTATGGAGGGAGAATTTCCAAAAGGCAAATTTATGGCAATGGTAAAAATTGGTAGCAAGGGGCAAATTGTAATTCCAAAAGAAGTGAGAGAAATGTTTAATTTTAAACCAGGAGATTGTTTGCTTTTGCTTGCTGATATAAATCAAGGTGTGGGCTTGCAATCTCTTGAAAATGCAGAAAAATTTTGGGAAGGTATGAGTAAACTTATCAAGCATGGGGGCAACAAGTGAAAGTTTTAGAAGTTGAAAATCTTGTAAAAAAATATCCGAGTTTTGAACTTAAAAATGTGTCGTTTTCTATTGAAGAAGGGCATATTGTTGGCTTGATTGGGCGTAATGGGGCGGGCAAAAGCACCATTTTAAAAAGCATTTTAAATCTGATACAATCTGACGGCAAAATTGAGTTTTTTGGTTTAAATTTTAGAGAGAATGAGCAAGAAATTAAAGAAAAAATCGGTTTTGTTAGTGGCGGATTTGATTATTATCAATTAAAAACCATTAAAGCAATAAGCAAAGCAACATCAATTTTTTATTCCAAATGGGACGAGCAAAAATATAGGGAATATTTGAATTTTTTTGGGCTTGACGAAAATAAAAAGATAAAAGAATTATCGGAGGGCATGAAGGTCAAATTTTCTATCACGCTGGCGCTATCGCATAATGCTAAACTTTTGATTATGGACGAGCCAACAAGCGGGCTTGATCCATTATCGCGTGAAGAATTTTGCGACTTAATTTTAGATTTAGTTAAAAAAACTGGGGTGACGGTTTTGTTTTCAACTCATATCACAAGCGATTTGATGCGTATTAGTGACGATTTGATTTATGTATCGAATGGCGAAGTTTTAATGAGCGACACGCTGGAAAATGTTTTAAATGCGTATAAACTTGTTAAATTTGATGCTGAAAGCGATATTGGTGCGTTGAAAGAACAAATTGTTGGTTTAAAGCAGGTTAAAAATGGTTTTGAAGGACTTATAAAGTCTGATGCAAAAACTGAAAATCTGAATGTTTCGGCGCCTAGTTTGGATGAAATTATGGTGCATTTAGAAATTGAAGGGGGCAGAAAATGAAAAAATTATTGAAAAAAGAATTTATGCTCGCGTTGCATCCGACTTCCATCATATTTTTGTTGTTTTCGCTGCTTGTTTTTGTTCCAAATTATTTATACGAAGTTGTGTTTTTCTTTTCTTGTTTATCGGTGTTCTTTATATGTTTAAACGGAAGGGAAAACAAGGATCTCAATTACACTGTATCTTTGCCAGTTGAAAAGAAAAAAGTTGCGCTTGCAAGAATACTTCTTTGTATTATTTTGCAACTTGCTTTGGTTTTTTTAGTAACTATTTTTACAATTATTAAAACATATACGATTAATATGGACAATGTGGCGGGCATGGAAGCGAACATGGCGTTGATTGGTTTTGGACTTATTATTTTGTCGGTATTTAACATCATATTTTTCCCAAAATATTTTAAAAATCCGAACAAGGTTGGCGTGCCTTTCATAATTGGTGCGATTGTTGATTTTGTGATAATTTTTATTGTCACAACTCTTGTTCACGCTGTGCCGGTTATTGCGAGTGCGATTGACACGCCAGACACGCAATTTAGCGTTTATAAACTTATTATTTTACTTGTTGGCGTTGTGACTTACATTGTGTTAAATGTTATAACTTGTGTGGTGTCCATGAGGCGTTTTAACAAGACAGATTTATAATTTGCAATACAAATGTTAAAGTGGTAATATGTGAATATGTATAAAAAAATTCTTGCGAAAGTTGCGTTAAATAAAAACGACAGCGGTTTTACGCCATATAAATATGATTTAAATGTTTATCGCGGTTGCGAGCATAATTGCTCGTATTGTTATGCAATGTATTCTCATAAATATTTGGACGATGACAAAAATTTTTTCAATAATGTGTATTTTAAAGAAAATATTGCTGAAATTTTAGATTTTGAACTTTCAAAAAAATCTTGGAAGCATGACCTAATTGGCTTTGGCACAGTTTGTGACAGTTATCAGCCGATTGAAAAAGATTTGAAACTTTCGCGAAAATGTTTGCAGGTGATGTTGAAACATAAAAATTCCTTTTACATGTCAACGAAATCTGATTTAATTTTGCGAGATATTGATTTGTTAAAAGAGATGTCAAGCCAATTTCCCATTTCGCTTGCGCTATCGATAATCACAACTGATGATAGTCTTGGCAAAATTTTAGAGCCTGGGTCGACGCCTATTTCAAAGCGTATTGAAACAGCCAAAAAACTCAAAAGCGAAACGAATGCGCTCGTTGGCATTCATTTGATGCCGGTAATTCCATTCATTACAGACGACAAGCAAAATTTAGAAAATATAATCAAACTTGCAAAAAATTTGAACTTAGATTTTGTTGCTGTGGACATGCTAAATTTGTATGGCGAAACGCGAAAATCTTTCTTTGAGTTTGTTGATAAAAATTTTCCAGAAAAGGCAAGATTAATTAAAGAATTATATTCAAATAGCAAAAAAATCAAAGAATATAACATAAATTTACATAAAATAATCAAAGAAATTAAAAATAAATATAATTTTCACAACAAATATTTGAAATTGCAAGAAATAAAACAACTTTCAATTTTTGATAAAAGATAAACAAAAATAAGAGCAAACATTGTTTGCTCTTGTTTTATTCTGCGATAACTTCAAGGGAGAAAGTTGTTGAAACTTCTGGGTAAATTTTTGCTGTGATTGTGTATGAACCTGAATTTTTAATTGGTGCTGGCAACACAATTTTTTTCTTATCAATGTTCAAACCTTGTGAAATCAATTTTTCTGAAATTTCTTTTGATGTGATTGACCCGAAAATTTTGCCATTTTCGCCGCATTTTGTTGTTAAAGTTACTTTCACACCTTTCAATCTATTTGCTAATTCTTTTGCTTCGGCAAGTTCTACCGCTTTGTGAAATGCTTGTGCTTCTTTTTGCTGATTGTTTGCACTTAAACTTTCATTATTGCAAACTTTTGCCAAATTTCTTTTAAGTAAAAAATTTCTTGCATAGCCATCTGAAACATTAACAATTTGACCTTTTTTGCCTGTTCCCTTGACATCGCATTGTAAAATAACTTGCATATATGTATCTCCTTGCTAATAATATAGCCGATTTTTTAATCGGTTGTCAAACATAAAGGTATAATTGCCGTTAAAAAGTTCAAAATAACTTGTAGGTGAATTATGGATATAAGATGTAGAAAAACAAGTTGCAAATATAACGATAGGCAAACTTGTCAAGCAAAAGGAATTTTAATAGGTAAAAAAGTTGATTGCACAACCTTTGTAAAAGGGGATAAAAATCAACCAGATTTATCAAAGTCTATTTTTCAGGAAACCCCTGAGTTCGCAACGCAGCGTGATGTAAAAACAATGAAAATTGGCTGTAAAGCAGATTGCATTTTTAATGATAACGGCAAATGCACGGCAAATGGCATCACTGTCAATTCTCTTATCGAACCTTATTGCATGACATTTTTGAAGAAGTAAATAATGTTTATCTGACAAAACCATCAATAAAAATTTTGGACTAAATTAAGAATTTGTTTAAAATATTTTGCATATAAATAATTATGTGTTAATATATTTGCAAGGAGGATATTATGGCAAAAAGTTCACAAAAAGGTTTTGGCGGAAGAATCGTTCTTTTCTTAATTTGTTTCTTTTTAGGCTGGTTAGGAATTGATAAGCTTTACATGAAAGGTTCATGGAAAATCGCTCTTGTAAAATTCTTATTGAACTTCCTTATCATCGGCGAAATTTGGAACATTTATGATATGATCTGTGCTCTTCTTGGATGTTACAAACTTAACCCACTTGAATAGTCTGTTAAGAAAAATGAAAACACCTTTTATAAGGTGTTTTTTTATTTATAGTAAATTTGCTTGAAAATAATAAAATTTTAAGTTTGGTATCGTTGTCCGATTTTTGGGACAACGATTTTAGTATAATACAACTGTAATTCAAAGGAGGTATCATATGAATGGTTTTGATAAGGTCATTGGATATGACGCTATTAAGTTAGAAATTGCAAGAATTTGTGATGTAATAAAAAATAGCGATAAGTATCAAAAATTGGGTGTCAAAATTCCGAAAGGTCTGTTACTTTATGGAGAACCCGGTGTAGGCAAAACATTGATTGCTAATTCATTTATTGAAGAATGTGGTAAAAAATGTTATATTTGCAGAAAGAATTTGCCTGATGATGAATTTATTAAATACATCAAAAAGACTTTTGAAGATGCAAAAAACAATGCTCCATCATTAATTTTGTTAGATGATTTTGATAAGTTTGCAAACGAAGACAAAGACCATAAGAACGCAGAAGAATATGTAACTATTCAATCGTGTATTGATGATGTTAAATCTTCTGAAGTGTTTGTAATTGCAACCGCAAATGATTTGCGTTTAGTCCCTGATTCTTTGCTAAGAGCTGGAAGGTTTGATACTAGTATCGAAATCAAAGCACCAAAAGGGATAGATGCTGAAATGATAATCAAGCATTACCTTAGCGGAAAGAATACAGTTGCTAATCTAGATGTTAAGCAATTGGCACGAATTTTAAATGGCAGGTCATGTGCAGAACTTGAAACAATAATAAACCAAGCTGGGATTTACGCAGGATTTGAGAATAAAGATAAAATTGAGTTTGACGATATTATAAGGGCTTGTATTAGAACTATTTACAACGCTCCTGAAACGATAAAAAATGGAACTTGTGAGGATAATGAACAAACTGCTTATCATGAAGCTGGACATGCTTTGATTGCCGAAATTTTGGAACCCGAAAGTGTAACAATGATTTCTATCGGCGGGCATGAAGGTTCATCAATTGGTGGTTTTACAGCATATTACAGAGATGAAAGCTATTGGCAATCAGTTAAATCTATGAAAAATAGAGTATTATGTTTGCTTGGTGGAAAATGTGCCACTGAAATAAAATACGGCACACTTGATGCTGGCTGTTCATCAGATATTGAAAGAGCTGTCGATGTGGTAAAAAGAATTATCATTGAATATGTGGGAATTGGTTTTGATAAATGTTCTTCGTATTTTTCTTTCGAAGTGTCTGAATTGCAAAAATTTTTTCAAAACAAATCCATTAATGATGAATTAGAAAAGAGTTATACACAAGTAAAACAAATACTAATTGAAAATCGTGGCACATTAGACAAACTAGCAAGTGAATTAAACAAGAAAAAGTTGCTAATATCAGAAGATATAAAAAAAATTATAAAAAATTAAAACAAAATAAAAAGATATATGTTATCATAAAGGAGAAATTAAAATGAAATATTCAAACATTAATGTAGAATTTAAAAAACCAGAGAATGAAATTAAGGCACAACTTTCGCATAGTGGAGCAAAAAATATTGATATAAGAAGGAATTATAATGGGGAACTTGAAGTCAGATATACAATTAAGTGTGCCAATCCGGAAAAAGAAATACAGAGTTTGTTGTCTACTGCTGGAGCAAAAGATGTTCGTTCTTCATCAAGTTACAATGGCGCAAGATTTGATTATAAACTTGATGATATGGTTGATGAAAGAGAATTCAAAAGAAAATTACAAGAAGCATTAGGAAGAAGTGGTTATAGAACCAATTAACATTAAGGAGAATATATGCCATCATCATCAAATAAAAAACTTTCTATTCTTTACACATTACAAGTGTTAAGAGATTATAGTGATGAAAATCATTTATTATCTCAAAATGATATAGTTATTAAAATAAACAATATTTATGGAATGACTTGCGAAAGAAAGTCGATTGGTGCCAATATAGATAGTTTGATAGATTTTGGTTATGACATTGTTAAAACAAATGCTGGCTCATATCTGGCTAGTAGAGAGTTTGAACCAAGTGAAATTAGGTTTTTGGTTGACGCTGTATTTTCCAGTAAAAGCATAAATAGTAAGCAATCAAGAGAACTTGCGAAAAAACTATCAGAATTTTTAAGTGTTTATCAGCGAAAACAATATAAATATGTGTATAAAGCAGATGAACTTAATAGAACTGATAGTAAAGAACTATTCTATAATATTGATATAATTAACGAAGCTATTGAAAATAACAAACAGATTGAGTTTGATTATATTAGAAATGGATATAAAAGCAATAATACAAAAAAGCACCCCTATAAAGTTAACCCATATTGCCTAATAAATAATCAAGGAAAATATTTTTTAGTTTGTAATTATGATTATTTTGATGAAATAGGAAATTATAAACTTGAAAGAATACATAACATTAAAATTTTAGGCACACCAATAAAACCAGTAGCTTTAGTTAAAGGTTTTGAAAATGGATTAGATATTGCAAAATATGCAAATGAAAACATTTATATGTTTGCGACAAAAACGATAAATGCGACAGTAAAAATTCATAGAGAAGAAGCTGCAAATTATGTTGAAGAATGGTTTGGTAAAAATGCTAGTCTTTATGAAAAAGAAAACTCAATATTTGCAGATATAACAGCAAACGAAACTTCGCTTATCTATTGGTGCTTACAATATGGTGAAGATATAGAACTAATTTCTCCACAAGAAACGAGAAACAAGATTAAAAATATTATTGATTGTCTTGGTAAAAAATATAAATAAGTTTGTTGTTGAAAAAATATGCTGTAAGATTGTTAAAAAGGAGTTAATCAAAATGATAAAATTTGAGGATTTTTTTAAAGTAAATAGTCCAAAGGAAACAAAAGTTAAATTTAATATGCACAATAGCAAAGGTAATCTCGCTTGGGATTTACTGCGAGCAGATGAGCATGAAGGAAATTATAAAAAATGGATTGTAATGAATTCTTGGATAGATGATAAATGTTCTCCAAATTATAACTTAAATAAAGCAAAATATTTGTTAACTTTTGCACAATATTATCCTTTGGGTAGCGAATATTATATTTTTGGGGGAATGTATAAGGTTGAAAAAATTATACCCGAAGTATCCAATGGAATCGGATATAAATTGACTTTAATGGACAACTATGTTGAGTATAGAAAAAGACTAATTGTCAAATTAGATAAATCAATAAGTAGGGAGATTTACAATAAACCATATATAAATGTTCAAAAAGATTTTAACCCAGAAGTTTATGAAATGTTACCAACAAATACTATTGATTTAGGACCATTTCCTGGATATGATAGAGTAATTTTAAGTTTTGATCAATTGAAAGAAGTTGAGACTTCTGTTGATTGGAAAGAAGCATTAAGAAGTGTAAAAGGGATTTATTGTATAACTGATAAATCAAATGGAAAACTTTACATAGGCTCAGCGACTGGAACAGATGGTATTTTTGGCAGATGGAAAAATTATATAGAAAGTTTTGACGGCGGGAATCTAGCCTTTAAAGAAAAAAGAAATGGTGAAAATGGTGTTGAATATATTAAAGAAAACTTTCAATATTCAATTTTAGAAGTTTTCGATACAAAAATTCGACAAACAGATATTTTGAAAAAAGAATATCATTGGATGAAAGTTTTTCAATCTGTACATCGTGGATATAACAATGATAATTCAAGAGAAAAGCTTGACATAAAATCAGAAGAAAATGATTTAGTAACTGAGAAAAAATTTAAAGAAGAAGAAAATTATTGAGAGTCTTTGTTATAGCAATATACATTATTAAAGTTTGTTTTAATACTAAATTAGAACAAACTTTTTTGTTTATGTTAATGACGAATTAATAATTTCGCATATGTTTAAAAAAGCATTTAAGTTTGACAAATTTTAAATTTAAATATGACACTATTTAAGCGGTTTTGAACTAACATGAAAATAACGAATAAACAAAAAACTGAACAAAATATAAGTTTTTTTTTGAAAGTTATTTTAATTAATTTAGAATATTTAAATTTATGTGATAAAATCACTTTTATAAAAAGGGATTCCTTATATATTTTTTTGCATCGCATGTTCAGAGGTATGGCTGATGCAACTATAAAGGTTTTTATTCTGTTGCTTATTCTGAAAGCAACTGGTAATTTGATGTTGAGTTTTGTTTATTTAGCAGCAAATTATTTTTTCGCATCAGTTTTGTTTGCTGTTCTTAAAAATTTTATACAAAAATATGTTTTTATGTTTAATTTTATCTATAATTCCAATTGTCGGTGGTGCCTTTCTGTTGATGATTGAAATGAATATATGGATTGTATTTGTTTTGGTGCTGCTTTATGCAATTTTAGATGTTCTATATTATGGCGGTTTAAATTTAATTTTTGCAACATTTGATAATAAAGCGAATATGGCAAAATTTGAGGCGGGAAGCAATTTGGGGCGAATCACATTTTGCTTGTTAAGTGCCTATGTTTTGGAAAATATAGCAAATTCAACATTATTTGTTGTTTTGTTTTCACTTGTTTTTTATGCGGTAAGCATAGTTCCGATTGTTTTTCGATATAAAAAGTTAAAATTTTTGACAAAAAACATTCCCGAACGGACAAATGGTGTCCGAACGACTATGTAAAAATAATATAAAAGGAGATGTGCGTAAAAGCCCGATAAAATCGGCTTTTTAACTGATTCACTTAAATTTACTATGTTTTCTCGTCATTTTGGAAGCTGTTGGGATACCCAACACTTCTTCTTGGCAACAAAGTTGCTACTTCTATCTCGCTTTGATAGCGGATAGATTTTAATAGATTTAGAAAGAGATTGTAGAAAGAAAAAATCTTACAAACAAAAGGAATATTAAACTATGAATTTAAACAATACAAATCTAAATTTAAACAATTTAATACAATCGGAAGTTGACCGTATTTCAACTAAATATAACAAAGATTTTTTGGATTGCGAGGACCTTATCAAAATCACTGGGCTTGGCAGAGATAATGTTAGGAATTTGCTCAGAAGCAAAAGTTTTCCAACAACAAAAGTTGGCAAGCGACAAGTCGTAAGCGTGCTTAATTTCGTTACTTGGTTGACACTAAACAATAACCAAAGCGAGGTGCAAAATGGCTAGAAAGAAAGTTCAAAAACGCACTCGTAGAGCGAATGGCGAAGGAAGTATTTTTCAAAGAAAAGATGGATTATGGTGCGGATATATTACTACTGGTTTTGAAGATAATGGCGGACAGAAAAAGAAATATGTTTATGGAAAAAGTAAAGCCGATGTGTCTGCTAAACTCACAGAGATAAATGGAAGAATTAAGAACACAGCATATCAAGAAATTGAGAACAAAAGACTTGGTGAACTTATGAGTGAATGGTTGCTTGTTTTTAAAAAGTCGTTAGTCACATCAAGAACTTTTGAAGGCATTTTTAGAAACTATAAATTACACATTGAACCCATTGTTGGAAATATGAAAATCTATGAACTAGACACAATGACAATTCAAAAAGTTGTAAATCGAATGTTGGAGAATGGGTATTCTGTTGCAGTGGCAAAAAAGATAAAATTTATCTTTAATCAGTTTTGCGAATATGCGATTGATAGCAAATGGATTTTAGTTAATCCAACAAATAAGATAAAGATTAGAACAAGAGATAAAAGCAATTATGAAAAGCGAAATCCATATAAGGCAATTCCACCAGAAGAAAGAGATAAATTTTTAAATGCTCTAGAAAAAGACCCGGCGAACTTTATTAAACCTATGTGTTATTTGATGATGTTTGCTGGACTTCGTAGTGGCGAAACCATTGCTCTTGAATGGAAACATATTGATTTTGCAAAAAGAATTATTAAAGTCGCACAAGCCGAAACGCAAGATACAAAGTTTGATAGCAATGGAAACATAGTTGAAAGAACAACAATAGTAAGTGGCACCAAAACCGCTTGTTCTGTGAGAGAAGTGCCAGTGACAGATATTGTTTATAACGAACTTATTGCTTGGAAAGAAAAACAACATAAGCATTCTATTGATGTGGGGATAGATTTAACAAATCCTAATGTTTATGTGTTTGCAAATGATGATGGCACAATTCGCACATATTCGGGTTGTAGAATGATATTTAATCGATTTATTAGGCGAAATCATTTGGGAGATTTAAACATACATTTTCATGGACTTAGACATACTTTTTCAAATATGTTGTTTGAACTTAACGAAAATCCAAAAGTAATTCAACAACTTTTAGGTCACAAAGACGTAAAAACAACAATCACTGTCTACAACAATGTCAATAGTGATTATGTGAAAGAAAGCACAAATCGCTTAAACGATAGACTAAATGAAAATGAAATTTTAAGAAAGCAAAACAATCAAAATAAAGGAGAACAAGAAGAAAAGAAATCTAATCTTCAAAATTTGTCTGATGAAGATTTTGATTTGATGTTAGAAGAAATGCTAAAAGAACGAAAAGAAAGAAAACGCAAACGAGAAAAAGATTTTGAGATGTAAAATTTACTACACTAGTTTACACCTATTACACTAGTTTTAGATAGTTTTAGAGCGAATTAGACCGAGAGTTTGGAAATTGAACTCTCGGTCTTTTTTTATGCAATTTTACTACACTTTTTGGAGCAGTTTACTACACCTATTGTATTTTTAGCCTAAAATTAAGCAAAATTTATTGCAAAAGAAAAACCCTTGAAAGTGCCTATTTTACTAGGGTTTCAAGGGTTCTTAATAATGGAGCTGGTGACGGGAATCGGACCCGTGACCCCCACCTTACCAAAACTTAGAACCCTATTTCACGCCATAACTCGCCAATACTCGCCGAAATTCGCTAAATTAGTATAATATTAAATTTAATAAAGGAATAAATGTTTATAAAAAAAATTAAAAAAATATGACATATAATATTGATTTTATTAATTTAATATGTTATTATTGTGTTATAGAAATGCACAAAAATATATTTTTTGCTATTTTTTATGTGTTTTTTATATATGATGTGTATATTTTTTGCACATATTATATATAATTGTAATATAATTATAAGGAGGAAATGATTATGATTACAAGTTTAAGAATTTCAAATTTTAAAGCTTTTAACGATGAGGTTGAACTATCGTTAGATGCTGATATAAAGTCAAAAAAATTTTTTACAAATTATCAGACATATAATGAATATAATATTTTAAAAACATTAGGAATATATGGTAAAAATAATGTTGGAAAGACATGTTTAATAAATGCAGCAAAAACGTTAAAAAATGTTTTATTAAATAAAATTACAGACATTAAAACAAATATATTTTTAAATAATACAATCGCTTCTCTAGGGGTTTCCTTTATAAGAGATCTTAAAGGTTATTCATTTGATTTTAAGTATGATACGAAAACTAATGAATTTATTTATGAAAAATATGCCACTTTTGATACAACTAAGAAAGATAAAGAAAAAATATTAATTTTAAAGGATTGTATAAATAATATATATAAATGTGAAAACTTGGAATTTGAAAACCTGTTACCAAATCTATCTAATGATAACATTATTTTATACACGGCAAAAACAAACAGTTTTGATAATATAGAAAATATAAAAAATATCTATATTGATTTTGCTTCTAAAATTTATATTTTAAATATGGTAAATATACCTATTACACAAACTCTTGAAGAAATGAAGAAAAAGGATGAAAATGCAAAAGAGATTGTTGAATTTATCAAGAAAGCAGACCTAGAAATTAATAATTTTGAGTTTAATGAAAATGTAGTAATAGAGTTTGAAGATCAAAAAAATGACTCAAAATCATTGCCAGAAGAAAAATTATTTCGCACACCAGAGATGATGGATCTCTTAAAGCTTGTAACATATCATAAAAATAAGGCTGTTCCTTTTGTATTATTTGATTCTACTGGAACAAAGAAAATAGCGGCAGTTGCTAGTTATATTATAAAAAATATTAAAAATGGTGGAACGTTGTTTATTGATGAATTAGATAGTGGTTTACATTTTAAGCTTTCAAGAGCAATTATAGCAATGTACAATAATTTATCAAATACTAATGGTCAGCTTATTTTTACAACGCATGATATTAATCTAATGGATTGTAAAAAATTATTAAGAAAAGAGCAGATTTGGTTTGCTGATAAAGATTCTGAACGTACGTATTTATATTCGTTAAACGATTTTAAAACAAGAGATGGTGTTCGTTCTGGTGTTACAGATGTAAATGATTTGTATAAAAGAGGTATGATAGCAAATCTCCCTGAACCTGATTTAATTTCATGGTTATTGGGGGTAAAAAATGAAAAATAAATTACCAAAGATTAAAACTAATAAACGTGTTTGTATTGTGTGTGAGGGCGATGAAGAATTTGCATATATTAGCAAATTGAAACAGTTAAAGGTGTTTAGTAATAAATTAACAATTAATCCTTTAAATGCAGATGGTATTAGCAAAATTTTTGATATGTATAGTAATGCATACCAAAGCGACAATTACGATTTGGTTGTTATTTTTTGTGATACAGATAATAATCCTTTTATACAATATAAAGATCTAAAAAAACAAATTAAAGATTTTCATGGACTTAATAAAAATACTGATGTTCTTGATTTAATTTATTTTGGAAATCCATGTACCATGCAAATTATTCTTTCACATTTTGATAATGTGAAATTAAAAAGTAGATTAAAGAATGTTAATGCAATGGAAATTAAAAAATTGACAGGTATTGATGATTATAGGGCAACAAAGCACCAAGTTGATTGTATAATGAAAAAGATTACGCTTCATAATTTTCAAACAATGAAATGTAATTTAAAGAACATTTCTCAACAGGATACTACAACTCCTAGTACTAATTTCTTAAAAATACTTTCAAATTTGGAAAGCGATGATTATCAATGGATAGAAAGCATAAATCTAAAATTATAAAACTTGGCAATATTTACCATTTCAAAGATGGCGATTCGCAACAAATATTCATTTATGGTTATAAAAAATATCTTTCTTGAACTAGTTAAGGAGGTACTAATTATGGCAAAACAAATGATTAAAACTCTTGCTTATTGCGTGTGAATTGGATATTGCCTGACGCTTAATGCAAGAGTTTTGCTAGAGATTATATCTCTAGTTTTTTATTTTAAAGTATACTCTCCATATATGGAGGTATAAACAAATGGAAAAAGAAATAAGAAAAATGAGGCGACCTAATGGAAATGGGTCGCTTTATTTTTCAAATAATTATTGGTTCTTTGCAAAAAGTATGAGCATTAACGGAGTAAAAAAGCGAGTAAAAACACGAGCAAACACTAAGATTGAAGCTATAAGAAAGTTTTATGAAAAATATGGAGATGATAACACTTTATCTGCAAAAGATAAAGAAACAATTTTATTCAATGAAGTGTTTTTGTATTGGCTCATGAATATCAAGAAATTATGTGTAAGTTCATCCACATTTTATAGCAATTTAATGGTTTATAGATTATACATAAAACCTTATTTTGAAAATAAATACATAAATGTGGTAAACAACAATACACTTCTAATCTATTTTAACTATTTATTAAATAAACAATTATCTAAAAATTCGTTTATGAAAACAAAATTCTTAGTAAACCAATTTTCAAGATTTTTAGTGCTAAATAATTACATTGATACATATCCAATAATTTTAAATAATATCAAATATCCCTATGAAAAGTGTGAAAATAAATATAAGGCTTTACCAATAGAAATAAGACAAAGTTTTATAGCAAATTTAAACAATCATCTACCATTGAAAACAATATGTGTGCTTGGATTGTATGCTGGATTAAGAATTGGTGAAATATTATCGCTAAAATGGGATGATATAGACTTGGATAAAAGAGCAATTTATATAAATTCATCTCTTGTTAATGATTATACTTTTGATAAAAATGGCAATACCATTTTATGTAAAAAGAAAATAGGAACGACAAAAACACAATGTAGTTTAAGGGTAGTTCCTATTATTGATGAATTGTATAAAGCCTTGATTGAATGGAAAGTAATACAAGGAAATAAACATAAATACTCACAAAAATCTTTGTTATTTGGGAATGATAGTTTATTGCGTAGTTATTCTGGCACTAAAAGATTATTAGACAAATTTAACAAGAAATATGGCTATGAAAATTATAATATTCATTTTCATAGTTTTAGACATACATTTGCAACTTTACTTTTTGAAAAGAAAGTAAATCCTAAAATTATACAATTACTGCTTGGACATAAGTCCGTTAAAACTACACTTGAAATCTATAATAATGTTAATATTTACAATGATGAAATGCTAAAAATCATACAAGATGCGTTTAAATAATCTATGGAGCAAATGAGAGCAACGATACCCGCTTTAACTCGCCAAAACTCGCCAATGTGGAGTTTTGAAAATTTTTTAATTGAAGAAAAAAGCCCTGTTTACTCCGTAGTCCAAAAATAGATTTGGCTCCATAAAAAAAGGTAATTTTGAGGTAAAAAATACAAAAAAATAAAGCCCTTCAATATGGCTGAAATGCCGATAAATAAAGGGTTTTTGTATCTGGAGCTAACGAGCGGGCTCGAACCGCCGAACCTCTTGCTTACCAAGCAAGTGCTCTACCTACTGAGCTACGTTAGCATAAGTTGTTGCTCCATAAATTTTGAAGTTATTAAGTTGTGATTTTTTTGCCTAAAATACCTTACCAAGGTGGTGCTCTACCGCTGAGCCACACCAGCAAATGCTGTTTTTTGATTGAATTTTGCGGTAATTTTGAGTAGTGAAAAAGTGCTGTTTTTGTTTTACCAAGGTGGTGCTCTACCGCTGAGCCACACCAGCATGAACTAAAAGTTCTAAAATTTTTAGATTTTTGTAAAACTACATGGTGATTAACTGAGTATGCTTACAAAAAACATTATGTATAATATTTTAAATTTTAGTTTTTGTCAATTATTTTGCTATTATATTTGTAATTTTGCGAATATTGTGTTATATTTTTTGTGAAATTTAAGGAGTTTTTATGAAAAAGTTTTTTAAAGAATTTAAAGCGTTCATTACAAGGGGAAACATTTTTGATATGGCTGTTGGTTTGATTATCGCGACTGCATTCAATAAAATTGTTTCAAGTTTGGTAAATGATATCATTATGCCATTGATTACATGGGGAACTGGTGCGGCAAGTTTAGCAGATTTAAGCGTTGTTTTAAGACGCGATGCAGAAGGTGTTGCAACTTTGACCTGGGCATACGGAAATTTCATTCAAACAATTATTGATTTCTTAATTATTGCTTTTTCTATTTTTGTTATGGTCAAAATTGTCACAGCTTCTCAAAAGAAATTTAAAGAAATGGAAAGTTATGTGATTAACCAATCTAAGAAAGAAGTTAAAGCTGAAAGAAAAATGCTAAAAGCAAAAGCAAAAGAAGAAAACAGACCATACAAAGAAGTCAAAGCAGAGTATGAAGCGGAAAAAGCAAAAATTTTAGAAGAAAAGGCTCAACGCGAAGCGGAAGAAAAGACAAGACAAGAAGAGGAAGACAAAAAGAACAATCCAACCCAAGAAGAATTGCTTAAAGAAATTCGAGATTTGCTAAGAGAACAAAAAAATGATAAAAAATAGTTAAGATTATTAAAATTGACAACCTATCTTTTAAGTTAGGTTGTTTTTTTTGCAACCTTGGCAACATCGTTGCCTTTTTTTTGGCTACCTTGTAGCAATTTTGGATTGAAAATGGCAAATTTAGGGGGCTAAGGGGTGGCAATTGCCACAAAAAATTAAAAATTTTTTCAAAAAAATCGAAAAAAGTGCTCAATTTACTTGACATACCCC
>URWY01000007.1 GCA_900551705.1 uncultured Bacillota bacterium | reverse complement strand
TGAAAAGGTTGTTGAATTAACCCCAGAAGACTACACATCAACCACAACAACAGATACCGCAACCGGAGAAGAAAAAACAATTTATACGCCAAGTGAAACTTTTGTTGGGAAAAATCCAAAATATGCATTTACCTTCTCATTAAATGATACCGATAAAACAGCAACTATTACAGGTCCAGTTGGTAACCCAACAGAGCTTGACATTCCAAGCAAATTAGTTGTAAATAACGAAGAATATGTAACTAGAAGTATTGGACAATGGGCTTTTGGAGGGACAGATTTAAAATCAATTGATTTGCCAGATTCACTTATTAATATTGGAATTGGAGCATTTGTTCAATGCGGTAATTTAAAATTTATAAAAATTCCTGATAGTGTTGAAATTATTGATATGATAGCTTTTTCTGGCAGTGCATTAAAAAATATTGAATTATCTTCAAATCTAAAAATTATTGGCGCCTTGGCTTTTGTTCCATGTAAAAATTTAACTTCTATAATTATACCAAGTAGCGTAACCAATATAGGTCAGGTTTCTGAAAATTCATATGGGATTGATCAACGCCAAGAAGGGTATGCTTTTAGTTGTCCAAATTTAAATAGTATTATTGTTAATAAAGATAATGTTAGATATAAAGGAATAAGTAATTGTCTTGTTGATACAACCATCGGAACCATAATCTTAGGTAGTATTAATGGCACTATTCCTACTGATAAAAATATAACAAGGATTAAGGGCACTGCCTTTGCGACCCTTAATCTAACTTCAATTATAATCCCAGATAATATAACAAGCATTGATGAAAACGCTTTTGCTGAGTGCACTAAATTAAAATCAGTAACATTATCAAATAAATTGACAAGTATTGAAGAAGATATGTTCTCTAATTGTGAAAATTTGACTTCAATTGTGATAGGGCAAAGTGTGACTAAAATAGCTGATAATGCCTTTTTCAATTGTTATCGATTAGTGGAAGTGTATAACCTTAGTTCTTTAAACATACTGCAAGGTGAAAACTCTAATGGTGGCGTTGGGAAATATGCAAAAATAATAAATAATTCAATTGATATACCGACTAAAATAGTAGAAGGGAAAGATGGTATTGCTTATTATGTTGATGGATCCACTAAAATAGCAATAGCTTTACGAGATAATACAAAGACGAAAGTTGTTTTATCAGATGATTGTACGGAAATATATGACAATGCATTTAGAGAATGCAAAGGAATAACTTCAATTCTAATTGGGCAAAATGTTATAAGTATCGGTGCAAGAGCATTTGAAGAGTGCTTAGGATTAACTTCAATTACAATCCCTAAAAACATAGCCAACATTGGAAATTACGCCTTTTATAGGTGTTATGCGTTGGCAGAAGTATTTAATTTAAGTTCGCTTGAAATAACGCCAGGAACTTATGGTAATGGTTATATAGGCTATTATGCAAAAGTAGTACACACGAGTGCTGATGAATTGACGAATATTGTAGTAGAAAATGGAGTCGCTTATTATGTTAATGGATCCACCAAAATCGTAATTGGGATTATTGATAAAACATTGGCAACAATTAATTTGCTTAGTGGTTGTACAAAAATAAATGATTATGCTTTTTGGAATTGTGATAATATCAAATCAATTAATATCCCGACAAGTGTTGAGAGTATTGGGGAAAATATAGCTGCCCATACTGCTGTGAATTCAATTCTTATCCCAAGTGGAGTAAAGGAGATAGCGCAATATGCATTTTTCAACTTTCGTTCTTTAACAACAGTGTTAATCGACTCTACAACGATTGCGGGGCTTGGATCAAGTGATAGCAACTTATTGGATAATGCCACAAAAGTTTATGTGAAAGATGGCTTGACAGTTGGATCATACATTACAGGTTCATTTACAAAAGCAGCATCAAGTGATAGAGAAGGTTATGTTTTATATACTAAAAATGCCTAATTTTTAAAACCAGGAAATAAAAAAACTCCCGAGGGGGAGTTTTTTAGTTGAGTAGGATTACTTTGCCGTTTATCCAGGCGTTGAATATGGATTCTAATTTCGTTTTTGACGCTTTTTCAAATGATGAAATCATATTCTCTGGTTTGGCTATTTTAAAGGCGTTATCTGAATAGTATTGTTGAAGGCATTTCTTAAATTTTTCAAAACCCAAGATTTCGCGTAGTGTGTCGAACATCAACATACCTTTTACATAGGTCAAATAAACATATTCTGGTTCGGTTTTAAATTCGGACAAATTTCTATCCATTGATGTGTCAAGGTCGCCGTATACGCCGCTATAAACTTCAACAAACATTTGATAATTTGAGTAGGCGTTTTTAATAATTGCGTTTTTGTCTACGCCTTCGTTTGGGTTGATTTCGTAGTATAGGGCGGTGGTGTATTCGGTTAGGCCTTCATCTAGCCAGCCGTTATCGTATTCGCTGTTGCCAACGACATTATACCACCATTGGTGTGCTGTTTCGTGGACAATAACTTGTTCGTATTGAGTGTGGTCGGTGATGTCGCTTGCGATATAAATTAAGTTTGGATATTCCATGCCGCCGTGGACAAAATTTGCTTCCACGACTGACAAAGTTTTATAAGGATATTTGCCGATTAAGTTATTGAAAGTTGAAATTGATTTGCATGCGGTTTCAAGCGATTTTCCTGGGTCGGTATCGGAAAAATAGTAGTAAGATACGCTGACTCCGTCGCAATCTTTTGAGATGACTTCAAATTGGTCGCTTAAAACTATTGCAAAGTCGCGGACTGCTGTTGCTGTCATTGTGTTTGTGGTTAAATTTTCGCTTGAATTGCTGCTTGAAAGGTTGCCGCTGCTTGCCATTTTATATTTGCTTGGGAAAGTGATTGAAAGGTTATAATTTGCCATTTCCGAATAAAATGGGTCGCCGTTATAGTGGTATAAATCGGTTTTGAAGTTGCCATTTTCATACACGCAGGCGATAGGGTAGAAATTGCCAAGATTTACTGTGTTATCGCCGTAGCCAAAGCGGTGATTTACATTTGGCAATGTGATGAGATATTCAATTTCAATTTCGATGCGGTCGTCAGGGAACAACTCCTTTGTTAAGTTGATTTGCAAAATGTTTTCGTCCTCGCCAGTTATTTGGTAACTTGGGTTGTTGATGTTATCCAAATCATTTAATTTAAGTGAGCAGTTCATACCTGAAACTTTGGCTGATTTGATATCAATTTTGCCATAGCTTTTGCCGTTTGGGTAGGCTTTATGTTCGTTTGTCAAACTGACAGGCGAAATTTTAGCACCTTCTCTGAAAGCGTTTGGGTATAGGTGAAATTTTAGTTGATTTAGACATACATCGGTATTGTTTTTATAATCAACTTTTTGCACGCCTGTTACGGTCATGTTTTCGTCATCAAAAGTTAGGTTTAGGTCGTAATTTGTAAGGTATTCGCTTACGCTTTTTGCACTCGCTGTGCAGCCTGTGAATATGACCACAATAAGTGCGATTGTGGAAATTACGCAGAGTGCAATCATTATTCGGGCTATCCATTTTTTAAACTTCATATTAAACTCCTAAACATATTTATATGTTTGCTATTTGTCTAAAATGAGAAATTAAAAAATTGTTGAAAAAAGTATCAAATATTTTTTGGAAAATTTGCTGTTTTGTTGTATCATCTATCCAGTTGATCGAAAACAAATGTCAACAAAAATTTTAAACAGGAGAAAATTATGGCAAAAAAGAAGTATGTTTACCTTTTTAGCGAAGGTAACGCCGACATGAGAAATCTTCTAGGTGGCAAGGGTGCTAACTTAGCAGAAATGACCAATATTGGTATGCCGGTTCCACAAGGTTTTACTGTTACAACAGAAGCTTGTGTTCGCTATTACGATGATGGAAAAAAACTTTCCGATGACATTGTCAAAGAAATCATGGATCATTTGACAAAGCTTGAAAAAATCACTGGCAAAAAATTTGGAGATAAGAAAAATCCACTTTTAGTTTCAGTTAGAAGCGGTGCTAGGGTTTCTATGCCTGGTATGATGGACACTATCTTGAACTTAGGTATCAATGATGAAGTTGTTGAAGGCTTGGCAGAACTCACTGGCAATCCAAGATTTGCTTACGATAGTTATCGTAGATTTATTCAAATGTTCTCAGATGTTGCACTTGGTCTTGAAAAAGCAAACTTTGAGAAAATCATCGACAAAATGAAAGAGGAGAGAAAGATTAAGTTAGACACTGAACTTACAGCAGAAGACTTAAAAGTTATGATTGGCAAATATAAAGCCCTCTTCAAAAAAGAAATGGGATATGATTTCCCACAAGAACCAAAAGCACAACTTTTGGAAGCGGTTAAAGCTGTATTTAGATCTTGGGACAATCCAAGAGCAATTTACTATCGCCGTGTTAACGACATTCCTTCAAACTGGGGAACTGCTGTTAATATTCAATCCATGGTATTTGGTAACATGGGAGAAAAGAGCGGAACAGGCGTTGCTTTCACTCGTAACCCATCAACAGGCGAAAAGAAATTGTATGGCGAATATCTTATGAATGCACAAGGCGAAGATGTTGTTGCTGGTGTTAGAACTCCAAATCCAATTTCAGACCTTCAAAAACAAGATAAAAAACTTTACGAACAATTCGTAAACATCGCAAATACTCTTGAAAAACACTACAAAGATATGCAAGATATGGAATTTACAATCGAAAATGGTAAACTCTATATGCTTCAAACAAGAAATGGTAAGAGAACAGCAAAAGCCGCTCTTAAAATTGCAGTTGATTTAGTTAACGAAAAAATGCTTTCAGAAAAAGAAGCATTAATGAAACTTGATCCTAAACAATTAGATGCTCTTTTACATCCACAATTTGATAACGCTGCTCTTAAAAAAGCAAAAGTTATTGGTAAAGGTCTTCCAGCATCTCCTGGCGCAGGTTGTGGTGCAGTTGCTTTCACAGCAGAACGCGCAGAAGAAATGGTTAAAGAAGGCATAAAAAAAGTTATTCTTGTTAGACTTGAAACATCACCAGAAGATATTGAAGGTATGGCAGTTAGCCAAGGTATCTTAACAGCAAGAGGCGGTATGACATCTCACGCAGCCGTTGTTGCAAGAGGTATGGGAACTGCTTGCGTTGCTGGCGTTGGTGAACTTGTTGTTGACGAAGCTAAAAAAGTGTTCACACTTGGCGGAAAAACATATAAAGAAGGAGATTACATCTCTATCGATGGCTCAACTGGTAATATTTATGGCGAAGAAGTTAAAACTGTTCCAGCTTCACTTTCAGGTGACTTTGCAACAGTTATGGCTTGGGCAGATAAATATAAAGCGCTTGAAGTAAGAACAAACGCAGACACACCAGCAGACGCTAAAACTGCATATAACTTTGGTGCACAAGGTATAGGTCTTTGCAGAACTGAACATATGTTCTTTGATGCTGACAGAATTCCAGCAGTTAGAGAAATGATTGTTTCTTCAACAGTTGAAGAAAGAAAGAAAGCATTGAAAAAATTGCTTCCAATGCAAAAGAAAGACTTTATTGGTTTGTATAAAGAAATGAAAGGTTATCCTGTTACTATTCGTTTCTTAGATCCACCTCTACACGAATTCTTGCCTCATGAAGATGCAGAAATCAAAGCATTAGCAGCAGAAATGGGCATTCCATTCAAACGCTTAAAAGAAACAGTTGCAAATCTTAAAGAAGTAAATCCAATGATGGGACACAGAGGATTAAGACTTGCAATCACATATCCAGAAATTGCAGAAATGCAAACACAAGCAGTTATTGAAGCCGCTTTAACAGTTAAAAAGAAATATGGTTATGATATTAAACCAGAAATCATGATTCCTTTAACATGCGATAGCAGAGAATTTAACTTCGTTCGCGATGTTGTTGCTAACAAAGCAGACGAAATTATCGCAAAAGAAGGCGTTAAACTTCAATATAAAATTGGAACAATGATTGAAATTCCTCGTGCTGCATTAACAGCAGATGAAATCGCAAAAACAGCAGAATTCTTCTCATTTGGAACAAACGACTTAACACAAATGACATACGGATTCAGCCGTGACGATGCAGGTAAATTCTTAGATTACTACTATGAAAGGAAAATCTTTGAATCAGATCCATTTGCAAGACTTGACCAAAACGGCGTTGGTAAACTTGTTGAAATGGCAGCAAAACTTGGAAAATCAGTTCGTCCAGACATCAAACTTGGAATTTGCGGCGAACATGGCGGTGACCCAAGTTCAGTTGATTTCTGCCACAGAGCAGGATTGACTTATGTTTCATGCTCACCATATCGTGTTCCTATTGCAAGACTTGCAGCAGCACAAGCAAACATTAAAAATCCAAGAAAATAATCAATTAAAAAACCTTAGACATCGCGTTTAAGGTTTTTTTATAAATATAGTTTATATTTGTAATCAAAATTTAGTATTTATTTTTGTATTGACTTTAAAGTAAAATTTCTTTATACTAAAAATGGTTAAGGAGGTGTGATGTTTTCTAAAAAAATTAAATGTGTAGTTCTTGATTTTGATAATACTATTGCAGCAACTGAACAATATTCATGGTTGGCGCATAACAAATCTCTAGAGAAATATGGTGTTTATTTGAATTCACAATATATAAAAAAATATATTGGACATCCAGATAATGAAATTTTTGCTATGATAGAACAAGATTTTAATATAAAGATTGATTATAATACGCATTATTCTGAAAGACTAAAAAATTATATAGATCTAATATTAAATAGCGATTTAAAACCATATTATTACATAAATGAATTACTTGATCTTGATTTAAAATTTTATATTTTATCATCGAATAGTGAATTTGCAATTAGAAAAATTTTAAAGCATTGGGGTATAGAGAACAAATTTGAAAAAGTTTACTCTATGTTAGACATGAACTTAAAAAAATCTTATGCATTAGAAAATAGTAAAACTTTTTTCGGTTTTGATCAATCTGAAATTGTAGTTTTTGAAGATTCGCCTAATACTATTAATTTAGCAAATTCATTAGGTTGTGAAACAGTTTACATTGATAATGGAGATAATAATCTTGATTGTAATTATGATTTTAAAATTGATGTAGGTAGTGACTATGCAAAAGAAAGTACAAGAATTTAATAAAAATATGCCTTGTCATGAAAAGCCTATGCCTGTTCATGCAAGGATTTTGGACATTCAAAGCGAACTTGGTGAATTAGCAAAAGAATATCTCAAAAATAGTAAATATGTCACTCAAAATTTCGATTTAACCGAAGATTTTAAATTGGAATATGGCGATGTTTTGTATTCTTTGCTCTCGTTGGGAAACGAAGTTGGTTTAAATGCGGAAGAAGAATTAGACAAAGTGCTTGAAAAATATAGAAAAAGAATTATAGACAAAAACTCAATGGGGAGCGGAAGATAAAATGGAAGATAAAGAAGATAAGATTGAAGAAGAACAGAAAGAAGAAAAGAAAGAAGAAATTGAAACAGAAAGCGAACAAACGAGTAAAATAGACATTAATGCAATACAAAATCAAACTTTGCGTGGTGATGTTGTTGAAAATCCAGGGGATAAGAAACGCAATTTAAAAAAGACTTTGGCGATTGTAATTCCATCAGTTATTATAATTATTGGCTGCATAATTGCATTGTATTTTGTGTTTGTTCCACGCGCAAAGACTTTTGAGTGCATGGACATGAAAATAACTTTGACAACAGATTTCACCGAAACAGACAATGTAAATTTTTTAAAAATGTATCAAAGTGACGACATGATTGTGACGGTCACTCGCGAAACTATTGAAGAGTTGTCAAGCATTTCAGATATAGACGAAAACTCAACAGAAAGCGAATATTTGGCGTTGATAATCGACCTTAATGACTTGGTAAGCAGAGTTGAAATGAAAGACGGATTAACTTATGCAGATTACAATAAGACAGTTGCTTCAAATGGTTATTTTTATAGAGCATTTGTTTTCAAATATGATGGCGCATTTTGGATGGTTCAAATGACTTGCTTTATTAGAAATAAAGAAGATTTAATTCCAGAAATGCAAAATTATGCAAAATCAATTACCTTTGGAGAATAAACTTATAGTTAATAAAATAAGACCGAATTAAAACGGTCTTTTTTTATTATTCTATATCAGTTAATTTTGTGTTGTATATATCAAAATCTGATGTCATGGACGAGTCCAAACCTTTGATAATTAAAGTTGTTGAACCGCGTTGTTCAGTTTTGTTTGCAATTCCTTGCAAAAAGTATGCGATGTAGTCGATTGATTTTGTGAAAGTAAGCCTTACACCTTGGTATTCTATTGAAAAATCGTTCAGGTGGTTATGACCGCAAAACATGGCTTTTGTGCTTCCGAGTTCAACAGCGGTGTCAAAGAACTTGCCGCGTTCGGAAGGGGAACTGATGTTTTCGCCATTTTCGTTTGCCCAGCCATAAACATATTTGACTGCGTTGTTGCCGTCGCGGTATAAATCCCAAGCAATTTTATATTCTTTGAGTGGAACATGGAAATATGCAAAAGAAAGAATCGTTTTGCCTTCGCCAGCGTTCATTTTTTCAATTTCGCTTCTATACCATACTGTTTGTTCGTTTGATATAGGGTTGTAGCCGCTTGACTGCGTTGTTCCTGCGTATTCTCCGTTATCAAACACAAAAATACTTGAATTGAATGTGTCATCGGAGTTATAGATATTTATAACTTGATTTCCCATGCCGCCAATATTGTCTGGGCCGCGTTTGAAAAGACAATAACTATATTTTTCATCTTCCAAAAGGTCGCAAAGTGCGCTTTTACCATAATCTGCCATATATTCTGCATCGTGATTGCCAAAACACATTGTCCAAGGAGTTCTATATTTTTCCATCATATTGATGATGATTTTTAACGCTGAAAGGTTGTCTGAACTGCCTGTGAATGCGGAGTTTGGATAGACGATATCGCCTGTTAAAATGATTAAATCTGGTTTTGCGTTTTCTATGAGTTTACAAACGGCGTTCATGGCTTTTCTGTCTTTTTTAACAGACATAGCGCCATTGCCAAGGTGAATATCTGAAAGTTGAAGGACTTTGACATCTCGATTTTCGTTAAGTTTGATAGCGATATTGTCGTATTTGTCGTTCTCAATAATGCTAACATTTGCAGGAGTAAACTCATTTGAAATCATATAGGAATAATCTTCGTTATTCGCTTTGCAGGCTGCAAAAATCATTGCCATAGCGGCAATTAAAAGCATTATTAAAAGATAAGAAATAATTTTTTTGCTTTTAGTTTTCAATTTTCCCTCACAAAAATCATATTTATTTAAGTGGTGCGACTATAATTTTTGTATTTAATATCACTTATAAATTATATTAACAAATATAAAGTCATTTTGCAACAAAATTTTGTAACACATATATCTTATGCGTTTTGCTTTGCTTTAACTCATCAAAAATCATTTGCATAGTATGGAATATGGAGAAGGTATGGATAAATTTTTGATTAAAGGCGGAAAGAAACTTAAAGGCTCAATCAAAGTAACTTCCGCTAAAAATGCGTATTTGCCAATTTTGGCTGGCTGTATTTTATCTGAGAAACCTATTGTTTTAACAGATTGTCCAAAATACATAGATATTATAAACATGGGTAAAATCTTGGAAAATTTGGGTGGTAAAGTAAAAGAAAGCGATGAAAACTTGCAAATTGATTGTTCATCGCTCACTTCATCAAATATCTCGCAAGATTTGGCGTCAGTTTTAAGGTCTTCGATATTCAGTTTAGGGTCAATACTTGGAAGGTTTAAGCGCGCAAAAGTGGCTTACCCAGGCGGTTGTGAAATTGGGGCAAGGCCGATTGACTTACATATTAAGGGTTTAAAAGCACTAAATGTTAAAATCATTGACAAGCACGGTTATTTGACTTGTGATGGGAAAAATATGCGTGGTGGACGAGTGAATTTGGACTTCCCAAGTGTTGGCGCAACTGAAAATATTATGCTCGCAGCAGTGTTGACGAAAGGCGAAACGGAGATAATAAATGCTGCGAAAGAACCCGAAATTATTGACCTTGCAAACTTTTTGAATTCGCTTGGAGCAAAGATTTCAGGTGCTGGAACGAGTGTTATAAAAATAACAGGAGTTAAAAAATTGAATGGGGGTGTTTATAGTCCAATGCCAGACAGAATCATTGCTGGCACATACTTGATTGCTGGCATGATGGCAGGTGGAAATATTCAAATTGAAAATTTTAGGGCGGAAGACAATATTGCATTGCTAGAAAAAGTTAAAAAATCTGCTTGCAATATCAAACTGGAAAATGATATACTAACTTTGAAATCAGATGGGCGACTTAAAGCAATAAATAAAATTGAAACATCGCCTTATCCAGGTTTTCCAACCGATTTGCAGGCTCAAATTTTAGCGTTGCAGTCCATTTCAAAAGGCACTTCAATGGTCGTTGAAAACTTGTTTGAATCTAGGTTTAAACATGTGCCAGAACTTGTTAAAATGGGCGCAAAAATATCCGTTAAAGACAGAACTGCGGTTGTTCACGGCGTTGAGAAGTTATATGGTGCTGATGTGAATGCCACAGACCTTCGTGGCGGCGTTGCACTTGTGCTTGCAGGGCTTGTTGCAGAGGGCTATACAACTGTAAACAATGTAAGGCATATAGACCGCGGATATTATCAACTGGAAAACCAACTATCAAGCATAGGGGCAGAAATTACAAGAATTTAAGATGAAATTTTTGAGAAAACACAAAAAATTAATAATTGTTTTAAGCGTTGTCGTTGCACTTTTGATAACGCTTAATGTGCTTATGTTTACTTTGTTTTCGCTTAAAAGTGTGGAAATTGAATTTGAAACTGGTAATAAAATAATAACGAACGAAATGCAAAATCAAATTATAAGTGAAATTGATTTGGGTGGCACAGTATTTTTTAAAAATAAAGATGAAATGACAAGCAAAATTGAAAAGAAATATCCGTATGTAAAAGTGATAAATATTGAAACAATTTTGCCAAATAAATTTATAATTCATATTGCGGAAAGGCAAGAAATTTACGCAATAACTTCGCTTAACCGAACCTGCTATTTAGATAACGAATTAAAAGTTTTAAGAATTAATGAAGGAAATTTTATTTCAGTTAGCACAAACGCTATAAAACTTGATTTATTTGGTCTAGATTTTGATTTAAGTGCGTTTTCGGAAGGGCAATTTTTTGATATAAGCGAATTGACGATAAATTCTTCTAATAAAAGTATAAATTTAGGCGAGCAAACTCAGGAAGTTTTAAATAATTTGCTTAATTGTTTTCAAATTAATAACAGAACTTTAGTTGACTTAAAAGCACTTGCAAAAAGCATAACTTTTGGTACTTACATTGATTATAGGAATGGCGAAACAGCATTGCAGGCAAAAATTGTTGATTTTAATGATTTTGAAATTTTCATTTTGTGTCCAAGCGAAAATTTGGAAGATAAAGTTTCAAATATGCTCTTTGCGTATGAAAAAATTATGCTTGAAAGTCCTGAAAAATTGACTACTCATAAGATGACCGTTTACACAAACAAGAAAGGGGAAAATTTAGTTTTAATTGAACAAAAATCGTAGTAAGATATTGCAATTTTGTTTTGATTAATATAAAATATGATTGTATGAACAAATATTATAAAATTCTTGGCGTAACAGAAGAAAGCACAAAAGAAGAAATTAAAAGTGCGCATAGAAACTTGCTTAAAAAATATCACCCAGACACATATTTGGGTGATAAAAATTTTGCTGCAAAAAAATCAGCAGAGATAAATGTTGCCTACGCACAGGTTTTGGCTGATAAAGAAAAAAATGGCTTTGCTCAGTCTAAAAGCCAAACCACGCAACAAAAAAACGAGCCAAAGCAGTCAAAAAAAGCTAAAACTGAACCTAAAAAAGATTTTAAAAAGCAAGAAGAACATAAAACACAAGAGCAAAAGACAAGAAGACAACCTTACGAAGAACCTAAAACGGAAGTAAAGTCTAAAAAAGAAAATACATATCAAAATCAAGCGGAACAAAAAGATAAAAAAGATGTAAATTTTGCAGAATATGCCACAAGAGTTGCAGAAAATTCAGAGGCTAACATTCCTGATTTATATATGTCAAAAGAAGAAATCAAAAATGATTTGAAAGCAAAACATATTTTAGATGCTCTTATTATATCACTTAGTGTTATAACTATTATTTTAATTTTAATGTTTATATTTTTATAAAAATCAAAGGTAAAATTCCTTTGAAAAAAAAGTTTTATATGTTAAGATACTAACTAGTTTTGAAATAAAACTATGGAGAATGTGTTGAATTATAATTCAGATGAACAAGCAATAATATTTTTCTCAGCTTTTGACTTGACATATAAAAAGCAACAAGAAATTTTTTCTCTCACAGAAAATTTTTCAGACTTGCTTTTAAATTTCAACAAATATTCTTCTCAAATAGAAAAATATATAAATGAAAAAGCCATGTTTGACGATATCTCTGAAAAAATCTCAAACGGCTTTTTGTCTTCATACATAAATAACTTAAATAATCAAGAAATTAAATGTGTAACTATCATTTCTGAAACATATCCAGAAAGTTTAAAAGAAATTGACCAACCGCCATACATTTTGTTTTGTAAAGGTGATGTTTCGCTTTTAAAGCAAGATGGAATTGCGATTGTTGGAACACGAATGCCAACAAGTTATGGTAAAATTGTGACCGAACAATTTGCAAAAGGGCTTGTTTTAAACGATTTTGTTATAATTAGCGGAATGGCCGCTGGCGTAGACTCGGTTGCACATAAAACAGCACTCGATAATAATGGAAAGACCATTGCTGTTATGGGAAGCGGATTTGAATATATCTATCCAGCATTTAATAAGGAGCTGTCAAGAAAAATTGCAGAAAATGGGCTTCTAATCACTGAATATAAACCATCAACCAAACCAGCGTTATACACATTTCCTTTTAGGAATAGAATAATTGCAGGGCTATCAAAAGGAGTGTTGATAACAGAAGCGGGTGAAAAGAGCGGTTCACTTCACACAAAAGAATATGCTCTTGAAATGGGAAAAGAAGTTTTTGTTGTGCCTGGGAATATCAATAGTGCAATGAGCAAGGGAACAAATAGACTTATAAGAACATTGCAAGGTGCTTGCGTGCTTGGATATGAAGACATTGTTTCAAAGTTTAAAAATAATGTTGTAAAATCTGTAAAACCTGTAAATATTCAAGTTTCAGTTGAAGAACAAATGATTTTAAACGCATTAAAATTGGAAGGCAAAACTGTTGAACAGTTACAAGAAATTACAAATTTGCCAACAAGCAAGTTAAATTCTTGCTTGACAATTTTTGAAATCAAGGGTATAGTCAAAAAACTTCCCGGCAATCGAATTGAATTAATTTAAGGAGAAAAAATGAAATTAGTAGTCATAGAAGGTCCAGGTAAAAGAGAAACATTAAAGAAATATCTTGGTGCAGGATATGAAGTCTTTGCAACAAAAGGTCATGTTCGTGATTTACCTATTAAAGAGTTTGGTTTAGATTTAAAAACGATAACTCCAACTTATGAAGTTATGCCAGACAAAGTTGAAGTTGTGAATGAACTTAAAAAGAAAGCAAAAAAGGCTGACGAAGTTCTTCTTGCAACCGACCCTGATAGAGAAGGGGAAGCAATTTCTTGGCATATTGCATATTTGCTTGGTTTAGACCCAAATTCTAAGTGCAGAATTGAGTTTAATGAAATTTCTAAAAAAGCAGTTACAGAAGCTTTGACAAAGCCAAGAATTATCAATCTCGACCTTGTTAACGCACAACAAACAAGAAGAATGCTTGATAGAATTGTGGGTTATAAAATTTCTCCACTTATTTGTAAGAGAATTAAGCCAAAACTTAGCGCTGGCCGCGTTCAATCTGTTGCATTAAAACTTGTTGTTGACAGAGAAAGGGAAATAAAAGCCTTTGTTCCAGAAGAATATTGGAACATTGCGGCAGAACTTGAAAAAAGTGCAGATAAATTCAAGTTTAAAGCCGCTTTAAATACAAAAGATGGCAAGAAAATCAAAGTTAATAACGCCGAAGAAACAGAACAAATCAAAAAAGATTTGAATGGTGCAACTTATGTTGTGTCTAACATCAAAAAATCAACCACTAAATCACACGCACCAGCACCTTTTACAACAAGCACAATGCAACAAGATGCGTTGAATAAACTTGGAATGAATCTTAAAAAGACATCTGCTTGCGCACAACAACTCTATGAAGGTGTTGAAATTGAAGGCGAGGGTAAAGTTGCTTTGATTACTTATATCAGATCGGATAGCACTCGTGTTTCACCAGATGCTCAAAAAAGTGCGATTGAGTTTATCAAAAATGAGTATGGTGACAAATATGCACCAGAAAAACCAAACATTTATAAGTCAAAAGAAAATGCACAAGATGCCCACGAAGCAATTAGACCTATTTCAATTGCAAGAACGCCTGCATCTGTTATGTCGTCACTTTCGCAAGATAATTTCAAATTGTATAAACTCATTTACGAACGCTTTTTGGCAAGCCAAATGGCGGACGCAATTTATAACAATGTAAATGTGGACATAAAAGCAAATGATTACGGTTTTAAAGCCATTGGTAAAACTGTTGAATTCCCAGGATTTACGGTTATTTATAAAAATTATACCGAAGAAAAAGAAGATACAAGCAAAATACCGCCACTCACAGTTGGTGAAGTTGTGGATTTTAGAAATTTGATTACAGAACAAAAGTTTACAAAGCCACCAGCAAGGTTTACCGAAGCAAGTTTGGTTAAAGAAATGGAAGAAAAGGGTATTGGCAGACCTGCAACATACGCGGCAACAATCACAACAATTGCTTCAAGAAATTATGTTGCACACGAGGGCAGATATCTTGTTCCAACTGAACTTGGCATTGCGGTTACTGATTATCTCGAAAAGTTCTTCAAGCAGGTTATAAATGTCAAATTTACAGCTGATATGGAGTCAAAACTTGACGATATAGCAGAGCACGGCAAAAAATGGGAAGATGTTGTTGAAAGTTTCTGGAACAGTTTCTCAGGGCTGTTAACAAAAGCAGGGGTGAACTACGAAAAAGTTAAGGTTGCACCACAAGAAACAGATATTGTTTGCGACAAATGCGGACATAAAATGGTAATTCGAGAAGGCAGATACGGCAAATTTTTGGGCTGTTCGAATTTCCCTAATTGTAACAATATTATGAAAATGGAAAATCCGAACGCAAAAAAATATGAGCCAAAAGTGGTCGGAAAATGCCCAGAATGTGGAAAAGATGTTGTTGTAAAACGCTCCAAAAACGGCAAAATCTATTATGGCTGCACAGGTTTCCCAGACTGCAAATATTATTCTTGGACAAACCCAGCAAAAGACCAAAAAACAGAAGAAAATTAAAAAAAGCCACTCGTTTGAGTGGTTTTTTTATGTGATTTTTTATAGTTTAAGGTCGCGAGTTGCGTCTTTTTCTTTAACAAACTTAATGAAATCTGCTTGTGACATTTCAAATGTGTCGCCGTTTCTGTTTCTGATGTTAAGCATATCACTTTCAAGTTCTTTATCGCCAACAACAACCATGTATGGCACTTTTTCAAGTTGCGCTGCACGAATTTTATATCCAACTTTTTCACTGCGAGTGTCTAAGTCTGTTCTGATGTTTTCTGCTCTCAATGCGTTTTCAAGTTCTTTTGCACGCTCCAAATGCCTGTCTGCAACTGGAAGAACTGATACTTGTGTAGGTGAGAGCCAAACTGGGAAATTGCCGCCTGTTTTTTCAATCAAATATGCAAGCGTTCTTTCATAACAACCAAGACTTGAACGGTGAATAATAACTGGCGTTTTCTTGTTGCCGTCTTTATCTGTGTATTCCATGCCAAACTTTTCTGCAAGCATTTGGTCAATTTGTATCGTTATAAGCGTGTCTTCCTTGCCATATACATTCTTGATTTGAATGTCAAGTTTTGGTCCATAGAATGCGGCTTCGCCAATACCAACAACATAAGGTATGTTAAGGTGTTTAAGAATTTTCTCCATTGTGCCTTGTGCTTCGTCCCATTGTTCTTTTGTTCCAATGTATTTTTCTCTATTGTTAGGATCCCATTGTGAGAAACGATATGACGCGTCTTCATATAAGTCTAATGTCTTTAACATGAATATCGCAAGTTCCAAACAACTCTTAAATTCGTCTTCAAGTTGCTCTGGTGTGCACATCAAATGTCCTTCTGAAAGCGTGAATTGCCTTACTCTGATAAGTCCGTGCATCTCGCCGCTGTCTTCGTTACGGAATAACCTTGATGTTTCGTTGTAACGAAGTGGTAGGTCACGATAACTCCTTGGTCTGTTCAAATATGCTTGATATTGAAATGGGCAGGTCATAGGACGCAACGCGTATACTTCTTTGTCCTTCTCTGGATTGCCCAAAATGAACATTCCGTCTTGATAATGGTCCCAGTGGCCAGATATCTTGTATAAATCACTCTTGGCCATAACAGGTGTCATTGTTAGACGCCAACCGCGTTTGTATTCTTCGTCTTCAACAAATCTTTGAAGAATTTGCAAAATCTTAGCACCCTTTGGAAGCATAATTGGCAAACCTTGTCCAATATAATCAACAGTTGTGAAAAGTTCCAAATCTCTGCCAAGTTTGTTGTGGTCTCGTTGCTTTCTAAGCTCCAAAAGATTTTTATATTCTTCCAACGCTTCCTTTGTTCTGAACGATATGCCATATACACGCTTCAACATCTTGTTTTTGCTATCTCCATGCCAATATGCGCCAGTGCTTGGCTTAATCATGTATGCTTTGATTTTTGACAAATCGTATAGGTGAGGACCAGCACATAAATCAACAAAATCACCAATTTGATATGTTGAAATAACAGCATTTTCTTCTAAATTCTCAATAAGTTCAACCTTGTATGGCTCACTTGCAAAAAGTTTCAACGCTTCTTCACGAGAAATCTCCTTGCGATATACTTTGTGGTTCTCTTTGATGATTTTCTTCATCTCGGCTTCAATTTTCTCTGGGTCTAATTCTTCATCAATGTCAAAATCATAATAAAAACCTTCGTCAGTGGCTGGGCCAATGGCAAGTTTAACATTTTTATATAAATTCTTAACCGCATAAGCAAGGACATGGCTGGTTGTGTGCCACAATACTTTTTTGCCTTCTTCATCTGCAAATGTAAGTGGAACAATTTCCATGCCGTCAGCAAGTGGAGCGCCTAAATCGGTGGTTTTTCCGTTTACACTGGCTGCTAAACATTCTGCAAAGTCCGCAGGTTCGTTTTCCTTAATGTATTCTCTGATTGATTGCGCGTACGTTTCAACGCTTTTTCCATTGTAAATGATTTTCATAAGCATCTCCTGTAAATACCTGTATATTTTAAAACTATTGTATATTATTGTCAATCTTTTTTTGCCAAAAAAATAAAAATTGGGTGTTGACATCTACTTGCCATTATGTTACACTATGCATGAAATAAATTCGAAGGAGAAATCTTATGGCAAGTAAAGGTAAAAAAGCAGGAATTATCATTGGAGCAGTTTTCGGGCTTGCAGCATTAATAAGTAGCTCAGTTGCTATTGTTAAATATGTTGAAAAAAATCAAGAACAAGGTTCTGGAACAACAATTGTCACGCCAACCCCAGACCCAACACCAAATCCAACACCTAATCCAAACCCTAATCCAAACCCTAATCCTAATCCTAATCCAAACCCTAATCCAAATCCTAATCCAACCCCAGATCCAACCCCAGATCCAACCCCAGATCCAGGCCCTATTGTTAAAACAGAAGCCGAATATAAAGCAATGTTTGAAGAAGAATTGCCAAGCGTTATTGAAAATTATTTCAATGAAAATTTAGCGCAATTAAGTTTCTTAAAAATACAAGATGTGAAAATTAATGCAATTAATAATGCGACAGGTAAAGTTTATATCAACTGCACACAACAAGGCACAAACAAATTTATGGAGTTGAGTTGTTCAGATTTGAAAAACCCATCAAATTATCAAACATTATCAGAAAATGTTTCAAAAATGAGTTTTTCAACAGAAAACAACAAAGGCGAAACTGTTCAAGAAGAAGATTTAGCAAAAGAAATCGCCAGTTATGCTCTTGAACAAGACGAAGTTCTTGAATATTTGATAAATAATGGCATTAGTTATTCAAATTGTGAAGTTTTAAATGCGACAGAGTTTGACTATGGGGAAACTGGTAGAGTATCAAATTTAACATTAAAGTTTGCAGATAAAATTTTTACAATGACAATTGGTGGAACAACAGGTGCTTGTTCAACACAAGAAGAATATTTAAACAAATTAAAAGATGGCAGATTAAGCGTTTTAACAAACTTTAATATTGAAAATTATAAGGAACTTGAAGTTGTAAGTTCAGCAGAAGCAAGTTCGCAAAAAACCTTTGTTTGCACATTGCCAGATGATTATAATGATTTGCTTAAAGGTAATACTTTCACAACAAATTCTGGCGATTTACAATTTGTATAAAATTAAAGAGTTGATTTCAACTCTTTTTTTATTTTAATTAACTAAATAATTGCTATTTTTTTGTATATATGGTATACTATGAATATGAAGAAAAGAGTTTTTTCATTTTTGCTTGCAATTATCATGGCTTTTATGCCAGTGTTTTTTGCTGGTTGTGAAATTGATGATTCAGAAGGTGGCGGTTCTGTTGGTGGGATAGGTGGTTCGGGCGGTTCTTCGCCTGGGCAATCGTCTTTTTATAAAGAATTTATAGACGGCTTTAAAGTTGTGTATTCAAATAGCCAAATCGGTCAAATAAAAGACATAACAGAAATTACAGATAAGTTTTATGATGAAGGAATTTTGAATGGTTTAAATAGTTATTATGGCTCTGGCTCTGGCTTAAAAAATGAAAATCTTGCAACATTTTTCCCAGACAGTATAAGGCAAACAATTTATCAAGATTCTGCCGGCAAGGCAAAACTTGGAGATAATTCTACAATTAAAAACGATAAATGGTTATGGACTTTAAACCCAAATAGTAAAACTACTTTAAGTGATGTAGAACAAGCATTTAAAAATAATGATTATGATGATATAAAAAAATTATTTAAAGGTTCCGAATATCCACAATTATCAAGTTCTAATTATTACTCAACACCATTGCAAATTGTGCTTTATGAAACACTTTTAGGCTATTGCCAAAATGGCAACGACCACCGAACTATGTTTGAAGCAAGTGTTGAAACAACGATATTGCAAGATGGTTCTTATGAAGGTGGAGTGTTATATAATTATCACACTGATGTTTTTACTATTAAAGTTAAATCAAGTAAAAATGCAAACATTGTCGGAAAAATAATTTACAAGTCTGATACTTTTACTTATTATATTAAAGATAATGTTGTTATTCCACATGGAGCAAATAATGGTCATTCGGGCACAGAAACGCCAGTTGACAATACTGTTAAGGATTACTTGGAAACTCTTAAAAATGCATACGAATCAAATGCAACATATTCTGGCTTAACAAAGACTGACGCAGACTCGCTTGTGACATACATTTTAAACAATGTTATTGGCGAGGAAGTTGTTAAAAATGATTATATTCAGTTCGGTCCAAATTCGAGTTATTATAACAACGGTACCGAAAATGTAAACTATGTTGAAAATGGCAAAAATTTTTACAACTATCGCTATTATGTGGGCAGAGTTGCCGAGATGGTATACAACTTTGTGTATGACGGCTCTGACGAGTTTGTTTACACATACAATCAAAACGGCATAAATATTACTTATGACTTTGTGGAAGCATATAAAGCTAAGAAAGGAAAACATCCAAAAGATGCTATGGGCGAATTAGATGAAACAGGCAACGAAACAAATTTCCAATTCAGACCAAAAACGGCATCATTCTTGCGTGATTATGACACAGATATGTTTTTCTCCAATGCTGATGCGTTTGACATTTTTGACGACAGCAAATCAGAAGCGCACAGTTTTGACAACAGTCCGATGTCGGAATATCAAAGTGTGGTGATGATGCCATCGAAAGATATAACATTATCTGGCATTTGGATGCAGATATTTTCGCCAAATCCTGACCTTGCAATTAAGGTATATATAAGGTTTTACGCTTATGACAAGGCAACAGGTGTTGGTAAGCTATTTACTTGGGAGCAAGACAAGATAGATTTTTATCAAAGTGAACCTTATGATATGGCTTATGCAGAGCAAGATTGTAAATATCACAAGTATGTTCCCGGCAAAGGATATTTGTATAAGACAACGGAAAAAGACAACAGTGGCAACCTAATTGAGGGGTATTACACAGATTTTGAGGTTGGTGTGAGCGTGGAAGATGTTCCAGAGCAGTTTGTTGAACTTTATGATCGTGATGACCCGAACGCGTTACAATTAGATTCTGTTAAACTTGACAAATTCAAGAACACGGAGTCTGACCCTATGCTTAAAGCGGAAGGGGAGGAAGTTAACGGCATAGTGGAAGCGAAATTGCAATCTACTTACGCCTACAAGGTGATACCATCTAAAAATGGTTTTGGTGGTGTTACGGTTTTAGATGAAAGCAAGGTTGATTTTACATTTTATGAGATGGTTTTTGACATAGAAAAAGACATTACGCACGCTAGTCAGAATTATGATTACAAACTATGCGTTGTAACGCCGGTTTAGATTAAAAAAATCACAACAAAAGTTGTGATTTTTTTATTACATGTGTTTACGCGCTCTTTTTCTTGCGGCTTCTTGTTTTTTCTTTTTCTTAACAGAAGGTTTGAGATATGCTTCTTTTTTTCTAAGGTCGCCGATAATGCCGTCTCTTTGACATTTTCTTTTAAAGCGTTTTAAAGCGCTTTCCAAGCTTTCGTTTTCACCAACTTTAACCATTGACATTGCAAAATCACCGCCTTTTAAGGTATAAATTCTTGGATATGATAAACAAACTTTATTTATTTGTCAAGGGTTTTGACAAAATTTTAAAAAAAAGTATTTACTTTTAGTTTATATATATGGTATAATACAAACGAAAGGAGAAAGGTATGTGGGCTGAATTATCTCAAATATTCACAAGTATGGAATGGTATGTAATTTTGATGCTTTGCGTTGGCGTTTTGTTTGTGTTTATTGAGTTCTTCCTTCCTGGCTTTGGCTTTTTTGGAATTTCGGGTTTAGCGTGCATTGCTGCAGGAATTGTTACTCATGCGGTGCTGTCAAAATCAATCGTTCAAGTTGTCGGCTTGGTTTTGATTTTCTCGCTTGTGCTGATAATTTTGTTTTTGCTGTTCATTCGTTCGGCGAGGTTCGGAATTTTGGGGAAAACGCCATTTGTTCAGAAAAAGACGGCTGTTCCAACAGATTATGTTAATCAAAGCGAATTTGGTAATCTTGTTGGCGAAATTGGGGTAGCGGTCACACCGCTCAGACCTTCGGGCAAGTTTATGATTGACGAAAAGGTGTATGAAGGTATATGTGAAACGGCTGAAATGATTGCGACAGGTGAGTATGTCAAGGTTGTTAAGGTTGAAGGTATAAAAATTATTGTTGAAAAAACGGAGGTATAGTTATGAATTTAACACAACTTGGATTATCAGGTGGATTAATTGCATTATTCGTTGCTCTCGGCGTATTTGTAGTTGCATTTATCGTATTGATTTGCTTAGTTCCACTTAAAACATGGTTTATTGCGCTCATTTCTGGTGCGCATGTATCGATGACAAGGTTGATTGGTATGAGAATGCGTAGAATTAAGGTTGGACCTATCATTGACGCGTATATTCAAGCAAGAAAAGCGGGTATTGCAATTGATATTGTTGACCTTGAAACACACTACATGGCAGGTGGTGACATTGAGAAGATTATTGTTGCCTTGATTTCAGCACACAGTGCTAAAATTCCGCTATCAGTTGACCAAGCAAAAGCGATCGACCTTGCTGGTCGTGATGTTGCTAAAGCGGTTAAGATGTGCGTTACACCTATGGTTATAGAAACAGGCTGGATTTCAGCGATTGCAAAAGATGGTATTGAACTTAGGGTTAAAGCGAAAATCACAGTTCGTTCAAACATTGCAAGGTTGGTTTCTGGTGCTGGTGAAGAAACAATTTTGGCTCGTGTTGGCGAGGGTATTGTTACAACAGTTGGTTCAGCGGAAACACACACAGAAGTTTTGGAAAACCCAGACATTATTTCAAAAACAGTGCTTAACAAAGGCCTAGATGTTGCAACTGCTTATGAAATTTTATCAATTGAAATGGCAGATATTGATGTTGGTCAAAACATCGGTGCAAAACTTAACATAGACCGCGCGGAAGCGGATAAATCCATTGCCCAAGCAAAAGCGGAAGAGCGTCGTGCTATGGCTTATGCTATGGAACAAGAAATGCGTGCAAAAACGCAAGAAATGAAGGCTATGGTTTTGGCTGCGGAAGCAGAAGTTCCAAAAGCAATGGCAAATGCAATTAAGAACGGCCAAATGGGAGTTATGGATTATTACAAACTCCAAAACTTAAATTCTGATACAGCAATGAGAAATTCAATAGCAGGAATTGACAATAAAAAGAAGAATGGCTAATAAAGTTTTAAATTTGGCGGAAGATATATTCTTTCGCCATAAATTTTTAAGGAGGCAAAAATGTGGTGGATAGCGTTTATAGTTTTAGCAGCAGTTATAGGCATTGTGTATTTATTTTTGCCTTTAATTAAAAAGGGCTTGGCTAATGCTAAAACTAAAAAAACAAAAGATAAAACTGAGAAAAAAGCTATAAAAGAAAGCATAAGGCAAGATAAGAAAAATCAAAAAGAACAAAAGAAATTAGAAAAACAACAAGCAAAGCAAGAATCTGAGGCTAAACCTGAAAAACCTGTCAAAGAAGACCCAGACTTGAAAATAGACAACAATAATTTGGATATTGACGGCTTTTTCAACACAGATTTCAACGCCGCAAAAGAAAAAGATTCCAATAAAGATGACATTTTAAATAAAGAGTATGATGACATTTTTGACAGCTTGTTTTCTAATGATAGACCTTCGTCTAAATCTTACGAGAATGATAACGATGGAACATATGATCCTGTTAAAGAAAGTGAAATTAGAGATTATTTAAACGATGAAAGTGCCTTAAAAAGTGATAAAGATATTGGTAAAATGATTGCCGATTTACCACCTGAAATAAAAGCATTGTTATTATCGGACGCATTGGATAAAAAAGACTATTAATTTAAAGGAAAAATATGTTTAAAATAACAAAAAATTGGTATGAATTGTTAAAGCCAGAACTTACATCGCAACAATTTAAAAATTTGCAGGATTTTTTAACAGAAGAATACAACACAAAAAAAATCTATCCAACACCAGA
Source organism: uncultured Bacillota bacterium (assembly GCA_900551705.1). Taxonomy (GTDB): domain Bacteria; phylum Bacillota; class Clostridia; order Christensenellales; family UBA1242; genus UMGS687. The sequence continues at coordinate 28,022 of URWY01000007.1, read as the reverse complement.
AAATGTTTTTAACGCATTAAATTTGGTTAAATATAACGATGTTAAAGTTGTGATTATTGGGCAAGATCCATATCATCAACCAGGACAAGCGCATGGGTTATCATTTTCAGTTCAAAACGGCATAAAATTGCCACCTTCACTTGTGAATATCTATAAAGAAATTGAAGACGAAACGGGTAAAAAGTCCTGCACAAATGGCGATTTGACCGCTTGGGCTAAGCAAGGCGTGTTGCTTTTGAATAGCGTGCTTACGGTTAGAGATAGTCAGCCAAATTCGCATAAAAATATGGGTTGGGAGCAAATAACATCAAGGGTTGTTGAACTTCTGTCGAAACGCGAAAAACCCGTTGTGTTCTTGCTTTGGGGCGCAAACGCGATTGCTATCGGCAAGAATATAGACAGGAGCAAGCATTTGGTTTTAACTTGTGCTCATCCAAGTCCATTATCCGCTTATAACGGCTTTTTTGGTTGTAATCACTTTGTAAAAGCAAACGAATTTCTTATAAAAAATAATGAAACACCTATTGAATGGTAAATAAAAGGGGAAATTATGACATTTGCAATTATTGCCGCAGTTTTGATTGTTTTAATAATTTTATTCTTCGTGGTAAAATTTATTATGAAACATAAACCTGCAAAGAAAAAAGAAGATAAACCAGCAAAAGATAAAAGTATAAAAAAGCCAAAGTTCAAGATTTGGCGTAAAAAGAAAAAAGATACAGAAAATAACAATGCAGCAGAAATTAAAGGCTCGTATGTTGATGTTGTTGATAAATTCTTGTTTAGAAAAGAGTTAAAAGTTCTTGTTTTGGTTTCAAGAGTGCTTCCAAAAGGTTATGTTGCATTCCCAAAAGTAGGAATTGACACAATTTTAGAGCCGGTTGGCCGCAAAGATTTGTTTAATAAAATTGCGGATAAATATCTTGATATTGTTATTTTTGACGAATACACTATGAAGCCAAAAGTTGCGATTGATATTTTTGATGGAAGTATTGGCGATGAACAACTTGATGTGAACAGTCCAGATGTTATAAAAGCACTGCAAATCGCGGAATTGCCATTGATTAGTATAAAGGTCAAAACTGATTATACACAAGATGAAATAAAAAATCCTATTTTTGAAGCGTTAGGATTGACAATAAACAACGAAGATGAAAAGAAAAATGTTGAAGATTACGGAGAGTTTTAATGAGAATTGGAATTGATGTTGACGGAACATTAACAAACTTGGTGGATAGAGTTATTGCTTATGGGCAAGAGTATGAACTTGAAAACAACTTGCCATTTGGACTTTCAAATCCACAAACAGATTATTATTCACTTGCTTTTGATTGGGGGAGCAAGATTGGTAACAAATTTTGGAGAGATAGTTTTAACAAGATAAATAGCACAGAGCCAAGAGCACTTGCAAAAAAATATCTTGATATTTTGCATGAAAAAGGTCACGAAATTTATATTGTTACAGCAAGGAATTATGATGAATTTGAAGACCCAGTTAAATACACAACTAAATGGCTTAAAAAGCATAAAATTCCTTTTGATAAGGTCATTGCAAATGCTGATGATAAAGGTAAAGTGTGCTTAGAGAATAATATTGAAGTCTTTTTGGACGACAATGCTCGTAATTGTGACAGCACAAGCGCAGCGGGTGTTAAAACATTTATGATGTATAACTATTTGTCTGAAAATTATCATAATCCACTTGTTAAAAAGGTTTATAGTTTCGTTGAATTTTATCGCGAAATAGTGAAATTAAGCGAAGAAGAAAGCGAGTTCAAAACTTATGTTATCAACATTAGCAAAAAGCCTTATAAAAAGATAAAAATGGGTCAAAAAACTGTTGATTTAAGACTTAATGACTTGCGTAGAAATAATATCAAAAAAGGCGACACAATAGTTTTTAGGCTTGATAACAAACCTAGAAAACAAATTGTTGTGACTGTCTTAAACAGCAAGAAATTTTATAGTTTTAAAGATTTAATTTCATATTATGGTAAAGATAAATGTGGTTTTGAGAAAAAAACTATTGACCAGGCCAATGCCATAATGAAAAGATTTTACACCGATAAAGAAATAAAAGAATTAGGTGTGATTGGCTTTGAATTTGTAGTCAAGAAATAATGAATAAATATGCAAAATATAAATAAAAATACGCTACTAAATTTGGCGTATTTTTTCTTATTAACACTTTTTTTTAAAAATAAATATATTGCTATATGGGCAATTTCACAAAAAAAATTATTCTAAAAAATAAGTTATTAAACAATGTTAGAATTATAAAATCAAGGCTAAACAGCAGCTGTAAACTCTGTGCCATGGTCAAAGCAAACGCTTATGGACATGGGCTAAAAGAAATAGTGGAAATATTAAAAAACGATGTTGACTTTTTTGGCGTTGCAAACTTAAACGAAGCACTAAAAGTTAAGCAAATTACAAATTCTTCAAATATATTGATTGTTGGCAGAACATCAAATCTTTTAGAAACAATACAAAATGATATTTCGTTTGCAATCATATCAAAGGAGCAGTTTGAAGAGTTATTAGATTTTTTGCATAATTATGCAAAAACTTATGAGGTTGATTTATCTTCAAAAGTTAAAATTCACATAAAAATTAATTGCGGAATGAACAGGTTTGGTGTAAATAAATTAAGCGAGTTCAAGTATATTTACAAGCAAGCCATGAAAAACAATATTCAAGTGGAAGGTGTGTTTACGCATTTCCCTTGCGTTGAAAACAAATTGATTTACGAAAAGCAAAAAATGTTTTTCAATATGTTTTTGAAAGAAATTCCAAATAATCAAAATCCGATTGTTCACATCGGCGGCTCTGGTGTTATTTTAAAACGGAAAAATAAAAAGCAAATTTATAATTTGCCTAATATAGATATAAATTTTAATATGGTTAGAGTGGGTATTTTGTTGTATGGCTATGGCGATGATGGTTTGCTTAAAGGTTTAAAACCTGCTATGAAAATTGAAAGTAAGATTGTTAACATTATTGATGTTAAAAAGGGTGAATATGTTGGGTATGGCATGAATTTTAAGGCGAAAACTGATATGAAAATTGCTGTTGTTCCAGTTGGATATGCTGACGGCTTGCCACGAGCATTTAATGTTAATGGTTTTTTAAAAGTTGTTTGCGAAGAAGATGGCAAAAAAGCAAGCCATAATTGCAAAATAACTGGAAATATATGCATGGATTTGACTATGATTGATGTGACTGCTATAAACGCGAAAGTTGGTGACAGAGTTATTGTGCTTTCTGACGCAGATTCCATGGCGAGAAAATTAAAGACCATTTCTTATGAGATTTTAACCAATTTTAGTAAATTAAGAACATAAAAAAACAGGTTAGACACCTGTTTTTATTTTATATTTGATTAAAATTACATTCTATTTGCGATATATGAAACCAAGTGGAGCAAGTTTGTTGTGTAGCCGTATTCGTTGTCATACCAAGCAACAATTTTAACGAAAGTTGGGTTAAGCATAATTCCGGCGTTAGCATCAACAACGCAGGTGAGAGGCTCGCCTATAATGTCTGATGAAACAAGCATGTCATGTGTTACGCCCATGATTCCTTTCAATTCGTTTTGAGAGGCTCTTTCGCATTCTTTAATTATTTCTTCATAGGTTGTTGGAGTGTTTAAACTGCAAGTTAAGTCAACAACTGATGCGTCAAGTGTTGGAACGCGCATACTAAGTCCTGTTAATTTGCCGCTTAATGCAGGAATAACTTTGCCGACTGCTTTTGCAGCGCCAGTTGAAGATGGAATAATGTTATAAGATGCTGCACGACCACCGCGCCAATCTTTTTTTGATGGTCCGTCAACAGTTAATTGTGATGGTGTAACCGAATGGATTGTTGTCATCAAACCTTCTTTGATTCCAAATTTATCATTTAAAACTTTTGCAAGTGGGGCAAGGCAGTTTGTTGTGCAACTTGAAGCACAAACGACGTCCATTGAATTATCGTATTCGCCTTCATTTACGCCAACAATAAACATAGGACATTCTTTGCCGGCTGCTGTGATAACAACTTTTTTAGCACCGCTGGCGATATGTTTTCTTGCTTCTTCTGCTTTTGTGAATTTTCCAGACGCTTCAAGGACGATATCAACGCCAGTTTTTGCCCAATTTAAGTTTTCAATTTCTTTTTCGTTATAGAAATCAATTTCTTTGCCATTTACAACAAGTTTATTGCCGCAAGTTGTGATTTCACCGTTAAATTTGCTGTGAATTGTGTCGTATTTAAGCATATAAGCGGCATAATCGACATCAATAAATGGGTCATTTATAGCAACAACTTCCATGTTGTCCATGTCGCTGATTAAGCGCAAAGCGAGCCTTCCAATTCTTCCAAATCCGTTAATAGCAATTTTTGTATTTTTCATATTTACTCCTTAATTTTATTGTGTGTATTTTTGATATTTTTTATTAAAGTAAGTTCTCTGGGTTTAATGGCAACAATTCTGGAATTACGAAAACGCCATCTTTTCTAATTAAGACATCATCAAAGTAAATTTCTCCGCCACCATATTCTGGCATCATTGATAGAACCATATCCCAGTGAATTGCTGACACATTGCCGTTTGGTGCTTCATCTTCATAACAACTGCCAGGAGTAAAGTGGATTGAACCGCACATTTTTTCGTCAAATAATATATCGTTACATGCTTTTCTGATAAATGGGTTTACTCCAAGCGAAAACTCACCAAAAAATCTAGCATTTGCATCTGTGTCTAAAATTGAATTTAAAATTTCTGTATTATCAGATGTGGCTTTAACAATTTTACCAGCAACAACATCAAGGCAGACATTATTAAAACAAGTGCCGTTGTATGTGGTTGGTATGTTGTAATGAATTCTGCCGTTTACACTTGTTCTTATTGGGGCAGTGAATACTTCGCCGTCAGGGATATTCATTTCGCCAGCACATTTTATTGCTGGTATACCTTTGATTGAAAATGAGATATCTGTGTCAGGGGCGACAAGCCTAACTCTGTCTGTTCTTTGCATCAAGTCTACAAGAGCGTCCATTGCTTTACTCATTTTGGAATAGTCCAATGTGCAGACATTGTAATAAAAGTCTTCAAATTGCTCTGTGCTCATTTTTGCAGATTGAGCAAAAGCAGGCGTAGGGGAGATTAAGATGACCCATTTAGTGTTTTTAACACGCTCTTTATGCACTTGGTCAAAGGCTATATTCTGAATTTTGAGTTGTTCTTCGCCAATATCGCTGATTTCAAATTTGTTGTTTTCGCCTTTGATAGATATGAAACAATCCATTTGCTTCATGAATGCGAGTTCGTTATCAGATTTTATTTTTGCAGCTTCGTTTGTTAAACCTTTTAAAATTTCTTTATTTATTTCTGCGCTTGATTCATTCACAAAAGGCAAGCCACCGGCGTTGTAGACTTCTCTGATGAGCGCGGAAACGATTTTTTTATCGGCGTCACGAGTTTGAATTAAGACCTTTTCGCCAGGTTTGCACGCGATTGAATAATTTACAATGTTTTTCGCTAGTTTTACAATCCTATCTTCCATTCTTACCCCCAAAATAAATATTTATAATATATTATCAATAGTTTGTGTTAAAATTGCTTCATTTATGAAATTTAATTTTCCGTATTTTTTCAAGAATAATGCTTTAAGCCCGTAAAAAGCGATAAAACCAAAGATCAAAACTTCAACAAGAATATATGAAAGTTTTGCTAAAAATGGCAAATGAAAGTTAAATATCTCAAATAAAACATTGCCGACTATCATTCCTAAAAACACAACTGATGCAGCAGTGAGTGAAATGATATAATTTTTAGACAATTTAGATTGCGATTTTTGCTTTGGTTGCTCGATTGAAAGCACTTCATGTGCCTCGATGCCAGCCCAAGTGTTCATTTTTGTGAACATTGCTGACCTTTTTGGAGATTGTTTAACTATTGAAACGGCGAGTGGACTGAGATAAACAATATCCGCTTCGCAGTTATACATTTTAAAGCCAAATAAAAACTTAACAACAAATTTTTTAATCGCACTCCAACATTTTTTGAAAAAGTTTGTTTGCTTATTTTGTTTTGTAACAACAACATCTCTGCCTTTATTTGCTTCTTTGATAATGTTGTTAAAATCTTCAAAATTTATATTTGTATACGAGTTTTTAACAATGATAACATCGTTTAAATTTTCATTTTGAAACAAATATTCAATCATTTCGTTTTCGGTTGAATAACTATCAAAAATCATAATTTTATGAGAAATGTCAGGGAAAAGATTTTCAAGTTCTTCGCTGCCTGGTTGTAAGGCGTTGTCTAAGAAAATAATGTTATAGTCATATGTGGAAAGATTGACTTTTGATTTAAAGCCTTCCAAAACTTTTTTGTAATTTCTTTTTCCTGTGAAAACAAAAGTGGTTTTCATATTTTTCTCCGTTAATTTAATTTTTTAAGCCTTTTAGCATGCCTTCCTGCTTCGTATTGGCTGGTCAAAAATTCTTTAACAACTCTTATTGCTTTGCGTTTGTTCATAAACCTGCCTGGCAAAACAAGGACATTTGCGTTGTTATGTTGGCGGGACAATGCTGCAATAGTAGGGGACCAGCAAAGGGCAGCTCTTATTTTTGGATTTCTATTTGCGCAAATTGACATTCCAACGCCAGTGCCACAAATAAAAATGCCGATATTATTATCGCTCTCTAAAACTTTTGCGTTTCCAAGTTTGGCATAGTCTGGGTAATCGACTGAATCTGTGCTATATGTTCCAACATCAATTGTTGTGATATTTTCTTTATTAAAAAACTTTTTAATTTCTTCTTTAAGTGGATAACCTGCATGGTCGCACGCTAAAATTATCATAGTAACTCCTTAATATATACACTTTAACATAATTTATGATTTAATCAAAAGCATTTTAATAAATTTTAATTAAGAATATTATATCCTTTAAACATAAATTACATACTTTTTGTAAATTTAACAAATTATAAGCATATCATTACTTTGATGAAAGGTAAATTATCCATTAAAGAAAAAATTTTATATGGTTTTGGCGATTTGGGCTATGCAACAGTTGCTCAAACTTTGTCGAATTTTATTATGTTTTTTGGAACTTCAATTTTAGGAATTTCTGGAACATTAATGGGGATTGCTGTGTCTGTTGGTGTGCTATGGGACGCTATTTCTGATCCGCTTTTAGGCTATATTTCTGACAATACATACACCAGTATGGGCAAAAGACACCCATATTTGCTTATTGGCACGCTTGGAATGTGTGCTATTAATTTAATTATTTGGCTTGTGCCACCAAGTAGCCCTGAAATTGTAAAATTTCTTTGGATTTTGGTGTCGCTTTTGCTTGTTCAAACATTTTGCACATTTTTTGCAACACCTTATTTAGCATTGGGGCTTGAAATGACAAAAGACCCAAACGAGCAGACATCTTTGCAAAGTTATAGAACTGTTTTTTCATTGTTGGGAATGATGCTTCCAAGCGTGTTTATGTTTGTGTTTATGCCGTCTTTATCAGGAAGTCAAGGGCAGTTCAACATAACAGGTTATGTTAATACCGCTTATGTTTCTTCGCTGTTTTGCTTGATTTGCGGACTTATAACCTTTTTTGGAACTCTCAAACATGGCGTTTGCTGCAATATTGATTATCCAATAAAAAAAGATAATTTTTCATCAATATTTAATGACTTTTTTAATATGCTAAAAAAGAAAAATTATCGAAATATTATTTTAGGATATTCGGTCAGTTTAGTCGCATCATCAACGCTAACTGCGGCTGGAATTCATATGTTTACATATTGTTTTCATTTTAATAGTCAACAACTTTCAATAGCAATGGTTGCACTTATTTTTGGTGCTATTTTTTCGCAGTTTTATTGGACTAAAAAATCAATTAAAAATGGCAAAAAATCAACTTTAATTCATGGTTTATGTGTTGGGACGCTTGGAATACTTATGATTTGGGTCGTGTTTGTTTTAAGAGATATGTTTTCAACAACATTATTGTTTTTTATAACTCTACCATTGATTACTTTTGCCGGTTTTGGAACAGGTGTTTTATATACGCTTCCGATATCCATATTTAGCGACATTTTAGCGTCAGACAAAGAACTTGTTGGCAAGAATAAAACTGCCACTTATTCTGGCATTATGACGCTCTCAAACAAGATTGCAAACGCGTTTTCTTTGTTTTTGATTGGCATTGTTTTGGACGCGATAAAATTTAATTCTTCCTATCCTGTTCAGCCTGCAAGCGTTCAACTTGGACTTGGATATCTTGTTATTTTTGGTGTTGCACTGTCACTTGTGTTGTCGATTTATTTCTATAAAAAAGTTTAATTTTTTATCTTTTATTTAATTACAAATTGCGTGGAATTTCGCGCGATTTTTTATTGTCTGCACTCAATATATTATGGCAAAGGGGAGAACTATGTTTGAGAAATTTATCCCACAGCCATTTTTAAGTGCACTCAACAAAATCAATTTCAAACAACTCAACGAGATTAGGTTCAGGGCTTTTAAACCTGTTATTGTTTATCTCGGTGGAATGGCATATTTTTTAAGCGAAAACGGAATTTCAACAAATCTTCAAGATGCTTTGGTTTGCGATAAGGAGAGCCTTGAAGAAATTGTTTTTAGGGCAAGCGAATGTTCAATTTATGCCGTCAATGAACAAATAAAAAACGGATTTTTAACTGTTGGTGGGGGATATAGAATTGGACTTGGCGGAACCGCGGTTTTTGAAAATGATAAACTTAAAACAATCAAAAATTTTGTTTCTTTGAACATAAGAGTTCCGCACCTTGTGAAAGATTGCTCGCTATTGGCGTTTAAACATATTGTGGAAAATCGAAGACTTAATAATACGCTAATTATTTCGCCACCAGGCGCAGGTAAAACTACATTTTTAAAAGACTTTGTAAGTCAACTTTCACAGCGTAATTTTTCAGCAAATGTGCTTGTCTTGGACGAGCGCGGAGAGATTGCAAATATAAACGAAAAGGGCGAAAGTTTGATAGAGTCAAATTTCTGCGATGTTTTGTCTTTTATGCCAAAACCGCTTGGAATTAACTTCGGAATTCGTGCACTTAGTCCGAACTTGATTTTGACAGACGAAATCGGATCAAAAGAGGATATTGATGCCATTTATCACGCTGGAAATTGTGGTGTTAATGTTATGGCATCAATCCACGCTGCGAGCATATCAGATTTAAAGAAAAAGCCTGATTTTGAAAGGCTTTTAAAAGATAAATTTTTCAAAAGATTTATTGTCCTATCAACGCGTGAGGGGCCAGGAACTTATGAAGGTATTTTTGATGAAAATTTAGAGCGAATTTTATAAATTGGGAGAAAAAATTGAAAATTTTGCTGCTGTGTTTAATTGTAACTTGTTGCACCTACATAGGTTATGGGCTTTCTTCGTATTATCGAAAAAGGCTTAAAATTTTTCGTGATTGTCACTCATTTTCAAACAAGTTAATTGTTGAAATAAACTTTGCAAAAAACAACTTAAAGGAGATTATCAAAAGTTCAATTAATAGTTATAGTAGCGATTTTAAAAGCGTTCTAAACGGCTATTTGAATTACTTAAACAGCGATGCAAAAGTTTTAGTAACTGAGCAATTATTTAAGAAAAACAACTTTTTATCAGACGATGAAAAACAAACTATTTTCTTGTTTTTTAAGAGCCTAGGAAGATATGATGCTGAAAACCAAATCTTGGAAATTGAGCATTTTAAGCAGAAGTTTGAAAGTATGTGTGCATCAGCAGAAAGTGAAAACAAAAAGTATAGTTCGCTATACAGAAAACTAGGGTTGATGTTTGGAATTTTAGTTGCGATATTGCTTATTTAAAAGGAGTTGAAATGGGTGTTGAAATTATATTCAAAATAGCAGCGATAGGCATTTTAACGGCGGTTGTTAATCAAGTTTTAAAACATTCCAACAAGGAAGAAATTGCAACTTTAACAACGCTTGCTGGGCTTGTTATTGTTTTGATTATGGTGCTAAATCTGATAAACGAACTTTTTTCCACTGTGCGAACGATGTTTAATCTTTAAGTTAAGGAGCAATCTTGGATATTTTCAGAATTATTGGAGTTGGACTTGCAACTGCTGTAACAGCGTTAATTGTAAAACAGGTTAAGCCTGAAATTGCAATTATTGTTGGTGTTGCTGGTGGCGTAATAATGCTTTTGATGCTTGTCGATAGCGTGACAAGTATTTTATCCGTGTTCAGTTCTTTAACTCAAAAAAGTGGGCTTTCAACTGGTATTTTTGCGGCAGTTTTAAAGATTATCGGAGTTGGATACATAACCGAATTTTCGGCGAATTTATGTGTTGATGCCGGCTCAACAAGTATTGCAAACAAAATCTTGCTTGCTGGAAAAATTTTGATTTTGGTGTCGGCAATACCAATCGTTACAAATTTGATTGATATCATATCGGGGTTGTTGCCATGACAACATTTAAGCAATTATCTAAAATAGCGTTTTATCAAGGCAAAACTTTTTTTAGCAAAGATGTTGTCAAAAAAATTCTGATTTTTTTGTTTATATTTTGCGTGTTTATCAGTTATTTAAAGCCAAATTATATTGTTTTGGCGGAAGATAACGACACCGAAAATTTGCAAGTCGAACTTGAAGAAACAATATATTCTCAACTTGAAAATTTGGATTTGGCACAAATCGAAAGCGTGCTGAAAGGGCTTGGTGACGACCAACTAGAAGTATTTGGAGTTAGCAGTTTTGGTGACAAGGTTAAAAAGATTGTTTCTGGCGAGTTTGCTGATGGGCAACAATCAATTTTTAAGGCAATTATTAACCTTATTTTTGACGATGTTTTGACCTTTGTTCCGCTACTTGCAAGCATAATTATAATTTCAATTATATGCGGTTTTTTGTCCAATTTAAAAAGCGATAGCAGTGGTAAGGGTGTTGGCGATATCATTCATTTCGTCTGCTATGGTGTGGTGATTTCAATAGTTATGACCGCGGTTGTAAATCTTATACAAATGACCGGTAAAACAATAAATGGACTTAGAAGCCAAATGGAAGTCGTTTTCCCTTTGCTGCTAACTATTATGACGGCGATTGGCGGCACGATGAGCGTATCTATTTATCAGCCAGCGGTCGCACTTTTGTCCAGCGCGATTATGCACATTTTTACAAGCGTTTTGATGCCAATTTTCATTTTTTCTATTGTTTTTACAATCATTTCAAATCTGACTTCAACTGTCAAACTTGAAAAATTTACAAAGTTTTTCCAGTCGACTTTTAAATGGATAATTGGCGGAATTTTCACTGTTTTCATGGCGTTTTTGTCAATACAAGGCATAACTGCAAGCACCTATGATGGGGTTTCAATTCGAACTGCAAAATATGCTATTCGTTCTTATGTTCCAATTCTTGGTGGCTATCTTTCCGAAGGCTTTGATGTGATAATGGCGTCTAGCGTTTTGATTAAAAATGCTATTGGTGCAAGCGGGTTATTGCTTATGTTTTCAAGCATAATTTCGCCTATTGTTAAGATTGTGGTTTTTATACTAGTTTTAAAACTTGCTGCGGCTATTTTAGAACCTTTAACAGACGCAAGAATTTCTGATTTTATTTACTCAGTGTCAAAAAGTTTGTCAATGCTGATTGTAATGATTTTGGGCGTTGCATTTATGTATTTGATAACGGTTGGATTGATTATGTGCACGGCAAATTTTGTTTAAAAGGAGATCAAAATGAGTTCAATATCGGCGTGGATTTTGTCTATTGCGGGAATAAGTGTCATTGGCGTTTTGGTTGAACTTATTTTGCCAAATGGACAGACAAAAAAATATGTAAAGGGCGTGTTTGCTTTTGTGGTGGTTATGGTTATAATCACGCCACTTCCAAAAATATTTGGAAGCGATTTCAGAGTTGACGACATCTTTGAAGAGAATGCAATTATTATTCAAGAAGACTTTGTTTATCAAATCAATCGTGACAGACTTGAAAAAATTGAAGAGATGATAGAAGGTGATTTATCTGACGAAGGCTTTGAAAAAATTAAAGTCAAAATTAACGCTAACATTTTTACAACAGACATGACTATTGACGCCGTTTTTGTCGATTTATCGGAATTAGTGATAACTAAAAAAGCCGAGCATAAAAATACTAACGAAGTAGTTATAAATAGTGTTCTAAAATATGTTAGCGTCAACAAATCTGACATCGTAATTGAATAATTTAAAAGGAAAATTTATGGAAAATAAAGAAGAAGTAAAAAACGAAAAAAATCAAACTGAAAAAAAGGGTGTAAGTCTTTTTGGCGGCAAGTTTTTTCAAAAACTAAAAGGTGTCAAGCATATTGAACTTATAATTGCAGTTGTTTTGGGAGCAATCATTCTTTTAATTTATATTTCTTCACTTTCATCAAATGGCATAACTAAACAAACTTCGACACAATCAATTACTTCAATTTCGGAATATTCCGAGTTCTTAGAAAATAAACTAGCAAATGTATTAGCAAATATCGAAGGTGCGGGCAATGTTTCAACTATGATAACCTTTGAAAGTGGCACTGAATACATTTACGCAACAAACGATGAAACAAAAACGAACACAAACACGAGTTCTGGTTCAACAACATCAACCACAACCTCAACAAGTTCTCCTTATGTTAAAAACAATCAAGGACTGCTTGTGAAGGAAGTTCTGCCCAAGATAAGCGGGGTTGTTGTTGTGGCAAGCGGAGCAAGAGATACAAAAGTAAAACTTGAAATCATAAAAGCGGTTCAAGCGGTATTAGAAGTTCCAATCGCAAACATAGAAGTCTTGGTTGGAAAATAAATTTAAAAGGAGAATATTATGTTAAGCAAAAAGAAAAAAATCATTATTTTAGTTGTTATGGTTGCATTGCTTGTTGTTACAGGTTATCTTAACATTGCATTGAATAACAATGTTACAACTCAAACATCAACAACAAATACAGCAACAGATTTCTACGCTGGATATAGGGCGGACAGACAAAGTTCAAGAGAAACGGCAATTATGTATTATGATAGCATTATTGCAAGTGCAGATTCATCTGAAGAAGCAAAAGCAATGGCAACAAAAAGCAGACAAGAACTTATAGACGCAATGGAAAAAGAGCTTGTTGTGGAAGGTTTATTAAAAAGTGCAGGCTTTGAAGATGTTGTTTTAACAACAACAAATGAAAATGTAAATGTTATTGTAAAGGCCAACGAATTGTCAGCTGGAGAACTTGCAAAGATTGGCAAAATTGTTCAAGAACAAACAGGAAGAAGCCTTGACAATATCAAAATTATTCCTGCCGCTTAAAGTTTAATAAAAACACTTGCTTATTTTTAAAAATTAGGTTAAAATAATATTAACAAAAAGTTTGCAAAACCTGCAAACTTTTAAGCGTATAGGAGTTCTAATGGGCGAAGAAAGAGATTTAATTGTTAAAAATAAGGGCAAAATAACTTGTAACAGAAGCATTCTGTTGTCAATTATCAATCTTGCAACAAAAGAAATTTGTGGCGTTAGCGGTCTAACATCTTCTTTCAAAGCAAAACTTGCAAACTTCTTTACAAGAAACAATCATGAAGGCGTTTCAATCAGGTTCAACCCAAATGGTTCGTTGTCAGTTGATGTTTATATCAGAATTTATTATGGATATAGCGTGCCAGACATCGCTTATAAAATCCAAGAGAACATCAAAAACGGTATCGCTGCTATGGTTGATATGAAAACAACAAAAGTAAATGTTCATGTTATGGGCGTTGATTTTGAAACGAACGAACAACCTGTAACTGCGTAAAATAAGAGAGTGTAGACATGAGAAGAGATGCAAGAGAGTTAGCATTTAAGTTAATATTTGAAAGTGAGTTCAATAGTCAAATTGATGTTGAACTTTCTTTTATGTCAGATTTGGAAGGGCTAAATTTGAGTGATGAAGAAAAGAAATTTGCCAGTGAAATTTTTGATTTATATCAAGAAAATAGCGAAGAAATAGAAGATGAAATCTCCGTAAAATTGCAAGGATATGAACTTAACAGAGTGTATAAAGTTGATATGGCGCTTTTGAAACTTGCTTTAACAGAAATCAAATATTATAAAAAAACTCCTGCACCAATCGTTGTAAATGAAATTCTTGAACTTAGTAAAAAATATTCAACAGATAATAGTCCAAAATTTTTGAATGGAATTTTAAGGGCAATGGTTTAAAAGGAGTGATAATGCAAGACAATGCAATTTCGGTTTCAAAATTATGCGGCTATATAAAAAGCATCTTTGAAAGCGAAGAACTTCTTCATAATATATCAGTTTATGGTGAAATAAGTGGGCTTTCCATTTTGCGTGGAAATGCCTATTTTAATTTAAAAGACGATGACGCATTAATTCCATGCGTCTATTTTGGCGTGATGGAAGAACTTAATAATGGCGACAAAATTATAGCCACAGGCACGCCAAATTACTATTCAAAGGGCGGTAAATTAAATTTTAATGTCATTAAAACCAAACCTTACGGAATGGGTGAACTTTACAAAAAATTTTTGGAAACAAAAGCGAAATTGGAAAGTGAAGGTCTATTTGATTTAAGCAGGAAAAAGCCAATCCCTAAAAATATAAAAAGAATCGGTGTGGTGACAAGTGAAACTGGCGCGGTCATTCGAGATATTATAAATATAGTTACTCGTAGGGACGATAGTGTCGACATCGTCTTGTATCCATCAAGTGTCCAAGGAATATATGCTGAAAACGAAATTATAAGCGGTATCAAGTTTTTGGATAATTATGATGTTGATGTTATCGTGGTTGCACGTGGTGGCGGTTCGTTTGAAGATTTAAACGCTTTTAACTCTGAGAAAATGGCAAGGGTGGTATGCGATTGTAAAAAGCCGATTGTATCTGCGGTTGGACATGAAACAGATTATACGATTATTGATTTTGTTTCAGATTTGCGTGCGCCAACGCCATCAGCTGCGGCAGAACTTTTGACAACGCCTAAAAATGATAGAAAGATTGCTTTGCTTAATAATTTTGAATATATACAAAATTATTTCAAACAGCAAATTTTGGATAAATATAACTTTTTAGAAAATACAAAAGATTTATTTAAAGATTGTATGCGTTCAAAGTTAAGAGAAAAAGAATATCAACTTGCATTAATTCAAAAAACGCTTGAAAAGCATAACACAAATGAGCTTTTAAACAAAGGTTACGCATTTATAGAAAAAAATAATAAGAGTGCAAAAATTGATGATTTAGAAATTGAAGACGAAATAAAGATAATTTTGAAGGGCGGAAATATAATTTCCAAAATTGAAAAAATTAATAAAAATTAAAAACGAATATTTGTTCATGCCAAAAACAAAAATCGCTTAGGATTAAGATTTTTAAAATTGAAGAAAGGGGATATTGAAATGGAAGAAAAAAAAGAATTTGAAAAATGGGAAGAAAGATTGAATGAAATTGCAGAAAAAATGGAAAATGAAAATTTGCCAATTTCAGAATCTGAAAAATTATACGAAGAGGGTGCAGAACTAGTTTTAAAGTGTATGCAAGAACTTGATAAAGTGAAGGGTAAAATTGTAAAAATTGAGCAACAATTAGATGGCACAATTAACGAGAAAAAATTACAATAATTGTGCGTATTATTTGCATAACACCACAACATACTGTGTATTATGCAAAATTAAGTGCTATGCAAAATATTAAAAATGATTTAGTAAATTAATATTCTTTGATTATTTTGCTTTTGTTGTTACAAAAATTATCTTCTGATATTTTCAAAAGAAGGGTGGTTGTTGTGTCAAAACATGCAAAAAACTATATCAAAATATGAGAGCTTATTGTAAGATAGGCTCTTTTTTTATTTATTCGGCTCATTTTTATATTTTTTATCAAAAATCTAATCAAGGCTTTTTTTGAAATGTTGTTAATTTAGTTTACAAATTTTAAATTGCGGTGGGTGAGTTGCTGATTTCTATTCGACTGGCTCTTTATCTATATACATATATTAAATGAATTAAACAAAAAAACAAAAGTGGGTGAGTTGTTTAAAATAGGTTGATTATAGATAAATATCCTATGCATAAAAGGTTATATTTATAAATTCGTTTTGAATAATGTTGCAAAATGCTTATTTTTATAAAAAATTCATTGAATAAATATGCAAAAAACGCTTGCATAATTATAAATTTTATTGTATAATCATTAAAAATTAGATAAATGAGCGTGAATATTTATGAATTTATAATTATTCATAAAATGCTACATCGCCCTATTTATCGAAGATGTAGAGATTTTTATATGCTAAAAATCTTGAAAAAGTTAATCTGACAAAGGAGAAGAAATGGCAAGGTCGGTTAGGCAATCAAAAATATTAGAACTCATATCAACTCGTGAAATTGAAACGCAAGACGAATTGGTTGCTTTGCTTCGTGAAGCAAAGTTTGATATCACGCAAGCTACAATATCGAGAGATATTAAAGAACTTGGTCTTATTAAAATTCTTAGTGCAGATTCTGGTAAATACAAATACGCTATTGTTGAAAATGGAGAACAAGCAGTTTCAAATAAATACATATCTATTTTTAAAGAAGCAGTGATTTCAATTCGCCCTGCTCAAAATTTAGTTGTTCTCAAAACTATCAAATCAATGGCTGGTGCAATTTGTGGACTTATTGATAAATTGAATTTAGATGGCGTTTTAGGAGCAGTTGCTGGAGATGACACTGTTATGATTATTTTCCCTACTTCTTTGAATGCAGAAGAAAGTGCAAAGTCGATTAATAAAATGATTGGAATTTAGTATGGTCGAAAAATTAAAGATAAATAATTTTGCTTTGATTAAGTCGTTAGAAGTTGATTTTTCTAATGGCTTTAATGTTTTGATAGGTGAAACAGGCGCTGGTAAGAGCATAATTTTGGGTGCTCTTAATTTTGTGCTTGGCGGCAAAGCTGATAAAGCGATAATCCGCTCTGGCGAAGAATGTGCCAAGGTAACAGGCATTTTTTCAACCGACAGCGAAAAATTTGACGCTTTGTTTGAAAAATTTGACCTTGAAAAATCGGAAGAACTATTGATTTCCCGCTCATATAACTTGCAAGGTAAAAATGACATCAAAATAAATGGCGAAATCGCGACTGTTGGTATGCTTAAAGAATTTGGCACGCTTCTTGTTGATAGTTACAATCAAAATGAGCAGGTTGAAATGGCGAAATCAAAAAATCATATCAAGATTTTAGATGGTTATAAGCCAGAAACTTTGAATGTTTTTAAAAACTCGCTTTTACCATTGATTGAGCAGATTAATGATATAGATGATGAAATTAAAAAACTTGGTGGAAGTGAAGATAATCGAGCAAGAAGGATAGACATTTTAAAATATCAAATTGATGAAATCGAAAATGCAAACCTTAAAGAAGGTGAGCCGGAAGAACTTGAAGAAACTTTGAACAGAATTTCGCAGTCAGAAAAGGTGACAAGCGCTATTTCTGAACTTGAAGGAGTTCTTGCTGGGGAAGATTATTCGCTTATTTCTTCTTTATCTGCGGCAAAAAATAAAATTAGCAATCTTTCAAATGTGGATAGTGAACTTGCCGAAATTTCTGATAGATTGTCTGCATCTGCAATTGAACTTGAAGATATTGCTGAAAGTTTGTCTGGGATTTATGAAAAGTTTTATTTTGACGAAAACAAAATCAACTCGCTTATTGCAAGGCGTGATGAAATTGACAATTTAAAACATAAGTATGGCTCAGACTATGCTGAAATTATGCAGTATTTGAATGATTCAAAAAATGAACTTGAAATGCTTTCAAATGCAGAAGAAAAGTTGCTTGAACTTTCAAACAAACGCTTGCAAATTAAACAGCAAATTTTTGATTTGGCAAAAAAACTATCTAACCAAAGAAAAAATAATGCAGTTACAATTGAAAAGCTGCTTGAAACTGGCTTGAAAGAAGTTGGAATTAAAAACAGCAAATTTAAAATCTGCTTTGCAGACGCTCCAAATTTTGAAAACTATGAAACATTTTCAGAAGAAGGTTTTGATGATATTGAGTTTATGTTCTCTGCCAACCTTGGTGAAGAATTAAAACCACTTTCTAAAACAATTTCTGGCGGTGAAATGAGCCGTTTTATGCTTGTTTTGAAAAATATATTGGCGGAAACAGGCGGGGCAAACACGATTGTGTTTGATGAGATAGATAGCGGTATTTCGGGGAAGATTGCAGACGAAGTTGCTGTTAAAATCGAGAGTTTATCTAAGAATTATCAAATAATTTGTATCACACATCTTCCACAAGTTGCAGCAAAAGGCGATAATTTTATTCATGTTTACAAAGAAACATCAAACGGCAGAACAGAGTCTAAATGCGAGATTTTAAGCGAAGACGGCATTATCAATCAAATTACAATGACAGCAAGTGGAAATGTGACACCAGCGTCAATTCAATATGCAAAAGAATTGCGAAATAATAAAAAATAAATTAAATACTTAGAATATTTATCGGCAAATCTTCAAAAACTAAATTGAGTTTGGAGAAGATATGAAAAAAAGTGTGCAAAGGATAATATTTCTAAGTATTTTTTTGTTTTTGGTTTTTGCAATAATCGTTGTGGCGCAGACATGGGAAGTTTTTTCTCTCAAAGATGACATGTTTGTTACATACTCGGACATTGAAAATATCAATAAAGACAAGACTTTTGGCGATTTTGTGTCCGCAAATATTGACGAAGAAGTCGTTAAAGTTGGAAACGAGAAAATGACGATTTCAAAGTTGATTTTTAAACTTTTCGGTTTTATACCTATTCGTGAAATTAATGTTGAAGTTTCGGACGGAAAATCATTGTTTTTGGGCGGAACGCCTATTGGCTTTGCCATAGATATTGACGGACTTTTAATTATGGGCAGCACCGCTATTGAGTCGCAAAATGGAAATGTTGATGTTTTGGAACAAGCGGGGTTGAAAGTAGGCGATATAATAACCGAAATCAATGGACAAAAAGTGTCAAATTTAAAAGATGTTACAAATATTATAGAAAATAAAGATTATGCTGGCGAGTCTTTGAAAGTGACAGCGATTAGAAAAAATGAAAAGTTTAACACAGAGTTGAAGCCAGCTTTGGACGCTCAAAGTGGCAAATATAAAATAGGTTTATGGGTCAAAAACGATGCTTCAGGGGTTGGAACGCTCACTTATGTTGACGAAAAGACCAATAAATTTGGGGCGCTTGGACACCCAATAACAGATTTTGACACTGGCGTTATTGTTCCTGCAAAGGGCGGTAAAGTGTTTAATTGCTCGGTTGTTGGTTTGTCAAAAGGGCAAAAGGGAACGCCTGGCGAAATGAAAGGTGTTTTCATGCAGGGGAAAAACAGCAAGGGCGAAATTGCCAAAAACACAAGCCGAGGCGTATTTGGAGAAATAACAGATAAATCTAATATTGTGGACATAAACAAGAGAGCAGCAGTTGGCGGAAGGTTGTCGGTAAAGCCAGGCAAGGCAACGCTTGTAAGTTCTGTTACGGGCGTTTCGGAAAACTATGAAATTGAAATTATAAAAGCAAATTATCAGCCAAAATCTAGCGATAAGAGTTTTGTTTTTAGAGTGACAGACGAAAGGCTTTTAGATTTGACTGGCGGCATAATTCAGGGCATGAGTGGAAGTCCGATTATGCAAAACGGGAAAGTCATTGGCGCGGTAACTCATGTTTTTGTGACAGACCCGACAAAAGGCTATGGAATTTACATAGATTGGATGTTAGAAGAAAGCGCTTAGCCTTTGCAAATAATGTCGATTTTTAGTTATTTTTGATGTTTAAAGCGAATATATTACAGCATGAGAAACGGCAAATTTGGGGTTTCAACTAGTGGGTTAAAATATTCGTTTTCAGAAGGTTTTAGAAACAACAAAAAGACTTGTTTTTTGCTGATTATTGTGGCGTTTATAGGTATATTAACTGGCGTTTTTACAGCTATTAATTATTGCAATGGCGCCACACTTATTAATTTCAACGATTTCTCATTATGCCGCTATTTAAGCGGTGAACTTGGCACTCTCGAACTCTTCTTTTCAAGGTTTTTAAGTTACACAGTTGTAATTTTAATCGTGTCAATTTCGTCATTTACGGTCTTTTTGATCCCGATTAATTTCTTTTTGATTGGCTATCGTGGTTATTTGCTCAGTTTGAATGTGTCAATCATGGTCATTTTGTATGGCGTTGGCGGCATAATGACTGGACTTTTGATTATTTTGCCATGCCAACTTTTGCAATTAATTTCGATAGCTGTTTACATTTGTCTTGCAAATAACAAAGCAATTACAAAAAAACGCTATGGTACTTGCAACAATAAACTGATAGATAAGTTTTTTATCGTTTTAATTGCCTTGACAATCATAAATTTGGCAGAAACATTGCTGCTAACATTGTTTTCAAGTCGCATAATTTTGGTTATTTAGTTTTGAAAACAAGATAATATGTTTTATAATGCTTGTATAAAGGGTATATATGAGCATTTTTTTAATTGTGTTGTCAGGTCTATCATTCAATCAAAATGACGATTGTTCGCTTCTAAATTTGGACAATCATTTTAAATTAAATATCCCACATTTGCGTAAATTAGGGCTTTTTAAGTGTGCAGGCCTTAGCGAAGAATTTTTGCAGGCAGATGCAAGTTATGGCGCAATTAACACAAACAAAGACAATGTTATAAAACAAATTGCTCAGATGGTTGATGATGAGTCAAACGAAGAATTTGACACATTTTCAACTGACATTCCAGAAAGCGTGATGGAAAAAATTAAGCAGATTTTCCACGCTAAGCCACTTTATGGTAAACGGGGAGATTTTCAATCTGCAATCAAAGAATGTGGTTCAAGCGCTAAAAATTATTGTTGCCCTATTGTTTATACAAAAGAAAACGAAAGCGTTTTAAAAATTGCAGTTCATGAAAAGTGTTATAAGGAAAAAGATTTTTTTGAGCTTGTGGAAATAGTTTCAAAAGAGTTAGAAAAATATAATATTCAAACGATTGAAGGCAAAATTTTTGCTGGCGAACTTGATTTTTATAAGACCCAGCACAACAAAGTTTTTAAAAAAGTTTCGTGCGATTCAAAATTGCTCCAAAGCCTTAAAAATAAAGGTATCAAGTGTGTTGGCGTGGGCAAAGTTGAAGACTTTATAAATGCTTCTTGCTTTGACGAAAATTATATCAGCAAAACAGATGGTTTATCGCTTAAAACACTTGAAAAACTTGTGCTTAGAAAAGATAATCTGTTTGCTTTTGCTTATTTAACAGATTATGAAAAAATACATGCTAGTCATGGAGATTTGCTTGGTGCAAGAGCGTGTTTGGAAGCGATTGATGAGTGTATTTCCCACATTTTAAAACATCTTAAAAAAGATGATTTGCTGATTATAACTTCGACATATAACGGAGATAACAACGAAAAAGTCCCATTGCTTATTTACGCACAAAACAACAAAGAAAACGCGTCAAACTTAGGTGAGTTTGAAGGCTACAAAGTTATAAATGATACAATAAATCAACATATAAACTTGTAAAAACTATTTTTAAGTGATATACTAAAACACATTTTAAGGAGAAAATATGACAGATCAAGAGAAAATTGCCAACTTGCTTTATCCAAACTGCAAATATACAGTTGAAGATATAGTAAAAAAATATCCAAAAAGACAACTTCCAGAAGGCGCTGAGGTGACCAGAATTGCTCCAAGCCCAACTGGATTTTTGCACATAGGAACAGCTTATATCGCTTTAATAAATAAACTTATTGCAAGCAATGGCGGTGTGTTTTATTTCCGTTTGGAAGACACAGACAAAAAGCGTGAGGTTGAAAATTCTGGCGATATTGCTTACGATATGCTTTGCAAATTCAACATTAAGCCACAAGAGGGCTTTACAGGGGAAAATAAGCCTGAAATTGGTGTTTATGGGCCATACAGACAAAGCGATAGAAAAGAAATCTATGAAGTTTTTGCGAAATATTTGGTTGAGAAAGGAAAGGCATTTCCTTGTTTTTGCAAAAAAACTGAAAGTATAACGGAAATCAAAGAGCGTAGAGAAAAAGAACTTGAAGAAAATGCCGATTTGGAAAGTAAAGACCCATGCAGAAATCTAACTTATGATGAAATAAAAGCAAAAATTGATGCTGGCGAAGAATTTGCATTAAGATTAAAAAGTTGTGGAAACGAAGAAAATATTTTTAAATTTACAGACCTTGCAAAAGGCGAGAGAGAATTACGAGAGAACGACAAAGATATTGTCCTTATAAAAAGCAATGGTATTCCTGTTTATGCTTTTGCTCATGCAGTTGATGACCATTTAATGGGAACAACAATTGTTGTTAGGGGCGAAGAATGGTTTCCATCACTTGCATCGCACCTAGAATTGTTTGATGCACTTGGTTTTCAGCGCATAAAATACCTTCATGCACCAGTGCTATGCAAACTTGACGAAAGCGGAAATAAAAGAAAATTGTCAAAGCGTAAAGACCCAGAAGCAGATGCAAGATATTTTGTTAAAATTGGTGTTCCAATTGAAAGTATTTTGGAATATCTAACAAACTTAATTAACTCCGATTTTGAGATTTGGAGAAATCAAAATCCAACTGCCGATATATCGCTATTCCCATTTAAAATAGGGAAGATTGGCACGAACAATCCTATGTTTGATTTGGTTAAATTGTGTGATGTTTCAAAAACTGTCATATCAAAAATGACTGCTGATGAAGTGTTTGATAATTGCCTAGAATGGGCAAAAGAATTTGACCCTGATTTTGCAGGCTATTTGATGTCAAATCAGTGCTATGCAAAACAAGTTTTTGCTATTGATAGGTACTGTGCAAAGCCTAGAAAAGACATTGCTATGTGGAGCGAAGTTAAAAACTATTTTTCATATATGTTTAAACCATATTTTGATGACAAAAATTTGGCAACTTATGAAATTGAAGATAGTGCTGAGTTTAAAAGAAAGTTAAAACTTGTTTTATGCGAATATCAAAAAGATTATAAAGACTATGATGAAAAACAAAATTGGTTTGACGATATTAAATTAATGGCAGGTCGTTTAGGTTTCGCAACAGATAATAAGTTGTATAAACAAAATCCTGAAAATTTTGAAGGAAATGTTGCTGATGTTTGTATGTATATCAGGCTTGCAATAACAGGAAGAAAAAATTCTCCAGATTTATACGAAATTTGCAAAATTTTAGGTGTTGACGAAGTTAAAGATAGACTTAAAAATTTGGAATCTTTAATTTAAAAGAAAATTGGTAATAATAAACGAGTATGGCTATGGAAGATAAAATTATAATCAAGGGAGCAAGGGAAAATAATTTAAAAGAAGTTAATCTAACAATTCCACGCAATAAATTGGTGGTTTTTACTGGTGTTTCCGGTAGTGGTAAGTCGACTATGGCATTTGATACTATTTTTGCAGAAGGGCAAAGGCGATACATTGAATCGCTTTCTTCTTATGCTAGAATGTTTTTAGGACAGAGTCAAAAGCCAGATTGTGATGTTATAGAAGGGTTGTCGCCATCAATCTCTATTGACCAAAAAACAACGAATCATAATCCGCGTTCAACTGTTGGAACAATAACTGAAATATATGATTATTTTAGATTGCTTTTTTCACGCGTTGGAGTCCCATATTGTCCAAATTGTAATAAACCTATTGAAAGACAGTCAATTGACCAGATTGTAGACAAAGTTATGTCGTATGAACAAGGGCGTAAAATTCTTATTTTAGCGCCAGTTGTTCGTGCTCAAAAAGGGGCACAACAAAAATTGTTTGAAAGCCTTAGACGCAGCGGTTATGGTAGGGTTATAATTGATGGAAATCAATACACTCTTGACGAAGAAATCACTCTTGATAAAAATATCAGACACAACATCAGCGTTGTTGTTGATAGACTTGTTGTAAACGATGAGATTGTTTCTAGATTGACCGAAAGTTTGGAAACAAGTCTAAAACTTGCAGAAGGCTTGACCATTGTTGAAAAGTTGCCTTTAAATGATGGCGAAGAAGTGGAAGATGAAACTTTTAGCACAAATTTTGCGTGTCCAGATTGTGGCTACACAATGGAAGAAATCACTCCAAGAATTTTTAGTTTTAACAATCCTTATGGTGCATGCGAAGAATGTTCTGGACTCGGTTACACAATGGATATAGACGAAAGTTTGATTTTGCAAAATGCACATTTGTCTATAAATCAAGGGGCATTGAATATCACAGGTTGGAACATAGATACTGGTGCGATTGCATCTATGTATTTGAAAAAACTTGCAGTTTTGTATGATATTGACATGAACAAACCGCTTAACGAACTCCCACGAGAGCAGTTAAATATTTTGCTTTATGGCACAAAAGAAAAGATTGAAATTGACTTAAAAAATGACCGTTATGAAGGCAAAATTAACAGGACTTTTGAAGGATTAATAAACAATTTAAAGCGTAGATATAAAGAAACAACAAGTGAGTTTGTTAAGTTTGAAATCGGCAAACTTATGCGTGAGCAAACTTGTAAAAAATGTCATGGTAAAAGGCTTAATATAAAGGCATTATCCGTTAAAATTGACGGAAAGGACATTGACGAAATGTGTCAGATGAGTGCCGAAGACCTTTTAAACTATGTAAACAATTTGAAATTTGAAGATAAAGAGCATGCGGAAGTTGCGCAAAGCATCTTGAAGGAAATTAAGGCCAGATTAGGCTTTTTGGTTGATGTAGGATTGAATTATTTGACCTTAGCACGCAGTGCGGAAACATTATCTGGTGGCGAATCTCAAAGAATTAGGCTTGCAACGCAAATTGGAAGCGGTCTTGTTGGCGTTTTGTATATTCTTGATGAACCAAGTATTGGTTTGCATCAACGCGACAACGAAAAGTTGCTTGGCACTTTGAAAAGACTGAGAGATTTGGGAAATACGCTTATAGTTGTCGAACATGATGAAGATACAATCAGGAGCGCAGACCATATTGTAGATTTTGGACCTTATGCGGGTGTTCATGGTGGCGAAGTTGTTGCACAAGGCACTTTGCAAGATATAATAAATAACGAAAAATCAATTACTGGTGCTTATTTAAGTGGTAAAGAGAAAATAGAAATTCCACAATCACGAAGAGAATGTAAAAACGGCTTTTTAAAGGTTAAAGGTGCTAAATTACACAATTTGAAAAATATAAATGTTGAAATTCCTATTGGAGTTTTCACTTGTGTTACAGGTGTTTCTGGAAGCGGAAAGAGCAGTTTGATAAACGGAATTTTATATCCTTATCTTGCAACAAAACTTAATAGGGCAAACTCTGAACTTCCAAAGGTAAATAGCATAGAAAATATTGAACTTTTGGACAAAGTAATTTTAATTGACCAAGCACCTATTGGCAGGACGCCAAGGAGTAATCCAGCAACTTACACTGGCGTATTTACTCAAATCAGAGAGTTGTTTGCAATGACCCCAGACGCCAAAGAACGCGGATATTCGGCTGGTAGATTTAGTTTTAATGTTAGAGGCGGTAGATGTGAAGCGTGCGAAGGTGCAGGCGTAAAAGAAATTGAAATGTATTTCTTGCCAGATATCACAGTTCCATGCGAAGTTTGTAAAGGTAAAAGGTTTAACCGCGAAACATTGGAAGTTAAATACAAGGGCAAGTCAATATCAGATGTCCTTGAAATGACAGTTGAAGCGGCACTTGAATTTTTTAAAAATCAACCATCAATAGCCAACAAATTGCAGGCACTTTTTGATGTCGGACTTGGATATATCAAACTCGGGCAGTCGGCAACAACACTTTCTGGCGGTGAAGCACAAAGGGTAAAACTTGCAACAGAACTTGCTAAAAAGGGCACAGGTAAAACAATATATATTATGGACGAACCAACAACTGGACTTCACATGTACGATGTTCATAAACTAATTAAAATTTTGAATAGACTTGTTGATGCTGGGAACACAGTGCTTGTTATTGAACATAATTTAGATGTTATTAAATGTGCAGATTATATCATAGATTTAGGTCCAGAAGGTGGAGATAAGGGTGGCGAAATCGTGATAACAGGCACTCCAGAAAAAGTCTGCAAGTGTGAAAAGAGTTATACAGGCAAATTTTTAAAAGATATGTTAAGTAAAGGCTAAAATTAACCTTTACTTTTTTTTGCATAAATGCTTGCATCGGCAAATATATATAAATATGAGCAAGCGGTTATTTCGACAAATTATGCGAAATTCCCGTTAAATTCAACAATATATGCCGACTGCAATTTTTTTGCGTTTGCTATATTTAAAAGCGAGGAGTGAATGCATTTCTATGTTGTAAAATTAAGGACTATTTGTATTTGTTTAGCGATTATTATTGTATCCATTTTACTATCTGTTAGCATTGATGGAGTTAATGCTGCTCAGGTGTATTTTGGATATGCAAATCGCAAAGTGCCAATCTATTATGTTCAAACGGAGCAAAAACAGGTTGCAATATCATTTGATGCTGCTTGGGGTGCAGATAAAACAGAAGGCATTATGAAAATTTTAAAAGAATATAATGCTGGTGGAACTTTCTTTTTAGTTGGTTTTTGGACGGATAAATATGCTGACATCGTCAAAAAAATCGATGAAAATGGTTTTGAAATTGGAACACACTCAAACACGCATCCAGACATGGTGAAGTTATCTGCTGACCAAATTAAACAAGAACTTGAGTCATCAATCAAGTTGATAACTGACATAACAGGTAAAGATGTCAAACTCTTTAGAGCACCATTTGGATCATACAATAATACGCTTCTAAACACTGCTGAAAGTATGGGACTAAAAACTATTCAATGGGATGTCGATACGCTCGATTGGAAAGGAATCTCTGGCGAAGAAATTTGCCAAAGAGTGCTTGCAAGAGTCAAAAATGGGTCAATTATACTTTGTCACAACAATTCTGACCACATTTTAGAAGCATTGCCACTTGTGTTAGATAGATTGCAAAAACAAGGATATAAAATAACTTGTGTTGGCGATTTGATTTATCAAGACAACTATGAAATTGACCACAACGGAATGCAAATACCACTCAATCAGGCTGAAAATACTGCCGAATAATTGGAGGAAAAATTAAATGAACTATGAACTAATGAACAACAATAAAGTATTTTTAAGTGGAAAGGTTGAAAGTGAGCCAGAATTTAGTCATGAAACCTTTGGCGAAGGCTTTTATGAAGTCAAACTTGCCGTTCCAAGACTTTCTGAGCACATGGATATAATTCCTGTTACTATTTCAGAAAAATTGCTTGCAAAAGACGCTTTTAAAGTAGGCAATTTTGTGGCAATCAAAGGTCAATTTCGGTCATATAACAAAATCGTAAATGAAAAAAGTAGATTGATGCTCACTGTTTTTGTTAGAGAACTTATAGAAGTTGACAATACGATGAATCCAAATATAATTGAAATTGAAGGATTTATTTGTAAACCGCCTGTTTACAGGACAACGCCATTTAAACGCGAAATTTGCGATGTTTTAGTTGCTGTAAATAGAGCATATAACAAATCGGACTATTTGCCATGTATCGCTTGGGGTAGAAATGCTAGATTTATTCGCGACACAGAAGTTGGGACAAAGGTTTCTATTGTTGGAAGAATTCAAAGTAGAGAATATCAAAAAAAGATAAACGATGAAGAATTTGAAACAAAAACAGCTTATGAAATTTCGGTTAATAAGATACAGATTAGCGGTGTAGAAAGCGAAGAAACTGAAATTGATACGATAGTTTAAAATATTAAAAAATGTTGTCAAAAATCATTGACAATATTTTTTTTATGTGATATATTAGCGCAGTAAAAACATTACATAAGCGGATGTGGTGGAATGGTAGACACGCTTGTTTAAGGGGCAAGTGAGAAATCGTGTGGGTTCAAGTCCCGCCATCCGCACCAAACGCAAATTGTCGGGCTTTTAGCTCGATTTTTTGTTTATACAAAAAATGCAGCGCATTGATGCCCGCAATTTGCTTATTACCGAC
>URWY01000006.1 GCA_900551705.1 uncultured Bacillota bacterium | reverse complement strand
AAATTTTAGTCCTTATTGTCATTTTATACGAAATTTTCTCGTATGTCAAATAATTTACGACAAATTTAAATAATTTTTAAAAAAAATTCAAAATCAAAATTTTAACAATTTTGTATTAATAAAAACAATACAAAAAAGACCATGTTTAAAATGGTCTTTTAATATGAAATATTTATTAGTTCTTTTTATTTTCTTTTTCTTTGCGTTTGTAGTAATCGTCAACTGCTGCTCTGATTGCTTCTTCCGCTAAGATTGAGCAATGAATTTTTTGTGCTGGAAGTCCGCCCAAATATTCGATGATTTCGCTATTTTTAAGTTGCAATGCTTCTTCAATTGTTTTTCCCTTAATCATTTCTGTTGCAACTGATGTTGTTGTGATTGCTGCTGCGCAACCAAATGTTTTGAATTTTGCGTCTTCAATAATGCCGTCATCGTTGATTTTAAGATAAATTTTCATAATATCTCCGCAGGCAGCGTTTCCTACTTTTCCAACACCGTTAGCGCCTTTAATTGTGCCAACATTTTTTGGGTTTTTAAATATTTCCATCACTTTTGCGTTATACATTTAATTATTCCCCCTTTCTTCCTGATTTTGTTTGTGGTGAAATTTTTCTTAATTTTTCTACCACATCAACAAGTTTTTCAACTGTGTAGTCCAAATCTGCTTTTGTTGTTGAGCGTGAGAATGAGAATCTAATTGTGCCGTTTGCTGTTTCATCATCAATGCCCATAGCAGATAATACATGAGATCTTTCAAGTGCGCCTGATGTGCATGCAGAGCCTGTTGAAACTGCGATACCTTCAAAGTCTAACATAAGCAAAATTGCTTCGCCTTCAATTAATTCAAATGAAATGCTTACAATTGAATTTACTTTTTGTTGTGGGTGGCCATTTACGATAACAT
Source organism: uncultured Bacillota bacterium (assembly GCA_900551705.1). Taxonomy (GTDB): domain Bacteria; phylum Bacillota; class Clostridia; order Christensenellales; family UBA1242; genus UMGS687. The sequence continues at coordinate 55,594 of URWY01000006.1, read as the reverse complement.
AAGGGATTTTTTCTGTTACTTGCCTAATGAAATAATCTCTCAAAGATTTCATTCTTTGGTTATTAACCATTAAATCACGAGCATTGATTTCAGCCGCTTTACCAAAACCTGCAATCGCTGGAACATTTGATGTTCCGCCACGCTTACTTCTTTCTTGATGTCCGCCATCTAAAAGGTTTGCAATTCTAACGCCTTTACGAATATAAAGAGCGCCGATGCCTTTTGGCCCATAAATCTTATGAGATGAAAAGCTCATAAGGTCAATACACATATCTTCAACATCAAGTTTTAATGCACCATACGCTTGAACGGCGTCTGTGTGGAACAAAATTCCATTTTCACGAGCAGTTTTACCGATTGCTTTGATATTTTGAATTGTTCCAACTTCGTTATTCACAGCCATAATAGAAATTAAGATTGTGTCTTTTCTAATTGCATGTAAAAGTGCAGCCAAACTGACAACGCCATATTTGTCAACTGGAAGATATGTGACTTCAAAACCTTCTTTTTCAAGGGCTCTGCAACTTTCCATAACAGCTGGATGTTCAATTTGACTTGTTATAATATGTTTACCTTTGTTAGCGTAAGCATGAGCGATACCTTTTATTGCCCAGTTATCTGCTTCTGTTCCGCCTGATGTAAAATAAATTTCTTCACTTTTTGCATTGATAGTTTTTGCAATTCTATCTCTTGCTCTATCAACAATACCTTGTGCTTCTCTACCGAAACTATGAATACTATTAGGATTGCCGAAAAAGATGTTATAGCAAGGCATCATTTCGTTCAAAACTTCGTTAGTAACATAAGTTGTGGCAGCACTATCTAAATATACTTTTCTTTCCATTTTTTACCTCGGTCAAAATTTTATCACTTAATTATTTACATGTCAAGAGTTAAATAAATTAAAAAATAAAAAAGTTGAATAATTTTTCAACCATTTCGCAAATTGGTTATATTTTTTCAAAAAAATATAAAAAAAGTGAGCAAAAACTCACTTTTAGTTATAAGCTATGGCACTTGCGCCGCAAGGCAAGTTGATTTTTTCATCGGTTGGAAGTCCAACTTCATAGGCTTCAATATCTGCAAATTTCTTGTTAAATTTTTCGCAATTTAACTGCAAAATATTTTTCATAACAGTTGGTTGCAAGCCTGTTGTGTAGGAGTTGATAAGCACAAACAAAGGGTTATCACTAAGCACTTCAAAACATAGTGAAACAAAGTCGAAAATGCTTTCTTCAATTTTCCAAATTTCACCGCTTGGACCTCTGCCATAAGATGGAGGGTCCATAATGATTGCATCGTATTTATTGCCGCGTCTGATTTCGCGTTCAACAAATTTTTTGCAATCTTCAACAATAAATCTCACATGAGCATCTTTAAGCCCAGAAATGCACAAATTTTCTTTGGCGCGTTCGACCATATTTTTAGCTGCATCAATATGCACAACACTTGCACCTGCGCTAGCACAAGCAACAGTTGCTCCACCAGTGTAAGCAAACAAATTCAAAACTTTGATTTCTCGGTTAGCATTTTTGATTAATTCAATCATTTTAGCCCAATTAACCGCTTGTTCTGGGAAAAGCCCTGTATGTTTAAAGCCCATTGGTTTGATTTTAAATTTCAAGTTCCTCCAACCAACTTGCCACTCATCTGGATATTTTTTTAAATTTTCCCAGTGACCGCCGCCGGTGCTTTCACGAAGATAATGAGCATTTAAACCGCTTTCATTTTTTAAATTATATTTTGCTGGCCAAATAACTTGAGGGTCGGGTCTTAAAAGTTTTACATTTCCCCAACGCTCCAATTTTTCGCCGCCGCCTGTGGCAATCACTTCGAAGTCTTTCCACTCTGTGTTTACTTTCATAGTTAAATTCCCCTTAAAGAAATTACAACATTTTCATCGGCGACATTTGCATCTTTGGTCATATCTGCATTTGTGAGTTCTTCGCTCAATGACACTGCCAAAGTTTCAGCTAAAATTTTATCTTTATATGTTTTTACAACATCGTTAATCAACTCGCTGTTTGACTTGATTGCGAGTTCAATTCTTTGTTCAACTTTAAAGTTCGCTTCCTTTCTATAAACTTGGATTTGACGAATAAGTTCACGCAAAACGCCTTCTTTCATCAAATTTTCGTCAATTGTAATATCTAAAACAATAGTTTTGCCATTTTCGCTTGAAACAACGAAGTCTTGTTTTGGTTTGTAATTTAAAACAAACAAATCACTTGAAAGTTTGCCAAATTCGCCAACAGTTACATTTCCAGTTTTATATTCTTCTGCAAGTTTAGCCATATCTTCTTTACTTAAATTTTCAAGAAGGTTCTTAACTTTTTGAACATCGCCTTTTAAAACTCTTCCTGCAACGCCGAAATTAACTGTTAAATATGCGTCATTAAATCTGTTGTTATCATGTTCAAATTCAATTTCTTTAACATTGACTTCGTCTTTAATAATATTTGTGAAATGTTCAATTGCTTTTCTTGTTTCGTCTGAAACATTCAAATACATCTTTCTTAAAGGTTGTTTAACTTTGATTTGATTTTCGTTTCTAAGTCTTTGAGCAAGAGCAATAACCTCTCTTGCATCTTCTGTTTGAGAAATCAATTCTGGATAATTTACATTTGCAATTTCTTCTGGATAGCCAGCAAGGAAAATGCTTTCTCTTGCATTATTTTCTGTTGCAACAACAAGCCTTTGCCAAATATATTCTGATAAGAATGGAATAATTGGGCCCATAACTTGAATGCATGCTTTTAATGCATTATATAAGCAATAATATGCCGTTAATTTATCTTCTTCGTCTTCTGATTTCCAGAATCTGCGTCTGTTAATTCTGATATACCAGTTTGTTAAATCGTCAACATAATTTTCAAAGTCTTTAACAACCATATAGAATTTTTGATGTTGATAATTTTCTTTTGAATTTCTAATAAATAGATTTGTAAGTTCCAAAAGCCATTTATCTGTTATATCTAAATTTTTTGGAACAAAACCATTCAAATTTGGATTGTCAATAACTGCATAAGTGTTATAGAACGCATAAGCATTCCAGAATGCCATAAGTTTTCTCTTAACTTCATCGCAAATTGAAAGACCAAAACGAGTGTCGTTAAGCATATTGTTTGATGCAAATATATATCTCAAAACATCTGCACCTGTTTTTTCCACCATATCGTTAAAATCAATATTGTTTGGCCCAGATTTTGAGAATTTTGAACCATCTTCACTAACAAGCATTGCAAATCCAATAACTTTTTTATATGGCGCAACGCCTTCAAGCGTAACGCTCATGAAAAGCAAAGAATAGAACCATAATCTGATTTGTTCTTTCATTTCAATTACGCACTCTGCAGGGAAATTTTTCTTCCAAAATTCTTTATCAGTGAAATATTTTTTTGTTGAGAATGGAGTTATACCAGCATCTAGCCAGCAGTCGCCAACTTCTGGAACACGGCTAACTTCGTGACCGCAATGTGGGCATTTGATTTTAATATCATCAATGTATGGTCTATGAAGATGTGGTAATTTTTCAACTTGCTGTTTTGAAGACAAGTTTTCAAGTTCTTCAAGCGAACCAACAACTGTCAACTCACCGCAATGTTCGCAACGATAGAATGGAAGTGGCAAACCATAGAAACGCTTTCTTGAAATATTCCAATCACCCATGTTTGTAAGCCAATCTAACATACGCTTTTTCATAAATTCTGGTTGCCATTCAACATCGTCGATAGCTTTAATTAAAAGTGGTCTGATTTCGTCCGCTTTGATATACCATTCTTTTGTCAATCTAAAAATCAAAGGTTTTTTACATCTCCAACAAATTGGATAGCGATGTTTATATTTGTGTGTGTAGTAAAGTTTATTTCTGTTTTTGAGTTCGTCAAAAACTAAATCTGCAACTTCTGATGCATCTTTACCTGCTAAAAAACCAAAATTTGAATAGAAAATTCCGCTTTCATCAACTGGACAAACTTTTGGCAAGCCAAGTTTTTCTCCAAGTTCAAAGTCTTCCGCACCGCATCCAGGAGCGATATGAACAGCGCCCGAACCTTCCGTTGCATCAACTGCGTCCCAAGCAACAATTTTGTGAACAAAGTTTTGTTCTTCAAGTTCTGGGAAACAGGTTTCATATTCAAGACCAACAAGTTCGCTTCCTTTAACTTCTTTTTCAATTTCAATTAAATCATCTTTTAATGCTTTAATCGCATCTTTGCAGATAATCAAATTTCTATCTGTTGATTTAACTTTACAAATTGCGTAAGTTAATTCTGGGTTAACTGCGATTGCAACATTTGACGAAAGTGTCCATGGAGTTGTTGTCCAAACGATTATGCTATTGTTTGTATTTTTTATTGGAAGTTTGAAAAAGACTGCCATATGTTCCAAGTCTTGATAACTGTCTGCAAGTTCATGTTCTGAAAGTGAGGTTCCGCAATGTGAGCACCAAGGCATTGGTCTGTATTTTTCAATTAACCAACCTTTTTCATAACATTTTTTCAAGAAATACCAAATTGTTGTGATGTTTGTATCTGAATTTGTGAAATAACTATCGTCCCAATTCATCCATTGACCAAGCCTTTTTGATTGCTCTGCAATGCGACCTGCATAATGCTTAACACGGCTAATACATGCTTCGGTAAAATTGTCCATTCCATAACTTAAAACATCTTTTTTATCTTTCAATCCAAGTGCTTTTTCAACGCCAACTTCAACCCACAAACCTTGTGCGTCAAATCCGTTTTGGTAGTGAGCGTCATGACCAGTAAGCGCATTAAATCTAAGCATAATATCTTTCAATGCTCTGTTCCAAACATGGTGAAGTTTCATTTCGTTGTTTGCTGTGATTGGTCCATCTAAAAAGGCAAAATATTTGCCTGTTTTTTTGTTTTGCTGTTGAAGTTTTTGAAAAATTTGTTCTTTGTCCCAAAAATCTAAAATTTTATGTTCCATTTCTGGAAGATTTGGCATGCCTGTTTCTTTTTCCATAATTTATCCTTTCCCTTCTGTTTGTGCCGTAAATAAAAAAAGACACTATTCTACGAATAGCATCTTAACACATTAAATATTTTTTTGCAATTATTTAACTATAATTATTTATTAAATTCATCGACAACATTTTTACTATCCAAATTTGCTTGTTGAATGCCTGTTTTATATTGTTTGTCGCAATTGTCCATAAGTTCTTCATAGTTTTCAAGCCTTTCACTTATCATTTCAACTGGATAAACATTTTGCTTTGAATACTTTGCAAGTTTAGAATAAAAAACTGAATTAAATGCATTGATTTCATCTTTAATTTCTTCAAGTGAAGCAATTTTTGACTTTGTAAGCGTTTCCAAATATCCTAACTTTTTAAATGCCGAATATCTTTCTTCAATCGCTGCGTCAATTACATTTGAAAAAACTGAAAGAGCATCATTTTGAACATCTTGTCTAATTTTAACCAAATTGTATTGAAATTTATTTTGCATATAGCTTTTATTCAAATTTTTTGCCATATCAAAAACATTATTATATTCTGCCATAACCGCTCCTAAAACTCTTTTTCATTATTTGATTTGCCATCGCATTGTTTGTAGCAATTTTTGATTAAGTTATTGATTTCTTGTTTTCTGTCAATATCAGGCATAACTTTTTCTTTAACAAAATATTTTTGTTTTGTTTCGTTTCCAAAAGCAGCCAAAGTGTCTACCAAATTGTCAAATGAAGTTTTAAACTCATCAAAATTGTTAATACCGTCTTTCTTTCTTGAATTCAAAATAAAGAACTTTTCACTGTTAATCAAAACCTTGTTAAGTTTTGAACTATAATAATTCATTTTCCCTGAAAGCAAGTTTTCGTTTGTTACTTGCAATGCTTCAATCATTTCACCAATAGTTTGAATACTTTCATTTTGAATTGGCATATCGTTTGTAATTCCAAAATAATTTGACATAATCGTCCTCCACTTACATATTACAACAATAATATTTTATTGTCAATAACTAATTTTCAAATCTTCCTTTCGCACGCCAATCTTTTTCCACGCGAACAAATAATTTCAAATTGACCTTTTGTCCAAGCAAATATTCAATTTCTTTTCGTGCGTTTGTTCCAATCTTTTTTATCATTTCGCCATTATGACCAACAATAATTCTTTTATGACCTTCGCGCTCGCAAATTATGTCCGCAGATATTTCACCACTTTCTTCGTCAAAAGATGTGATGCTAACCGCAATACCATGTGGGATTTCTTCGTCTAGCAAATATAGCGTTTTCTCTCTGATAATTTCTGACACCAAAAATCTGACTGATTTATCAGTGATTTCGTCTTCTTCAAAATTGAAAAATTCAACTTCTGGGAGCACCTCAACAATCTTATTAATCAGCAAATCTAAGTTCTTGTTTTTAAATGTTGAAATAGGCAAAATTTCCACAAGTTCCAACTGATTTAACTTCTGAACTTCGCTGTAAGATTTATCCATACTTGTTGCATCAATCTTGGATAAAACAATAAAAATTGGCGTTAAAAGCGATTTTTTTCCAGTTTTTTCATCAATTTCGGTGTTTTTTTCAATTAAATTCTTTAAATACCTAATTTCTTCATCGTCAATTTTTTTGGTTATATCAATCAAATAGATTAACGCATCAACACCTTCACTTGCGGCTCTGACATCTTTATTCATCGCCTTATCAAGAGCATTTTTACTCTTATGAATTCCTGGTGTATCAACGAAAATAATTTGATAATTATCTTTTGTTAAAATTCCTAAAATATTTTCACGCGTTGTTTGTTTTTTAGGCGAAACGATGCTAATTTTTTGACCAATTAGTTTGTTTAATAAAGTGCTTTTACCTGCGTTCGTTCTTCCAATTATTGAAACATATCCTGATTTTTTCATTCTTTTTCCTATCTTTTTATATTATTTTCTTCCAATATTTTCTTTGCAACAGATTGCATAACAATTTCGTCTTGCTTCTCTATGTGGTCATAACCAAGCAAATGCAAAAAGCCATGCAAAGCCAAAAAGCATAGTTCTCTTGTTAAACTATTCCCATACTCTTTTGCCTGGTCTTTTGCAACTTGTTTACAAATGATTATATCTCCAAGCATAACATTGTCTTGTGAAAGTTCACTTTCAACATCTTCCAAATTATTAAAATCAACAAGCGGAAATGATAGCACATCAGTTTTTCTGTCAACTCCGCGATATTCTTTGTTGATTTCTCTTATTTCTTCTTCACTTGCGAATCGCAAACTCACTTCAAAAGACTTGCCTTTCAAGCCTTCAACCGATTTTGATTTTTCTTCAAGTGCAGATAAATAAATTTTTCTTATTTTACTTCTAATGCAAAGGCATTTTATATTATTAAAGTATATCCTAATCATATTTCTCCTAAAATTAAATTATATGGCAATGTTTTTATTAATTGTAATTGTGTAGGTCACTATCCATTTATCGCCATTTTGTGCATAAGTGCAATCTTCGTTTTTGATGTCAACATCTTCCCCCACCTGCATCAAAGCATTTTTCTTTGCCTGAGCAAATAGTTCGTCTTTAACATCTTCAAACTTCTTTTCTATTATAACACATTTTGTTTCAAAATAAAATATTTCTTTATACTTAATTGGAATTACATAATCTGTTAAATAACCAACCTTTTCTTCAATATCGTAATTTTCATAAGGACACTCACCCAAATTTGAAAAAATTGGCGAGCCAAAAAGCGTTGTTTGCCTAAACGACACAAAGTTGCCTGTCCTTTCTTTTTTTATGTAACTTTCTGTGTGCTCCTCTTTTCCTGTCAACCATACATCAGCCATAATTTTAGCTTTTGGGACAATAGGAATTTGTTTTCCATTGGAATCAAAAGTATATGGTGCAACAAGCGGGTCACCAACTTTTACAATATCGCCAACTTTTACAAGCAGTGTTCCTTGAATTAAGGTTATATCCGTAATCATACCGTTTTGCGTTGCAAGAAGTGGCGAAATATTTTCCAAATCTTCAAACTCGTCATTTATAACTTTTTCTTTGATGTTGATTACAATCGTGCAACCCTTTTTAATTGCACTAACCGAACTTACTTTATCAAAATTTTGCAAAACAAGTTTTTCAACTTGCTCTGTTTGAATAGAATTCAAATGCGTAAATGGTGATACACCATTTTCTTCAAGCATAGCAATAATCTCTGCCGCGTCAACATTCTCAGCACCAATCACATCAATTTTGAGCATAAAATTGCTCATCACAATCACTAAACTTATCGCCAAAAATAAGCCAATTAGAATGCCATATCTAACTTTAAAAAAATTGCTTAATTTAAAAAGTCCAACATATTTTTCGCTCTCAACTTCTATCTTTCGCTCTGCCAAAAATTGCTTAACAAACTTTTTATCCTTCGGCTTTATTTGTATTCTTGCTTGCTTTAAATTGTATTTTTCGACTTCGTAAAACTCAACATTTTTAGAACATAAAAAATTAAGCGTGCGTTCAATGTTGTAACCGGAAATTTCCATTTCAATGCACGAATTTCTGCTTTTTTTTGTTTTTTTAACGCTTTTTTCTTTATTTTTGCGTCTAATTAACTTCCACACTCTCAATTTCTCCCATTATGCTCAATGTTGTTGACGATAATATTTTCAGTTTCAGTCCCTTGCCCGAAACACTAATTATTTTGTTTTTAGTCTTAAACATAATCATTTCTTCACTCAAATTTAAAAGCCCCTTATGCCCTTCAACATAAAGTATATTTCCATTAATATTTACCATTTGATAATTGCTTTCAAGATTCGGCATTTTGAGTTCTTTTTTAATCTCAGCAAAAAAATTAAACATGAATTTCCCCTACAATAAAATATGCATAAAAACGCAGAATTAGAATAATTTAAAAGCAGTCAAACAACCTTTAAAAACGCCAGTTTTGACATCAATTTGACATCATATTATTTTTAATACTGATTAATAATCTTAATTGGAGGAAAATATGGACAAATTTGAGCAAGTTAAAGGCAATTACTACTCTGCATTTTCTTTGAGAGTGTCCGAAGATTTGATGGACGCAATTAAAGTTATTGCCGTGAAAAATAAGCGTTCCATTAACAAAGAAATAGAATTTGCTTTAGAAAAATATGTTGAAGAAAACAATAAATAATCAATTCTAAAAATTAGAATTTTTTTCGCATCAAAAAACCAGGTTTGAGACCTGGTTTTTTATGTTTAATATTGTTCTTTTATGTAACCAATATTTGACACTTTATTAGCATCAAATGTCAAATTGCAAAATGAAGCTACCAAGGCATATATACCGAAAGTCAATATTGTTAAAAAGAAATATGCTAAGGTTCTTGATGTATAACCCTTTGGCTTTAAACTACTATGATTGATTATAAAGCTTCCGATCCAACCCAAAAAGAATGTCAACAAAAATCTAGATACATTATTCCCATCGTTCATCTTTTAATTTCCTCCTTTTTTGTTTTTGTAAAATTTAATCTTACAACAGTATTGTATCAGGTCTTTTGACCTAAGTCAAGTCTTTTGTATTAACTTTTGTTAAAATTATATTATGAATTATGTTGATACAATCAAAGATATAATGATAGAAAATAAATTAAGTCAACAACAATTAGCGAATATTATCGGTGTAAATCAAACAACCATAAGTCAATGGTTGCTAGGAAAGAAAAAGCCAAGTTATGACAACATTGTTTCGATTTGTAAACACTTCAATGTAACACCCAATGAAATATTCGGTATTTTTGATATATAAAAAAAGCAAAATGGTTTTTCAACTTGTTTTGCTTTTTTATTGCATATAATATAAAACAAAATTAACAAAAAGCAATTTTAGAACTCTCTGCTTACAATTTCTGAAATTTCTTTTATTTTATCATAATTCTCTTGCGTCCTAAGATTTCCCACCGCATAACTTAAAATATCGTTAAGATGACCAATTATATTTCCTGCAAGTTCTTCCATCCATTTATGTCTTGGCATAATCCAAACATGAAAATGTCGCCCCGCTTTTTCTTCAAAAATTACATTAAAGCGGTCACAAATTTTGTTATCTTTTAAAATTTTAATCGTTCGGTTTACTATTTCAAAAAGTTTGTTTCTTTCAATATCTGTCAACTCTGAAAAATTTTCCACATGGCGTTTTGGCGATACAACAAAAAATCCTTTAATGGGCAACTCCCAATCTTGCGATAAAACAAATAACTCATCTTCATACGCTATTTTTGTTGGCAAACTAAATTCATGATTTGCATAAGCACAACCTAAACAACCATCAATTTCAATTTTGTTCCCCGCATAGTCAATCATACCCTTTCTCCTATGTTTAATTGTTAAACACAAAACTACTTTTCTTTTTTGATTTTTAATATTTGCTATTATATTTTTTGTAATCAAAATTTTCTACTAGAAGTCGTTTCCACTTTTTCATTTTCAATCTTGACATTTTTCTCGCAAGTAATGGAGGCTTATATTTTTCCTTTGCTTCGTCTGTCATATATGCTGAAATCCAACATAACAATCTAGTCGAATCAAAGTCTTTAAAATCTTCTATTGTAAATTTTTTGAATTCTCGCGTAACTTTTTTGGCTTTTTTAACATAAAATAGATCTCCATCAACAAAACCGAAAGAAATTTCTTTTGCGTTTTTTAATATGTCTTTATTTGTTTCAAAAAAATTTTTTATTTCAATTCTAATTTCTTTTATTACATTTTTATAATTTATTTTATTCGAGCAAAGAATCGCAGGATTATCTCTACATATCACGAATTCTTCATCATCAAAAGTTGCTTCCATTGAATAAACATCTGCATCTTCATACAAATTAAACATAATAGATTCTTGCATATTATTTATATTTTTAATAGTTTCATCAAAAAGTCTTTCTAATTCGATCTTGTTCAATTCAACTTCCATATCAATTATTCCTTGCCTACAGAATACCATAAATGGTGCTTTTTGTCAATTTATAAAAAAACAAGCATTTTTGCTTGTTTTTAACTATGTTTCGCATTTTTATTTAGCAACATAAATACTTTTTTGCAAAAATAATCATTACCTAATTTTAAATTTAAAGAATTAACAACATTGCACATATAATCTATCTTTTCTTGCTGTTTCATGATTGTCCTGCTGTCATCTTCTTCATATTCGATAAAAATTCCCAAATTCTCAATAACTTGCACTATAAAAACAATTTCATCTTTCTTATAAACATAAGAATTATTTTTAACGGCCGAATAATTGTTTAGTCCAGAAAATTTTATCACATATTAAAATTACTTTTGCCACATTTACACCTTATTATTTATAATAGCATAAAAATATAATTCAAAACAACTATAAAACAAAAAAGCAAGGTTTTACACCCTGCTTTGTCTTGCAACATTCAAACAAAGGCCGACCGCTGCCATAAAAACAATTAAAGATGTTGAGCCTGCTGAAATAAATGGGAGCGGCAAACCCGTTGGCGGAATTAAGCCCGAAACAACGCAAACATTTAAAATAACTTGAATAGCAATAACGCTGGCAACTCCTAAAACAAGAAGTGCACCAAATCTGTCTTTTGCATTTCTTGCAACTGAAATTAAAAGATAAATCAAAACTGCAAAAACAATTAGAGTTAAAATTGCACCAAACAATCCGAGTTCTTCGCCAATGATTGAAAAAATAAAGTCACTTTCTGAAAATGGCAAAAACATATATTTTTGACGCGAATTTCCAAGTCCAACACCGAAAAGTCCACCAGAACCGAGTGAGTAAAGCGATTGAATAAGTTGAAAGCCTTCCGCTTGCGGACTTGCCCAAGGATTTAAAAATGCCATAAATCTTTGAACGCGATATGGCTCAACAATAATAAGAGCTGGCACGGCGCACGCCGCTGGAATTCCAAGCCAAACAAAATGTTTCATTTTTGTTCCGCCAACAAATAACATGAAAAGCATGATAAAGCCAATGCACATTGTGATAGACATATTCGGTTCTAAAATGACAAGCAAACAAAAACCAAGTCCAACACCTAAAACAGGCAAAAGTGTTTTAAACTTGCCAATTTTTTCATAATTATCAGATAAGTATGCCGCTGAAAATAATACAAGTGCAAATTTTGCAAATTCGCTTGGTTGAATTGTAAAAAATCCTAAATTGAGCCATCTTTTTGCCCCATAGTTTTCAACGCCTATGCCAGGTATAAAAACCAATGCAAGCAAAACGGCAGAAATAATAACAACCCACCATTTAAGTTTTTTAAGTTTTTGATAGTTTACAAAAGTGCAAACAAACATTGCGACAATTCCAAGAACCGCACCAATAATTTGTTTTGTTAGATAAAAATATGGATTTGAATAGCGATAGTTTGCTATATAACTACTAGCGGAATAAACCATAATGCAACCAAAAATGGCAAGTCCGCAAACAAGCAAAAAAATTGACAGAGTTTTGATGTCAAAAATTTTACCTTCACGAGTGAAAAGGTTTGAAAAATTTTTATTAAAGTTTATTTTTTTAACTTTTACCCTTTTCATTGAATTTCCTTTTTATTATTTAAAATTACAATTTTCTTAAACGCTCTTCCTCTTTCAATATAATTTTCAAATTCGTCAAAACTTGCACAAGCGGGTGCTAAAAGCACTGTTATTTTTTTATTTTGCATTTTAGCCAAATCCTTGGCAAAGTTAACTGCATTTTCAAAGTTATCTTTTTGCTCATAGTTCTTCATGTTATGTTTATCAAACGCATCAACAATTTTGCTTGAAGTTGCTCCAAAAACGATAAATTTTGCAATTTTTTTATTATTTTTCAACTGTTTTGCTAAATTTTCAAAGTTTTCACCTTTATCACTGCCACCTAGCAAAACAATTTTATCGCCATCAACAGCGTTAATATCTGCAACCGCACTTGCAATATTTGTTGCCTTGCTGTCGTTAATATATGTAACATTTTTTTCTTGCAAAACAACTTCCAACCTGTTTTCCAGTGGTGCAAAACTATTTATTGCGCATTCAACTTTTTTCATGTTTAACCCTTCCAATTTAGCAATCAAAACCGCCGCCAAAACATTTTCGATGTTTTTGTTCCCAACAAGTTTTATGTTTTTCACGCTCAAAAGATACTCAATACTGTTTTCTTTAAAAAACAATCTATCTTCATGTTTAAAAATGCCTTTATAATTTTCGTTTTGGCTCTCATCGCAAGTTGAAAAATAATAAATCTTGCCTTTGCACTTGCTGGCAAAGCGCTTATAATTTTTATCGTTATAATTCAAAACAGCAATTTGATGCTTTCCTTGATTTTCAAAGATTCTTTCTTTTGCTGCTATGTATTCGTTTACATTTTTATATCTGTCCAAATGGTCAGGTGCAATGTTTAAAATTGAAACAATATCCGCATTAAAATTTTCAATCTTTTCAAGTTGAAAACTGCTAAGTTCAATAATAGATGTTGATTTCCTTTTTGTTTTAAGAGCGATGCTTGCAAGCGGAATTCCCACATTGCCTGCAACAAAAATATTTTTTCTTTTAAATTTGCCAACGCATTTTTTGAAAATATGTCCCAAAAGGGTTATCGTTGTAGTTTTGCCATTCGTTCCTGTTATGGCAATCTTTTTGCCTTTTGTAAACATTGATGCAAGTTCAATTTCAGAAATAATTCTGACATTGTTTTCAATTAACTCTTGATATAACTTGCTTGTTTGAGGAATTCCTGGGCTCACAACTGCAAAATCTAACTTTTTAATATCCAAATCTAAAGTTTTGTTTGGAAATCTTTTGTCGTCAAATGTCACAACATTTGCTTTCATTGTTTTTAATAGTTCATAACTTGCAAGTCCGCTTTTGCCAAGTCCATAAACTAAAATATTTTTGTTTTTTAAAACATTTTTCACAAACCACCCGCAAATATAGAGATAATAACCACAAGACTGCTCATCATTATAGTTATTACTATATATACGAGTGTAATTCTGTTTTCATGCACACCGCATTGTTGAAAGTGATGATGAATTGGCGCCATTTTAAAAATTCTCTTTTTTGTTCGCTTATAGTGCAAAACTTGCAAAATAACAGAGAGCGCTGAAATAACAAACATTATGCCAAGCAGCGGAATGTAAAGTTCAAGCCTTGAAAAAATTGCCAAACTTGCGATAAGTCCGCCAAGCGCAAGCGAGCCGGTATCCCCCATAAATATTTTTGCTGGAAAACAATTATATGACATATAGCCAATCAACGCACCAATGACACAAAAGCATAACATAATCAGATTTTGGAACTCTTCAACCATGGCTGTTGACGCGGCAAGTTTTTGATACAAAAACAAGAGCGTAACAAAACCGATAAGATAGGAAGTTGACACGCCTGCGGCAAGACCGTCAAGTCCGTCAGTTAAGTTCACCGAGTTTGTGACCGCCAAATATACCAAGATTATAAATGGGATTACACCCCAACTCAGGTCAATGGTTGTTTTAACAAACGGAAGATAAATTGTTGTGCCGACTAAGTTTGAATAATAACAAAAGAAAGCAAGAATTGTTGCAATTCCCACTTGTCCAATTATTTTTTGATATGGTTTTAAACCCAAATTTTGTTTGTAGCGAATTTTAATAAAGTCGTCCAAAAAGCCCAATATGCCATAAGCGAACATAGAAGCAAGAGCAATGATTGCGAGAGTGTAATTCTTGGTAAAAAAACAAAGAGCAACCAAACTGGCGACAATAAAAATTATACCGCCAAGTGTTGGAGTTCCGCTTTTATTGCTATGCTCTTTCACATATTCCAAAACGGTTTGCGAAGCCTTAATTTTCTTTGACGCAGCAATAACAAGTGGCCCTAAAATTAAAGCAACAACTAAGGTTATTAAAAACGCTAACAAATAGTAACTCACCTTCCCTCCACCTTTGCCAAAATCGCGGCAATTTTGTCGTTCGTTTGATTCACAACATCTAAATCGCAATAGGGCACTTTAACGCCGTTTATATCTTGATATTTCTCAACGCCTTTGCCAAGTATTGCAACAGCGTCACCTGGTCTAGCCAAATTTATAGCAATTTCAACTGCTTTATGCCTATCAACTATGCTAACAAACTTATCGCTTGTCATTCCACGCTCAACATCGTCAATTATAAGTTCTGGATTTTCAAAACGCGGATTATCGCTTGTTATGATTGTAAAATCGCTTAATTTTTCTGAAATTTGCCCCATAAGCGGCCTTTTCCCTTTGTCACGATTCCCCCCACAACCAAAAACAGTGATAATGCGCTTTGGGTTTAATTCTTTTATTGCCGTTAAAATATTTTTTATTCCATCAGGCGTGTGTGCAAAGTCGATAATTGCACTTGCGCCATTTGCAAGTTTAACAAAGTTAAATCTGCCAGAAACAGATTTCAGGTCAGCAAGTCCTTGTGCTATAAACTTGCCTTCAATGCCAAGAGCGGCGGCGGCACTTGACGCCGCAAGCGCGTTATAAATGTTAAATCTGCCAGGCAAGTTAATTTTACATTCAATGATGTTATCCATCAAATTTAAAACAAATTTTGAGCCACTGAAAGTATTTTTTATATCAATCGCAAAACAATCAGCAGGATTATCAAGTGCATAAGAAATTGTTGGCAAGCCAAAACTTTCAATTTTTCGTCCCCACTCGTCGTCTAAGTTTGTTACTGCCACTTTTGTAGACTTTTTAGAAAATAATCGCATTTTTACATCGCCATAATTCTCCATCGTTTTGAAAAACTCTAAATGGTCTTGCGTCAAGTTTGAAAATATGGCAACTTCATAAACAATTCCGTAAATTTTATTGTGAAAGATAGAGTGCGCAGACGCTTCCATAACACAATATTCGCAACCAAACTCCACCATTTCTGCCATCAATTTTTGCATATCCATTGGGTCTGGCGTTGTTAGATTTACAGGCAAAAATTGCTTGCCAATATACGCACCCTCTGTGCCAATAAGTCCAACTTTGTGTCCTGCACTTTCAAGAATACTTTTTAACATATAAGTCGTGGTGGTTTTTCCATTAGTGCCAGTTATGGCAATCATTTTCATTTTTTTGTGTGGATTTGAATAAAAATTTGATGCCATTAACGACAGTGCTTCTCGCGTTGAATTAACCACAACTTCGTTCTTACAAACATTTAACTTTCTTTCGCAAACGATAACTTTTGCTCCGTTCTTTATTGCATCGGCGGCAAATTTATGGCCGTCTGTGTTTTCACCAATCAAGCAAACAAAAATTGCGTTTTCGCTTTCTGTATACTTATTTCTGCTATCAAAAGAAATGCTTGTGATGTTTAAATTAAAATCGCCATCAAACTTTTCTTTCAAAGGAATATTTAACAAAATGTCTTTTAATTTCATATATTTTTCCTTGAAATATCATACAAAGTTATTTATCAAAATTGACTAGATAAGCAAAAATAGACAAAAAGTTGTTAAAAAAGCCCTTTTATAACAATTACGCTAAATTAATTTAAAATATGGAAAATTGTGTTATAATAACTTTTGGGAGCACTATGAAAAACGAAAAATTAGCAAAAAATAAAATCGACATTGAAAAACTTAATTTTGACGCCATTGAAAACTTGCCAAATTTGATTTTGGAAGGAGAAAATTATTTCAATAACCAAATCGCTGAAATCTGCAAAAAGGTTTGTCAAAATGAAAGTATTAAAATAATTTTGCTTGCTGGGCCATCTGCCGCAGGCAAAACAACAACTTCAAATCTGCTCGCTTTGCACTTTGGTATGCTTTCAAAGCGCGTGGTTACTGTGTCGCTAGATAACTTTTTTGTTGACCGTGACAACACGCCAAGGCTAGTAGATGGAAGTTACGATTTTGAATGTTTAAACGCATTAGACTTAAAATGTTTAAACGAGTTTATAGACGACTTGCTTATAAGAAAAGTTGCACACATGCCCATATATAATTTTAGAACAGGCAAGCGTGAAAAAAAGAAAGAGAAAATTGTTGTTGACGAAAATACAATTATAATTTTTGAAGGTTTGCACGCATTAAATCCAAAATTGATAACAAATGGCGATTATAATTTCTTAAAACTTTATATTGCCTTAAATTCAGACTTTGTTTTAAATGACGAAGTTAAACTCTCAGCAAGAAATGTTAGATTGCTTAGGAGAATAACACGCGATTATTACACTCGCGGTTATGATGTGCTTAACACAATTAGAATGTGGGACAATGTGTTAGATGGCGAAAACAAGTATATTAAGCCATTTAAACAAAATGCTGATTTTATTATAAATTCACTCCACTGCTACGAGCCACTTTTGTATGCCAACTATTCAAAAAAAGTTATTCAACAAGCGTTGAATAACTCACAAGAAAAAACTGATGAAGAAATCAAATTGTTAAAATCACTTCTCGACACATTAAGTTTGTTTGAACCGATAGACAAGAAACTTGTGCCATCAACATCATTATTGTGGGAATTTCTCAATGCTGCTGAGTGATGTTTCAAATCTATTTTCAAAATTATTTTTAAGAAGGTTTAGAGCATTTTCTATGCCTTCTTTTTTTAATTTTAAATTGTGCAATTTGTCATAATCTGTGTTTGAAATAAGCCTTAAACTTGCGTGCGTAAGATTTGAAATTTCTTGCCAATTAAAACTTCTGCAAGAATAACATACAATTTCGCCGCTGTCCATATTGAAATACCTTTTCCCAACAAAGTTATCTCCACATACTGCACATTTATCAAGCGACAAAGCATAACCCATTGCTTCAAATATTGATATTAAAAACTTAACTAAAACAACTTCTGGGGCAACATCTTCAAAAGCGATTGCTTTTAATGCCCTTAAACTTTCAATAAAAAGAGGCTCGTTTGCACTTTCCACAGGCGCAACTTTTTTTATAATTTCTAATATTGCGCAACCGGCATAAAACTTGTCTAAATCTGAAACAATATTGTAAAAACTTTCAATTATATTTGCCGATGTAACTGTGTATATAACGCTTTCTTGATTTGACTGTTTATAATTCAAATTAAACTCCGCAAAACAAAATGGTTCTTTCACATTTTTTAGTTTTGCGTTAGCCGAAAGCACGCCAACAAGTTTGCAAGTTATCAGCCCTTTTTCAAGCGTAAAAACATGAAGGAGTTTATCTTTCTCCTTATAATTTAATCCGCCCAAAACTATGCCTTTAACTACTATATCTGCCATATAGATATTATATATCAAAATAAAAAAATAGCAAATTTAATTTGCTATTTTACATATCCATTCCTTTATCGTGTTCTGACAATTTTATTTTATTGTTTAGATTGGTGTAAGCCCTTTCTCTCGCCTTTGAAAATGCGTTGTAAACGCTAATCTTGCCCCTTTCGATAGGGCATAAAGTAAATATTGTCCATAAATCAAGCGTTTCTTGCGAAACATCAAAAGGAAGGTCACCAGGTTTTTCAACTTTCAAAATTATTTCCTCCTTTTTTAGATTGCTACTTTCTGGCAATATTATACACTATCAAAAATGATTTTGTCTAGACTTTTTGACCATTTTTTTCAAATTTGTTAGGTTTACACAATTTACATTTGTGACCTTTAAACAATTTTTTCTACGCTTTTTTGTGCCTTTTAACTATCTTTTTATGGCTATAACTGCCCTTTTTGCAGGTAAGTTAGGCATTTTCTACCATATTTTTTTTGATTTACAATTTCAAAAGGTAAATTTCCAAATTTCCTATTTTCGTCATGCTCCAAAACAATGTAGCCGTCATCTTCCAGCAAATTTCTTTCAAATATGACTTTCAATGCCTTTTCGTAAAAGTCACTCGCGTAAGGTGGGTCTATCATAATCAAATTGAACTTGATGTCAAATCTATTAAGTGCAACTAAGTAATCATTAAAAACCAAACTGGCACTTTTGCTCGTGCTGTAAGAGTTCATATCGTATTCAATTTTGAAATCTTTCAAATTATTTTCTACCACTTTCACATTTTGCCGATTGTTCTCAACAAAATAAACATGACTTGCATCTCTTGACAGTGCTTCAAGCCCAAGCGAGCCGCTGCCAGCGAACAAGTCTAAACAATTTTCCATTGGAAACTCAAATTGAAGTTTTGTGAAAAGCGCTTGTCTGACCATATCTGCCGTTGGCCTTGTTTTTTCTTCAAATACAAACTCAATTTTTTTATTCTTATATTTTCCTGCAATTATTCTCATGAGTTTATTGTAACATAGTATTGCAAATATTGAAATAAAACTTTAAAAACATTTTGAAAAATTTGCCGTTTTAAATATCATATAGTTGTAAGCGAGAGGTTTTTATTATGGAAGACAAATTAAAACTTGCAAACGAATTTAGCGAAAAGTTATATTCTGAACTTGAAAAAAATATAACTATAAACGCTATGAATATTTTAAAAACAATGAACTTAGACGAAACTTGTTTGTTGTCTTCTATTTTATACTATCCATATTGCAAAGTGGGCGTTGTAAATAAGATGGACATGGCCCTTGGCAATATTGAAGAAGCAAAAGTTAAAGAACTTGAAAAAATTCGCGCTGAATTTAAAAACAACATCAAACAAGTTTATGGCGAAGAAGTTTTAAACTTTTTGCACTCGTTGAAAAAACTTATTGAAATAGACTATCAAAATGAACAAGAAGAAGCGGAAAATATAAGAAAAATGTTCTTTGCATTGGCAAAAGACATTCGCGTTATCATTGTTAAACTTTGCTTTGTGCTTGCCGAACTTCAAGTTATTTCCAAAGATAAAACGCTTGAAGAGCAAACAAAACTAAAAAGCAAACAAACGCTTGAACTTTTTGCTCCACTTGCAAGCAGGCTTGGTCTTTCAAGCATCAAAAGCGAACTTGAAGATTTGGCTTTTAAAAATTTATATCCAGAGCAATATGAAAAGATAAGTTCAGCAGTTGAAAAGAAATATAAAGAGCGCGAAGTAATTGTTAATCACTTAAAAGACGAAGTTAGAAAATACATGAAAGAACTTGGCATTAACGGCGAAGTTATGGGCAGAAAAAAGCACATTTTCAGTATTTATAAAAAATTGAAGCAAAAAAACGGCAATTTAGATAAAATTTACGACCTTGTTGCTGTTCGCGCGATTTTAAATAGCGTTGAAGATTGTTATGCCCTTCTCGGCAAAATCAACAGCCAGGTAACACCACTTCAAAATAGATTTAAAGATTATATCGCAATACCAAAATCAAACGGCTATCAATCTTTACATACAACTGTCATGTTTGAAGGCGTGCCTGTTGAAATTCAAATCAGAACGAAAGAAATGCACAGATGCGCAGAATTTGGTATCGCCGCACACTGGATGTATAAAGAAAAGCGCACAAAACTTGATTCTCTTGACGAGCGCCTTGGCTGGATCAGAGAAATCATGGAAAAGGAAAAGCAAATGACCAGCGAAGAACTTATTGAAAGTTTGAAGGTGGACATTTATGATGGCGAAATCTTTGTCCAAACTCCAAAAGGCAAAGTTTTGCACTTGCCTGCTGAATCAACTGCTATTGATTTTGCTTACGCTATTCATTCTGATGTTGGAAATAAGTGTATAGGTGCAAAAGTTAACGGCAAAATGCAACCAATTACAAAGCCGCTTGAAAATGGCGACATTGTTGAAATCATAACCAACCCAAATTCAAAAGGACCATCAAGGGACTGGTTGAAAATTATAAAAACACCTGGCGCGAGAAACAAAATTTTGCAATTTTTCCGCAAGGAAATGAAAGATGATAATATCAAGGCAGGCAAAACGATGCTTGAACAAGCTATCAAAAACGCTGGATATTCTGTCAGCAAAATAACAGATAAAAAATATTTTGAAACGCTTCTTGAAAAAAGTTGCTTTTCAACTATTGACGAAATTTTCGCAAGCATTGGTTATGGTTCGTCATCTGCAAAGATTGTTGCTGGTAAACTTGTTCATATTTATGAAGCAGACATTGAAAAGAACGCCAAGAAAGAAATTATAATTCACGAACCATCAGAAAACTACAATCCACACGAAAGTTCTGTGAATGTTAAAGGTGTTAACAATTTGTTAATTAAGTTTGCAAAATGTTGTTGTCCTATCAAGGGTGATGATATTGTTGGCTTCGTCTCACACGGACAAGGCATAGTTGTTCATAGAAAACAATGCCCAAATCTCTCATTTTTTGACCCAGAACGCTTAATTGAAGTTAACTGGAAATAAAAAACTCGCAATTAGCGAGTTTTTTATTTTATGCTTTTTAGTTGTCTTAAATGGTTTTCTTCATCTTGCAAAATGCTTGCAAGCAGCGATTTAATTTCAAAATTTTCAATCTTGGCAATGGCAATTTTGTAATCTAAGATTATTTTTTCTTTAAGTTCTATATCATAAGATATTATTTGCTTTACATCTTTCACATAATCAACTTGCCTGCCGCCAAGCCATTTGTTTTGAGCATTCGCGTAAATTGGGTCGCCCCCACACATCAAAATTGCATGCGACAAAAGTTCTTCATGCAATAGGTCACTTGTGCAAATATTTCTTAAAATCTCAGCATAGTTTTCATAAAATTCACTCAAAACACTGATTTGATATTTTATTTGCATAAGCATTACACATTCGCTTTCATTTCCAGCAAATAAATTTTGCAAAATTCCACAATAATATGAGTTCTTGCAAAGATTTTTGATAAGCGGATATTTCTTTTTAACTTTTAAATCAGCCAAATTTTGCCTCTGCTTTATATATGAATTTATATAAAAATGTGTTAAAAAAGCCTTGCAAAATAGCAAGGCCTTTTTAAGAGAGATATTGGCTTATTTGTTTTGATTATTCAATTTTTCTAAAAGCAAGTTAAGGTCAAATCCGTGAACTTCGCTTGCTTCTTCAAGTGTTTCCATTTGGCTCATTGGGCAACCAAAGCAGTGCATTCCAAAGCCTTGTAAAATAACTGCGTTATCTTCGTTTACATCTAAAACATCGCCAATAGTTGAATTTTTTGTGAATTTTTTCATATTTTTACCTTCTTTTTTATATATTTTCTTGGAATTTTAAATTTTTATTCTAAAACTGCTTTTATTCTTCTAACACCCGCCGAAGAACTTTCTTCCTTAACAATTTTAAATTTGTTAAGTTCTGATGTGTTTTTTGCGTGTGGGCCGCCGCACATTTCTATGCTTACATCGCCAATTTTATAAACTTTTACAACTTCACCATATTTGTCATCAAATATTCCAGTTGCACCCATTTCTTTTGCTTTTTCAATTGGTAGTTCATAGAATTCAACATCAATAGCCTTTTTAATATTGTTGTTAACTTCGTTTTCAATCGCTGCAAGTTCTTCTGGTGTGAGTTTTCTGTCAATATTGAAATCAAATCTCAAACGCTCTGGTGTGATATTTGAGCCGCATTGGTGAACATCATTGCCAAACATTTTTCTAAGTGCTGCCAAAAGTAAATGTGTTGCTGTGTGCAATCTTGCACATTCATAAGAACTATCTGCAAGCCCGCCCTTAAACTCACCTTTTTCACTTTGCTTTGAAACTTCTTGGTGATGTTTAAATGCTTCGTTAAAGCCTTCTTCGTCAACAACATAGCCCTTTTCTCTTGCAAGTTCTTTTGTCATTTCTATTGGGAAACCAAAAGTATCATACAATCTAAATGCTGCTTTGCCAGTTATTGTTTTATCTTCCACAAAGTTTGCATCTTTTTGAGCCATGAACTGATTTTTTCTTTCAAGCCCAGAAATAACTTTCTCAAATTCTTTGATGCCGTCATCAACAACTTTTGAGAATTTTGCAACTTCTTTTGAAATTTCGCTCAAAATGTATTCTTCTTTTTCTAGTAACAATGGATATGCTTCGTTATACACTTTTTCTATATATATTTTAGCAACATTATTTAAACTCTCTTCGCTCAAATTAAGTTGCCTTGCGTATCTGATTGCTCTACGCATCAATCTTCTTAAAATGTATCCTGCACCAACATTTGATGGAACAATACCATTTTTATCGCCAATAAGCATTACTGATGTTCTGATGTGGTCAGCAATAATTCTCATCGCTTTTCTTGCTTCTGCATTGCTTTCGTAATCAATTTGACTTTCTTGTTGCAAATATTCGATAACATCTTTAAACAAGTCGGTTTTATACATATCTGTAAGGCCATTTACATACATCAAAAGCCTTTCAAAGCCAAAACCTGTGTCAACATTTTTGTTTTCAAGTTCAACATATTGATTGCCTTCAAGTTTTTTGTATTGCATATAAACATCGTTGCCAATTTCAACCCAACGACCGCAATCGCAAGTTACATCGCAATGTTCGCTGCAAGGGTTATCGTGCCTTGGATAAAACCATTCGTTATCTGGTCCACATGGCGTTCCAACTGTGCCTTCAAGTTCCCACCAGTTATCTGACTTTGGAAGATAGAAAATATTTTCTTTTTTAACACCAACTTCTTGCAAAAGCCTTGCTGTTTCTTCATCTCTTGGAGCATTGTTATCCCCAGCAAAAACTGTTGCGCAGATTTTATTTTTATCAAAACCAAGTTCTTTTGTTAAAAATTCAAATGACCAAGCGGTTTTTTCCTTTTTAAAATAATCTCCCAAACTCCAATTTCCCATCATTTCAAAGAATGAGCAGTGAGATGCATCGCCGATATCGTCAATATCTATTGTTCTGATGCAGCCTTGAACATTGCAAAGCCTTTTACCTGCTGGGTGTTTTTTACCGAGAAGATATGGCATCAAAGGTTGCATTCCAGCAACATTGAACATTACGCCTGTTGTGCCATCGCCTAAAAGCGAAACCGCACCGATATTAACATGTCCGCGTTTTTCATAAAAGTCTAACCATTTTTTTCTTAATTCTTTACTTGTAATCATACTCTTTCCTTTAACTGCCAAAGTTTATCACTTTTTACATATAATTGTCAAATTGTATTTATTAATTTTAACAATTTTTTAAAATATGTTAATATGTAAATATGATAATTGAAATTAAGAAATCAAAATTTATTGGACAACTTTTCGATGTTTTTTCGCAGGAAGAAATCTCCAATATTTTGCAAGAACTAAAAAAAGAACATAAAAAAGCAACTCACATTTGTTATGCTTATCGAATATCACACCCTTTCAGCGAAAAGGCGTTTGATGATGGCGAGCCGTCTGGAACAGCAGGCAAACCAATTTTGAATGTACTTCAAAAACAAGATAAGCAAAATTGTTTGCTAGTTGTTATAAGATATTTCGGCGGCATAAAACTTGGTGCTGGTGGACTTGTTCGTGCCTACTCCAAAACCGCAAGCGAAACAGTCAAAAAGTAAGTCTTGACACACATTTAATTATGTTATACAATATACTTGTAAAATAAAAAAGGAGATAATTATGGAGAAATTAAAAAAACTCATTGAAAGTGGTGCAATTTCTGAGGAAGCACTTTTAAATCACATTGCTTATAGTTTTCATTATGAAGGCTGGTATAAAGACACAATTGAAGGTAAATTTGGCCTTCAAACAGATGGTGCAGACCACGGAAGATTTAGAGCAAGTAAAAATGCAAGTCTTGATAAAGAATTTTTCGAAAATATTCAATTTAATGAAGAAGGTTACAGCGTAAATACAGATAAGAACGGAAATCCTTTGTATAAAAGAGAAATTTCAGAAGACGGAAAATCAAAATATTTTGTTGATAGTGCTATCAAAGGTTGGGATTTTCTTCCTCCATCTTGGAAACAAGAAAATTTAGAAGCAGCAAAAGTAGTTTTAGACCATCTTAATAATTGCGAAGAAGCAAACTTATCAATTTCTCGTTATTTACCTGCAATAAGCATATCAATTCACAAATGGTGGGTTGCAAGGCAAATTGCTGGCGAGTTCGGAATTGATACAGATGTTGCATATATGAATGGAACACTTTCTAACGACGATGTAAAATACATAAAAGGCGAAGTCGGAGGAATGAAAGACCCAACAATGTTGCTTAAAAATTTACTTAACATAACTACAAAAGAAAGATTAAACAATATTTGGGGAATTGAAAATTTTGTTTCTTATGTAGAATTACCTTTTGAAGAACAAATCAAAGATACAAGGCAAGTTGAATATGCTATAAAAGCAATCAACAAAGCAACAAATAATCAATTAGATTATTATATTGACCAAGAAATGCTTGTTTCAGACAAAATTAACCAAATGTGTTTAGAAAACAGTCAAAAGAAAAATCAAAATCAAGATAATTAATAAAAAAAAATGCAATTTTGCAGTTTTTTTATTAAAACATTTAAAAATTAAGCATAAAAAAATCCAAGCAAATGCTTGGATTTCTATTATTCTGCTTGTTTAACTTTTGCAGCCTTGCCAGTGAGGTTACGAATGTAATACAATTTTGCACGTCTTGTTTTACCTTGTCTTGTAACTTCAACATGGTCGATAAGTGGTGAATGAATTGGGAATGTTCTTTCAACTCCAACGCCATAAGAAATTCTTCTAACTGTGAAAGTTTCTCTAACACTGCCATTTTTTCTAGCAATAACAACACCTTCGTATGCTTGAATTCTTTCTTTGTCACCTTCTTTGATTTTTACAAAAACTTTAACAGTGTCTCCAATATTAAATTCTGGAACATCTTTTTTTAAGTTTTCGCTTTCAATGATGTCTACCATATTCATGACTTATTCCTCCTATATTACTAAGTGTTCTTATCAGACAAAAAAGACAGCGGAACACCCGAAGTCTGACGATAATATATCATATATTGCGTCACAATGCAAGTGTTTTTGGCAAAGTTTTTTAATTTTTTTAATTTAAAACGCGTTTTCTATATGCGTTATTTCGTCTCCTAAAATATCCACAACATCAAAGCGAATTTGTTTCTCAAATAAATGATTTTGTTGAAGATATAAAGTGGCAGTTTTTTTGATTTTGTTCTGTTTATAAATTCCAACCGCTTCCCTAGCCAAACCAAATTCATTTGTTTGTCTAAATTTCACTTCAACGAACACTAAAATATCTTTTTCGGTTGCGATTAAATCTATCTCGCCTAAATGATTTGAATAATTTTGCTCAATTATTTTATAACCCTTCTTTTTGAGAAAGTTTTCTGCAAGTGCTTCGTTCTTTCTACCTTTAATAAAATTGAATCGTTTCAAAATTGCTCCTAAAAAGTTATTTTTCCAATTCTGTTTTTTCTAAAATCATCCAAAATTGCTTTTGCAGTTCTTTCGTAATCTATCTCACCGCCTTTAAGCAAACATTTTTT
Source organism: uncultured Bacillota bacterium (assembly GCA_900551705.1). Classification (GTDB taxonomy): domain Bacteria; phylum Bacillota; class Clostridia; order Christensenellales; family UBA1242; genus UMGS687. Next base: position 29,375 of record URWY01000006.1, on the reverse strand, counting down.
CTTTTCGGCGATTTCATCTAAAAGTTCTATTGGAGTTTTGTTTTGTAAATCTTCAATTTGATATTTTTCTTCAAGCAAACTTGGATATAACTTTTGCAAGTCCGAAATTAAACTCAAAACAAGCTCTTCAATTTGCAAAACATCATCTTTTATTGAACCGATATAAGCAAGTTGCAATGCTGTTTCTTCCACTTCAAGATTTGGCCAAAGCGTTCCAGGAGTGTCTAAAATTTCAATATTATTTGAAAGTTTAACCCATTGTTTACCTTTTGTTACGCCGGGTCTGTTGCCGGTTACAGCCCTAGCCAAGCCGCATAAATTATTTACAAGTGTGCTTTTGCCAGAATTTGGAACGCCCAAAACCATTGCGCGAACAAAATAATTTACGCCCTTATTTTTAAATCTTTCAATTTGACTATTACATAATTCATTCAACGCATTCGTAACTTTATTGAGTGCACCACTTGCCGTGGAATTTAGCATAAGGCATTTTGTATTTTCACTTCTCAAAGTTTGCGAGAATTCTTTAACTTTTTCCTCGTCAGCCAAATCGCACTTATTTAAAACAAATAAAATAGGTTTTGTGCCAATAATTCTAACAAATGATGGATTTAAACACGCTTTTGGCGCTCTTGCATCTAAAACATAAATAACAGCGTCAACATTTTTAACTTCCGCTTGCATCTCTTCAAGCGCTTTTTTCATGTGACCTGGAAACCAATTTATTTTATTCATTATCGCCCCCAAGTAAGTCTGGTCTATATTTTTTTGTTTCTAATAGCGAGCATTTTGCCCTATATTTATCAATTTCTGCGTGATTACCTGATAGCAACACGTCAGGGACTTTATATCCCATAAAATCTGCTGGGCGAGTGTATTGAGGATATTCCAAAAGTCCGTTCGTGAAACTTTCTTCATTCAAACTATCTTTGGAAATAACATCATTTAAAAGCCTTGAAACGCAGTCCACAACAAGCATAGCTGGAATTTCGCCGCCAGTTAAGACATAATCACCCATTGAAAGCAAAGTTGGATTGAAAATTTCAATAACCCTTTCGTCAATGCCTTCATAATGTCCGCAAATTAAGATTATGTGCTCCAGATTGCTCATGTTTTGAGCATATTTTTGATTAAATGTAACACCTTTTGGTGAAAATACAAAAATTTTGCTATTTTCAGTTTTTACACTCATAACAGCATCATATATTGGTTGAACCATCATAAGCATACCAGCACCGCCGCCGTATATTTCATCATCACACTTTTTATGCTTATCTTTGGAAAAATCTCTGATATTAATCAGATTGATTTCAAGTTTTCCGCTTTCTGTTGCTCGTCCCAAAATACTCATTTTTAATGCGCTGAACATTTCTGGAAACAATGTTAATATATCTATTCTCATGTAGATATAATACAACAAATCAAATTAATTGTAAATAAAAATCCACTTTCAACAAGTGGATAAATTTTATATTGCACTATCAAGCGCAAGTTTTATCATTTCATCAAACGATTTTTGACGCTCATCGGCGGTTAGTTGATTTTCTTTATTATAAAGCAGGTCTGAAACGGTTAATAAGCAAACTGCGTTTTTCTTATACTCTTGTGCGATTTTATAAAGCACATAACTTTCCATTTCAACAGCAAGTGCGCCCTGTTTTTTCCACTTTTCGCTGTCCTGTTCTTCTGCATAAAACAAATCAGAACACAAAACCATACCTTGTTTAACTCCAACACCGGTTTTTTTTGCTGTGGACATAATTTTTTCTGCTAATTGAGTTGTTGGATATGCAACTTTTTTGCTATCCGAAAACGCTCTACCAATATTGCTTTCTGTTACGACTGGACTTGCCAAAATAATATCTCTAAGCCCAACATTTTCATTAATAGCGCCGCACGAACCAATTCTAATGATGTTTTCAACGCCATAAAAATTAAACAATTCGTGAGCATAAATCGCCATTGAAGGCATACCCATTCCATGAGCCATTACGGAAACTATTTTCCCATTGTAATAACCTGTGTAACCTTTTACGCCGCGGACATCGTTTACAAGTTTTGCATCAGTTAAAAAATTGTTTGCTATATACTGGCTACGCTTTGGGTCGCCAGGCATAATTATAGTTTTTGCGAAATCACCAAGATTTGCATTATTATGTGGTGTTGGCATAGTTCTCCTTTATTTTGTCATTCGTTTTGCAATTTCATATTTTGTGTCGTTTGTTGGCATAACTTCTCTGCAATATTTTTCAATTTTTGATGTAAAATCTTCAAAATCTGAATTATCAAATCGTCCAGATAATTGTCTAATTGTCAACATCATTGTGAATGCCGTTCTTTTCGTTTCAAAATTTTTGATTGAAACATCTTCAAAAATCATTTCGCCTTTAAATCCACGGCCTGAAAAGACTTTGAAAATTGTTTTTTTGCTGTCCATTTCGATTTTTGGAACAACTGTTTTTAGAACATTGTCCAGGTCAATATAAAATTGAGTTGTAAACATTTGTTTAATACCATCTGTTAAGAAGAACATATGGTCTTGAACTGTATCTCTCAAACCGATTTCATGAATAAATACTTTTTCAACGCGTTGAATATTGTTTCTTTTTGTTGAACTATCATATCTTTCTCTTTCAACCTTGAAAAATGCTTTGTTATTTTCTGTTGACTTACACAAATTCAAGCCGGCACTTTTTAAAAGATTATTTGGGCTATCCAAATACACTTCTTTTTGAACTGACCTGCTTTCTGGGATAAAAGTATACAAATGCAAAACATCTTGCAACTGCAAAACCTTTTTCATTGTTGTTTTTGCAAAAAGTGTGTAAGTTTTAACGCCTTCTGATGACTTTTCAATAAACTTTCCCATTGATACCTCTAAAATTATTATATATTATCTTTCTAATTTTAACAAATAAATCAATAAAAAAGCAAAAATAAAATGCCCTAGTGAGCATTTTATTTATTTTGTTATTTATTTAAAATCTTATTTTTCATTTCTTGGAATTCTTCTTCCGAAATAATGCCGTTTTGTTTCAACTCATTTAATTTCGTTAATTGTGCATAAACATTTTCATTAAATGATTGTTTTTGAGTTTCAACTTCTTGTGTTTGTGGAATTGAAGCATTTTGTTTTAGTTCAACTGTAACGCCGTTATTTGACATAGTCATTTCACTGCGACCTTTTGCCATCAAGCCAAATCCAACCCAGTGAAGAATCATTGCAGAAAGATAAATCAATAATGAAATAATTGCCAAAGCATCACCAACTGCAATAACTGAATAGATGAAATAGATTACAACTACACTTTCAATAATTGAAAATGTTAAATAAGCACTTTTCTTTGCGTAATAAATTTCAGGACTTGCGTTTGCATATTTTATTGATAAAATACCAAAAGTTAAATATCCAGCGCCAAGCAACAAACCTACAAGACCAGCAATAAAGACTATTTCCCCTGCTGTGATAAGCACTGCGTCATTAGAATTCATAAATGCTGAACCAACAATCAAATAATAGATTCCTGCAATTATTAAAAATGATGCTAAAATTATATCAATAATTCCTGCTGCTAAATTACATCCTCTTCCTTTTTTCATATTTCCCTCCATAAATTTATTATACTATACATATTTTATTCGTCAAAGCGAAATTCAACAACTTCTGCATTTTTTATTTTTTTTGCAAACACATTGCCGTCAGTTGGAAAACCATTAAAATAACAATTAAAAATTTTTCCAACGCTTGAATGTGAAACAACTAAAACATTTTTATTTCCGTATTGATGTTTAATAAAATCAATAAACTCAAATACGCGTTTTGCCATATCAATGATAGGTTCGTTATCAATTCCATTTTCCAAAACATTGATATTCCAATTAAGTTCTCCGTGCATATCACAATACCTTACACCTTCAAACTTACCATAATCTCTTGCCAAAATTCTATCATCATAATTGATTGGCAAACCAATATTTTTATTAACAATTTCGCATGTGTGCATAGTTCGCTTTAATGGCGAACAATATATTGCATCAATTTCTACATTCTTTAACGCTTCGGCAGCAATCAATGCTTGTTTTAAACCATTTTCAGAAAGTTCAACTTCCGTTCTTCCTGTTATGATTTCGCTTGCATTGCTTGTTGTTTCTCCATGTCTTACAAAATATATCATGACTATATGTTATCATACTTTTTTCAAAAATACAATAGTCATAAAAAAACTCTTTCCAAGCGAAAGAGCTTTTTCTCACACAAATTTACTTTTTTAAATTTTAATTATTTTAATTCTACAGTTGCGCCTGCTTCTTTTAATTTTGCTTCAAATTCTTTTGCTTCAGCAGCTGGAACATTTTCTTTAATTGTAGAAGGAGCATTGTCAACCAAAGCTTTTGCTTCTGAAAGTCCAAGTCCTGTGATTTCTCTAACTGCTTTAATAACTGCAATTTTGTTTGCACCTGTTTCTTTAAGTGCAACAGTGAATTCTGTTTTTTCTTCAGCAGCTGGAGCAGCAGCACCAGCAGCAGCGCCACCAGCAACAACTGTTGCAGCAGCTGAAACGCCGAATTCTTCTTCTAATTTTTTAACTAAGTCGTTAAGTTCAACAACTGTTAATGTTTTGATTTCTTCAATGAATTTATCTAAATCTGCCATTTTATTTTCCTCCAAGATTTATTTAATTAGTTGTTCTTTTCTGCAATTGCGTTAAGCGCAACAGCCAAGCCGCGAACAGGGCTTTGTAATAAAAATAGTAATTTTGCAAGAAGCACTTCTTTTGATGGAATGTTTGCAAGCTTTTCAACCATTGCTACATCGATAATTTGACCATTCAAAACGCCACCTTTAATTTGCATTTTTTGTGTGTTTTTGATTGTGTCTACAATGATTTTATTTGGAGCAACTTCGTCTTCAAATCCGAATGCAACTGCGCTTGTGCCTTCCAAAACACTCTCTAAACCTGTGATGCCACATTCTTCAAGAGCACGAAGAAGAAGACGGTTTTTATAAACCTTGTAATCTGCGCCTGCATCTCTAAATGCTGCACGCATTTTTGTGTCTTCTTCAACTGTAAGACCGCGATAGTCCACAAAAGTAAGTGATTTTGCGCGTTGAATTTTGCTTTTAATTTCTTCAACTAAAAGTTTTTTAGCTTCTAAACTAGCACTCACTTTTTTACATCTCCTTTTAATAAATTTGTGCGAAACAAAAAAATAACTCTCAAAGCCCGAACCAAGACTTTGAGAGATAAACATCTTTCAAAAACTATCACCTCGGCAAGCACAATATTTTGTTTACGGTTAAACCACTTGCTGTCTTCGGACTTTTATTATTTAATTGCTGAGTTAATATAACACATCAAAAGGTAATTGTCAACGATTTTTTATAAATTATATATTGATTTTTTATATTTTATTTAGTATAATCTTTATGAGAGGTAAATATGGGACTTTATGACAATAAAAACCAATTAAATAGAGAAGCGGCTCAAATCGCGTTAGAAGTAAGCCGCGCAACAGAAAAAGACATTATTGAACTTTTGAACTCTTTTGTTCCAACTTTTAAATCGATGCAAAAGAAATACTATACTTTCGCTTATGGCAAAATTAAGGAACAAAAAACAAAAATAAACGAACTTACAAAGTCCTTACAAACAGCAAAAGCAAAGGCTATTAAAGCACAAATTTCTCTTGACGCATATAAGGAATATGTCCTTTACCGTTCTTCCATTGAATATAGAATTGACAGTTTCCAAAGGAAAATTGCCCAAGAAGAAATCAAGCAATCAACAACTGGCATTGTTAAAAAACAAGATTTGGTGTTAGATAATAGGTATTGTCTAAGAGATTACAACTATCTTGAATACGCAAAAGCAAAACTTTCTAGTTATCCAACTCCATACACATCAGTGGAAAAAGCAAATCGTTTTATCGAGTCATATCAAAAGAAATTGTCTGGACTTGTGGATAACATGATTTCAATTAGAAGAGATATTGACCACAGGCTTGAACAAATTGACGAATACAAATTGCAAACAAAAAACGAAACAGAAGAATTTGATGAATTTACAAAACAATATCAAAATTTTGAAAAAGAAATATATAAAGATTGCAGATACAGGGTCGAACAATATATAAAAAAGAGTCCAGATAACGAAATTAAAAAACAAATTTTGAAATCATTAAATCGTTCAAAATATGAAGCAAGGAGCAAAGACCCAAAAGAATACAATCTTGTAACTTCAAAAACATTGTTCAATTTAGTTGCCGATGTGGCAAACGATTTGGTAAAATTAAACGAACAAACAAACGATAAAGGAATGGAGTAATGGGATTTTTTGATAAAATTTTAAGTGCTATCGGTTTTGAAAGCGACGATGACGAACCAAAGCCAAGCAAAGAAAAGAAAAACAAAAAAGAACAAATAACAAGTGCAAAATTTGACTTGTCTAAAAGTCAAGAACCTGAAAGCAAAGAACTTTCGCGTTTTGGAAACACAAAGCAAGAAAAAACGGAAGAAGAACTTGAAGTATTCTCCCCTGAAACACAAACCGACATAGAAAACATTTTAACAAAAGTTAAAAATGGAGATAATGCTTTAATAAATCTTGCCGCATTTTCAGACGAAGATAGAATAAGAGCGCTCGACTTTATTTCAGGTGCTTTGTTCATTATGGAAAAGAATATAAAAAGAATTGAAGGAACATTGTTTTTAATTTCAAACAATTAATGGAGTAAATTTGAAACTTGATAAGAAAACAAAAATTTTAATATGTTTAAATGTTGCGATTATTGCCGTTGTGCTAATCGCAGATTTAATTTCTAAGCATTTTACAACTGGATACGACACAGCAAAATCAATAATTCCATACATCATCAATTTTAAAAGCAGCCAAAACACTGGCGCGGCTTGGAGCATTTTTTCAGGCAGCACAATCGCTTTAATTATTATCACTTTTGTTGCAATCGCACTTATCACCTTTTATGCAATCTGGTCAAAAAACAAATCATATCTTTTTAACATTTCAATTTCACTTATTTTAAGTGGCGCAATAGGCAACTTGATTGATAGACTTATTTTTGGATATGTCAGAGATTTCATTCAGTTTGATTTTTGGAAATCTTTTCCGATTTTTAACTTAGCAGATGCCGCATTGACTATTGGTGTTGTTTGTTTATGTATTTATTATTTAATTCAAATAATTAAAGAATATAAAAACAAAAAAAATAAAGATAAAAATGATGATAAAAATATTAAAATAAATATTGAAAAATAAATAAAAAATGGAAAAAAAAGAATTTTTAATTAATGAAAATAATATTAATAAAAGGCTAGACTCCTTTTTACAAGAGCAGTTTAGCGATTTTTCGCGCGCACATATTCAAAATTTAATTAATAATTCAAATGTTGAAATAAAAAGAAATAAAAAAATATTAAAAAATATAGAAAAAAATAAAAATAATAATTACCAAAATTTAAAAAATGGTGAAAAATTAAAATTAAATGATTTAATTATTGTCAATTTTTCTGAGCCAGAAAAAATTGATTTATCACCTGAAAATATGAATTTATATATTGTTTACCAAGATGACGATTTAGCAGTTATTAATAAACCTCAGGGGCTTGTTGTTCACCCAAGCCAATCAACAAAAAGTGGAACACTTGTAAACGGTTTACTTGCCGAACTTGATAATTTATCTGGCATAAACGGAAAAGTCCGACCAGGCATCGTTCATAGGCTTGATAAAGATACCGCTGGACTTTTAGTTGTTGCAAAAAATGACAACGCTCATGTAAAACTTTCAAAACAACTTGAAGACAAAACTTGTAAAAGAATTTATGTAGCCATAATTGACGGCAGATTCAAACAGCCAGACGGCGAAATTACAACCTATATAAATAGAGATAAAAAAGACCGCACAAAAATGGCAGTGTCAGATGACGGCAAACTTGCTGTTACAAAATATAAAACACTCGAATTTTTCAAAGACTATTCACTTGTTGAATTTGAGCTCAAAACTGGCAGAACGCATCAAATTCGTGTTCATTGCAAATATTTGCATCACCCAATAATTGGCGATTCGGTATACGGCGGAAGCAACAAATTTAAACTCAAAGGTCAATGCTTGTTCGCAAAACAACTTGAGTTTGTGCACCCAACAACAAATCAAAAAATGGTGTTTTGTGCACCACTCCCCGATTATTTTGAAAATGTCTTGAATTATTTAAGAAAAAATAATGCAGAGAATTAACTCTGCATTTTTTATTTCTTTCTTAGGTTCACAGCAATAATTCCGCAAATCGCGCCAATTATGCCACCAAACAACAAATCATTTACAAGTGTCTTGGATAACTCAAAATGGCCGTCCAAAACTGAGAACACAACAAATGCCAAGACAGTGTAAAAGAGCCCAATCAAAAGTCCTGTTACAAGCCCCATTTTGTCAGTCTTTTTAAGGGCTATAAATGTTCCAACAAGCAACGAAATGCCTTTAATCACTTGGTTTACTGGTCTGATTGCAGAGGTTGGAACTGCGACATATTTTATAAAGAATGCAAAAATCAGAATCCCAACTAGCGAAACAGCAAGACTTATAAGCGTTCCTTTTAGGAGCACAAACCAAAGTTTTGGAGAATTATCGTCCGTTTCTTTAACTGGTTTTGCTTTTTTCTCTTTAAATTTTGCTATTTTTAATTTCATAAAAAAATCTCCTTCGTTCACAATAATGTATTCAAAAGGAGATTTTCTTAGAACTTTTCTATCTAATTATTTATTAAAATATTTTCCAAAGTTTTTAGCCCTTCGTCTAAGTTTTCGCAAAGAGCTAATTTTTGCTTTAACTCTTTTTTACTTGCTCCAGAAGCATACCATAAAAGGTGTTTTCTCATATATTTTATCAAAAATTCATCTTCAAAATATTTTCTTAAAATTGCAATATGCTTTTTTGCACACAAAAGCTTTAATTCGTTTTGATTTTCTACTTTTTTGCCTTTTAATATATCAAAAATGAAAGGTTTGCCAAGCGCTCCCCGGCCTATCATAACAGCATCAACGCCTGTTTCCAACATTTTATTATATGTGACTTCATCACGGACATCGCCACTGCCGAACACTGGTATTTTAACACTTTGCTTGACCGCTTTTATAACTTCATAATCAACAACGCCGCCATACATTTCACTTGCGAGCCTGCCATGAATTGTAATAGCGTCCGCGCCAGCGTCTTCGCACATTTTAGCGAACTCTACCGCAACATCTTTTTTATAGCCTTTTCTGAATTTCACTGTTATAGGTTTGTCAGTAGCCGCTTTGCACGCTTTTATTACAGAACTCGCCAACTCAAAGTTTTCCATAAGCTTGCTTCCTTCACCATTTCTAACAATTTTTGGCGCTGGGCAGCCCATGTTTATATCGATTATATCAAACTGTTGAATTAACGGGTGTTTGCACGCCTCAGCCATAATTTCAGGGTCGTTGCCAAAAAGTTGAACAACTTTTGGGACTTCGTTTTGCTCAGACAAAAGCAAAGTTATTGTTTTATTTTTTGAAAGTTCAGGATTGTTTTTGATAAATTCTTTGTTCAAAATATTCTTTTTCAAAAAAACATCATTTTCAGAAAGACAGATATTTTCGTCTATCCCCTTTAATGTTTTTTCTTCTCCATATATCAAACCTTTTGCAGAAACCATTTCAGTCCAACATAAATCTGCACCAAACTCTCTGCAAACAGAACGAAAGCCAACATCTGTCACGCCAGCCATTGGTGCTAAAAAAAGATTGCCATTGATTTCAATATTTCCAATTTTCATATCGTCATTATACAACAAATTTTTCTATTTCTCAAACACTTGCAATTAAGTTTAAAAAATGATATATTATAATAAAGGAGAAAATATGGATTTAGTTATTATGGCTGCTGGAATGGGAAGTCGTTTTGGTGGGCTAAAACAAGTTGAACCAATAGACAAAAATGGCAATTTTATTATTGATTATTCAATCTACGATGCTATAAAAGCAGGTTTTAGCAAAGTTATCTTTATTATAAAAGAAGAAAATTTTGACCTATTTAGACAAACTGTCGGCAAACGCGTTGAAAATAAAATTGAAGTAGAATATGTTTTTCAAAAAGGTTTAAGTATATTGCCAAGCCGCGTTAAACCTTGGGGAACTGCACACGCAATAATGAGTTGCAAAGATGTTGTTAAAGATAACTTTGCAATTATCAATGCGGATGACTTTTATGGATTTGATGCTTTTAAAACAGCGGCAAACTTTTTAAAAAATGTTGATAAAAATTCCACAAATTTTGGGCTTGTTGGCTATCAAGCGAAAAACACAATAACACCAAACGGAGCGACTAAACGCGGCGTTTGCACTGTCAAAAATGGCGTTTTAGAGAATATTGTTGAAAGCACCTTGCAACTTGTAGACGGCAAAATTTATGCAGCGCCACTTGGTGAAGAAAATCAAAGCATTATATCGCCAGAAACAACCGTTTCAATGAATATGTTTTGTTTCACACCAGTGCTTTTTGAGCATTTAACGCAAAAATTCCCAATATTTTTAGAAAAAAACAAGCAAAATCTAGAAAAATGTGAGTTTTTGATTCCGGAAGTTGTTGACAACTTAATAAAAGAAAACAAAGCAAATGTCCAAGTTTTAAAAACAACGGCCGTTTGGCAAGGCGTTACATACAAAGAAGATAAGCCAAAAGTTGTTGCAGAAATTCAAAAATTAGTAGATAATAATGAATATCCAAAGGAGTTATGGAAAACAAATGAGAAAATTTGAAGTAGTTGATGAAAAATTTAGACAATACAATCAAACAGAATTCAAAATGCCAAAAAGAGCAACAAAATATTCAGCCGGATATGATATATACAGTCCAATAGATATAACAATTAATCCTGGCGAAAGTGAAATGATTTGGACAAACATAAAAGCAAAATTTAATGAAAACGAAATGCTTATGTTGTTTGTTACAAGCAAAATGGGCAAAAAGCATATTATGATTGCAAATGGCACTGGCATAATCGAAAGCGACTATTACGGCAACATATCTAATGATGGCAACTTAGGTTTCAGGTTAATCAATCTTGGAAAAGAAGATTATGAAATCAAGGCTGGCGATAAAATCGGACAAGGCGTGTTCACATACTTCTTAACAGTCGATGACGAAGAAGAAATTACGAATGTTAGAACTGGCGGTTTTGGCAGCACAAGCACAGGATTTAGCAATTAAAAAAGTGAGAATTAATTCTCACTTTTTTTAAAAGACAAAAATTTAATTAAGAAATCTAATTTTTCATCGCTATTCATACTCAATTTAAAGTTGATAATCGGGTCTTTTTCAAATTGCAACGATGTTTCATTTCTAAATTCTTTCAAAGCCGCTGCGATTTCGTCCGTAACAATCTTCTCTTGTTTGTAAAGAACAAATTTACATTCTTTATCGTTCATAACAACGCGTTGAACATAATTGTCTTGTGCTAAATTCTTCAAAAGCCCAATTTTCATCAAATTAATTGTTTCTTTTGGCAACTCACCGATTGAACTTTCTAATTCCGATTTTAAGTTTTCAAATTGCTCAACCGTGAACAACTCGCTTATTTTTGAATAAATCGCAATTCTTTCGCTCTCTTCTTTAACAAATTCTGATGACACATAAGCATCGACAGCAATGTCAAGTTTAATTTCCTTGACTTCCTTGCGTTTTTGTCCGCGAAGTTCATCAACTGCTTCTGCGACCATTTTATTGTATAATTCATAGCCAATTTTTGTTAAATGTCCGTGCTGTTCCCTGCCCAACACATCACCTGCTCCGCGGATTTCCAAATCTCTCATGGCAATTTTAAAGCCACTGCCAAGTTCTGTGAATTGCGACAATGCTTCAAGGCGTTTATAAGCATTTTCGGTCAATATTTTTTGTGGTTCAAATGTTAGATATGCATATGCAAGCCTATCACTTCTTCCCACTCGGCCACGAAGTTGATAAAGTTCGGCAAGCCCGAGCCTATCAGAATTTACAACAATCAATGTGTTTGCAAAAGGATTGTCAATTCCGTTTTCAATTAGTGTTGTGGCAATGACTATGTCGTATTCTTGATTATACATTTTGGTTATCGTTTGTTTCAATAGTTGTTTGCTCATTTCTGCGTGAGCAACTCCAATTTGAGCATCAGGCAAAAGCTCATGAACGCGCGAAGCGAAATCGTCTATCGTCTTAATCTCGTTATAAATTATAAAAACTTGACCATTTCTTGAAATTTCTTTTTTGCAAGCATCAACAAGAAGTTGGTCTGAATATTCACAAACATAAGTTTGCACCGGTAAACGATTTTTGGGTGGTGTTTCAATCAAGCTTATATCTCTTATTCCAGACAGTGACATCTGCAAAGTTCTTGGAATTGGCGTTGCCGACAATGTCAAAACATCAATATCTGTTTTTATTTGTTTGATTTTATCTTTGTGTTCAACTCCGAATTTTTGTTCTTCGTCCAAAATCAAAAGCCCCAAATCTTTAAATTTTACATCTTTGTTAAGCAACCTATGCGTGCCACAAATTATATCAATTTTACCTTCGGCAAGTTTTTGTAAAATCGGTTCAACTTCGCGTTTTTGACTTTTAAAACGATTCAAAACTTCAACATTAACCATAAAATCTTTAAATCTTTCCTTGCAAGTGTTGTAATGTTGCTCAGACAAAACAGTTGTTGGACACAAAAATGCAACTTGTTTTCCAGATAAAACTGCTTTATATGCTGCTCTCAACGCAACTTCCGTTTTTCCATAACCAACATCACCGCAAATTAATCTATCCAAAATTTTATCGCTTTCCATGTCGCGTTTTATATCGGCAATCGCTTTTAATTGGTCTTCTGTTTCTTCGTAAGGGAAAGATTTTTCAAACTCATCATAGAGATAATTGTCCTTCTCGTAAACATATCCTTTTCTTTTTTCTCTTTCGGCATAAAGTTTTAAAAGGTCGAAAGTCATTTTTTTAACAGACGCTTTAACCTTTTCTTTTTGTCTTGCAAACTCAACACCGCCAATAGTGTTAAGCCTTGGTTCTTCGTCCGAACCAATATATGCTGACAAAAGATTCAACTGCTCACTTGGGACATAAAGTCTGTCGCCACCACGATATTCAACAACAACATAATCTTTTTCGTGATTTAAAATTTTAAGTCTTTCAATTTGAACACATTTACCAATTCCGTGAAGTTCATGAACAACATAATCGCCGACTTTTGGAAGATAAATACTCTTTTTGGATATATATTTGTTTATTTTAAGAGAACTTTTTTTAATTAAATCGTCCGTTCCCAAAAGCACAATTTTGTCTTGCAAAAAACTTGCAGACATTGGCAAATTGAAATCTGACAAATAAATACCGCTTAAATTCTTGCAATTTTTTTCATTTAAAATTTGAATTCCTCTGACGCTGCCAGCCAGATAGTTGAACAAAGATTTTTCGCTGTCTTTACTACCGCAAAACAACACAACTTTGAAACCACTATTTTGATAATACAACAAGTCTGAGACCAAACTTTTATAATCATAAAAATATTTTCGTGCACCAACAGTTTGATTGGTTATTTGAATATTTTCACTAAAATCAATGTAAATTTCACGAAAAATTGCGTAATTTTGCATTATTTTTTCAATTTCTATAAAGAAATTATCTTTTGTTATAAATTTTTTTGATTTATTTTTTGACGAATTATCTTCAATTTTCTGATAATAAATTTCGTCCAAAATATGCCTTGGTTCGCTCACAAACAACATAGGTTTAACGCTTTGCAAAATATTTAAAAATAAATTTTGCTCAACATCTCCATCGTTAAATTTTAGCATGGTTGAAACAATTTCAAGTTTATCAAGTTTGCTTTTATCTTCTGTTGTTATGCTTTCAATTTCATCACCAAAAAAATCAACAACATAAATATTGCTGTTGTAGTTGACTTTCAAAATGTCGCCTAAAATTAAAAATTCATTATTGATTGGTTTTTCAGTTGTTCTTGTGAAACCTAAATTTACTAAACTAGAAAGCAAAAAGTCACGCTTATAATTTTCTCCAACTTTCAAGGTCAAATTTTGACTATAAATATTTTGAAAATCAAATATATTTTGATTAATAGTTGATGGCAAAAATATCATCACATCGCTATCACCTAGGCAATAGTCTATGACCTGTTTTGACAAATTTTCCGCTTTGTTAATTTCTCTTTCTTTTTTCTGCCATTCAAGCATAGAAAAATTTGTTTTAACAAATTCTTTAACAACTTGCACTTTATGTCCAAGTGCAATTAGCATATTTTCAAGATTGCCTGCCGAAATCAAATCTGGTGCTACAATCATAATTTTTTTATCAAAAAAATGATTTGTCGATGAAATCAAAATTGCTTTTTCGCTATCAGTAAAACCCGACAAATCAACTTGCAAACCATTATTAATACTATTAAAAAATTGTTTAAATATCTTTAAATCGTTTAAAATTTCCATATCTTCATAAAATCTTGTCAAAAAGTGCAATTTTTGCGTCTTTTATTGCATTGTCTATCAAAACTTTATTATTTGGAGAAATATTTGATAAAACATAGTCTAAAAGTTCCCCGCGTTCATCGCTATCCATTCCAATTCTCACACGCATAAAATTTTCACTATTAACACGCTCTGTTATATTTCTAAGTCCATTATGAGTGCCCGCACTGCCATGTTCTCTGATTCTAAACTTACCTGCAGGCAAATCAACATCATCAACACAAACAATCACATCTTCTATTTTGGCGCCAAATTTTTTCATAGCAGCTTTAACTGCATCGCCACTTAAATTCATATAAGTGTGTGGTTTAACAAAAACGAACTTTTCCTTTCCGTCAACAATTTTCTTAAGATTGTAAATTTTGCAAAGTTCACTTTTATTAATTATTATTTCCGCAATTTCAGAGTTTAACGCATTTTTAAACGAAAAGTTAAGCCCTAAATCTTCAGCAATGCTGTCAACACACATAAAACCTATATTGTGATAGGTTTTAAAATATTTTTGTTCTGGATTTCCAAGTCCAACAATAATTTTCATTAACTTTCCTTTTCTTCTATTAATTCAAATGGTCCAACAACCATATTTTCTGTTATTTTGCTATTTTTAACATACGAACTTTTAATATCGCAACCACTTGAAATGATTGATGAAATTATCGTATTGTTTGGCTCTAAAATAACATTTTTGCCAATATATGTTTCGCCTTTCAGCACATTATTAGGTTCAATTTTAGCACCGCTCTCAATTATAACGCTCGCATCAATAAAAGTTGTATTTTTATCTTCAATAAACACACCATTGTTCAAATGAAAATCTAAAATTCTGTTTTTCAAAACATTGGTTGCTTTTTCTAAAGTATAGGCGTCACCAACCGCAAAAAAATCATTTTCCCCAAATTCTCTTGTTATAACACTAGACACGCTTTCCGCTTTTGAAATATATTCTGTATCAAAAACCCAACCACGATTAAGTTTTAAAACATTTAAATGCCTTATTGAAAAATAATCTAGAATTTCATAAATTGTATTTTTTGTAATAAGCGGAGTGTCAGAATACAAAACGATGGTTGTTTTTTTGTTATTTATAAGTGGTTTTATAAGTGGCACAATATTTGAATGGTCATCACATGCGATTGTTTTAACTTCAAAATCTGAAACACTTTCCATTGCCCATTCATACATTTTTTTGCCACAAATTTCCAAATTATATGGTTTGATAACACCTTTAAAGTTTGCATTTCTATAAAGCAACACAATAGCTAAAACATCGTTTGAATAGTCTGTTTGCGTTTCTGTTTGAACACTTGTTTGAACTGAATTTTCGTCTAAATCAATCAACACATCATCTAAAAGTGTGCTCTTTTCCATTTCCATAATTTCCATATATTTTATTTTAAAACAGATAGATTTTTTTGTCAACTATATTTAACTTTCAGGGCTTTTATGAATAAATTTTAGGCTTCTCCACAAGATATTTCAGGAGGGCAAATATGGAAAAATCTGAAAATAATCAAGGCGTTTGCTGCGATGTTGAAGAATGCGTTCACAATGTTGACGGCTGTAATTGCGAAATGAACACAATCAAAGTTACATCTTGCAAAGAAAACGACGCTCACTTTTGTAAAACTTACGAATGTAAAAATGAATGTCAAAAATAACAAAAAAACGCTTAAAGCGTTTTTTATTTTGCCTTTCAAAATATGCTTGACACAAAATGTAAGTAAAGTTATAATAATTATAATTTATATAGACCATTTTAGGAGCAAAAATGAACTACATGTTAGATGAAATTCCAAGGGGACAATTAAATAATGTAATTTTATCAACTATGCTTGACGGAGATAAGTATGGCTATGAAATTATTGAAGAAATTTCTAAATGGTCCAATGGAAAAATTGAACTTAAACAACCAAGTTTATACAGCGCCCTAAAAAGGCTTGAAACCAGTGAGATGCTATCATCTTATTGGACAGAAAGCGAACTCGGTGGCAATAGACATTATTATCGTTTGACTGATCTTGGCAGAAAAACTGCATCTTCATGGGCAGAAGAATTTATGCAATCAAAAGAAACGCCAAATGTTGTTTTAAACACAAATCCATTTCAAAAAAAGAAAGAAGAACAACAAAAATCAAATCAAGACTTTACAATTCTTGACCAAGGGAATATGTTTCAACTTTTGAAAGAAGATAAAAAAGAAGAACCTAAACTCCCAGTTGTTGACGATAATAAATTAACTGAATTGCAATATAATTTATTTGATAAAATCCCTGTTCAAGAAACAGTTAAAGAACAAAAAATTCAACGCGCTGCAAGAATTGCAAACCTAAATTCTAAATCTCAACTTGTTCAATTAAAACAATTTACGGAAAGCGATAGAAAATCTGAATTCGAAAAAATTAAACAAAATAATCAAAACAATTTCTTCAAAAGCGAAAAAAATGAGCCAAAAATTGAAAAAAAAGAAGATTTTTGCTTCATAAAAGACAATTACGAGCAAAAGCCTGATCAAACTACGGAAATCAAAGAAAAAGTTTTCGCTCCTAAAACAGAAGAAAAACAGGAAGAAAAAGTTGAATCAACTTTTAACATCTCAAAATATGCTTCCGCTCGCGATGGATATTTCTTAGCCCCTGAAAAAAATAAAACAGAAGAAATAGAAGATAAAGAAGTATCAAGTCCTGAGCAAAAACAAGAAGAAGTTTTTTATAAAAATGATGGCGTTTTTCTTAACGAATACGAAACAGCCACTGAACTTCCAAAAGTTAAAAAAATTGAGCCAATGAATTTAAATATTGAAATTCCATCACCAAATGATACAATTTCTTTTAAAAATTCTCACTCAGAAAATCTTTTTAATACTCATACAGAAGAACCAACATCTTCGCCAAAACCCGCTCAAAGAAATCAACCTATTAAACGCTCCGCTCAGAGACCAACCTTTTCAAGTTATATGGGTTTAAAAAATTATTATAACCATTTAGGCATACAGTTTGACGAATATAAGCAAGAAAACAAAAATGCTGAATTAAATAAAAAACATATTTGGCTTGTAAATATTATTCGCTGTTCTGTTTTACTTTTTATATCAATTATTTTGAGTTTAGCACTTAATTTCGGTATAAAAACTGAATTCTATGGAAGAATGGCATTCATTATAATTCCTTGCGTTATATTACTTATAGGTTTGTCTTATTCTGCAATTTATCTATATGAATGTAAACATCAAAAATCAAAATTGCCAGTGCTAAACATAACATCAACTTTACATTCAATTATCGCATCTGTTTGCCTGATTTTAGTTGTAATAGCAATCAATTTAATGTTAGGATTTAATGCAAACACTGATATAACCTATCTTCCAACTTTAATTTATCCAATTATACTTCTCGCAATAATTGCATTTAGTGTTCAAATTAATAAAATGGTTGAAAAAATTTTAATAAAGATTGAAAATAAAAACCACCAATAATTTGGTGGTTTTTTAATAAATCTTAGATGATTTAAAAATCTTTTAACACTTTCCTCAAACAAAAAAACTTGGGTAAAAGGAGGCCCCAAGTTTTTTGCAATACAATAATTGTTTATTTAATTAATGTATTTAAAATTTGCAAATAAGAGAATATTCTAATGCATATCTAAATATTGTGAATAATCGTTATTTGCATCATAAGCAGGAATATCTTCATATTGTGAAAGATCTAAATCTGCGGTAAGGAACATTAATATTGAGCCTTCAGTATCAAATACATTAAATGTTGCATCCCAAGTTCCTGTTTCTGCATTGTATGTAATATCTGTAACGCTCTTAATGGACATTGTGTCATTACCTGCAATAAGCAATTCTTTAACTTCTTCAGTAAATTTAATTGTATACTCTACACCAGCAATTAAAGCCATATTTTCGCAATTTTCAATAATTTTACCATCAGCAGTATAAATGCTAAATGATGGCAAATAGCAAATGCTTCCATTAAAGTATTCTTGAATTAACATTCCACAGTAACCTGCATATTTAATTTCATCAGCAGTCATGTCTGTAAATGCTACTCCCATATTTGCAAATACACCTTTAAACCAATTTCCAACAATATTACTTGGTCCGCTAAAATCTTTGTATGCTTGAACTTCCATAATTTTATCAAGATCAACATTTGCCATCGTGAAGATTATAGCGAGATTTGGATTGCCTTCTGTATAAGTATAATTTATAGTAAATTCTGAATATCCATCACCTTTCGTAATTTCTGAAATATTCATTCCAGTAACTTCGGTTCCATTATCGTTATCTACAAAAGCAACTCCATTAACATTAGTTGTATAGAATCTGATTTTATATGTTCCTGTAGCAAATCTATATTTTACAAATCCTTCATTACTATCATTTGGCTTACCTATCCAAATTAATGAACCATTCGCATCATAAATTTCAACAGTTATTCCAGATAACGTTAAGTAACTAAGTGCTTCGCTTCCTGTGCCATTAAGTAATGCTTCCAAAGCATTAGCAGGTAAACTAGATATAGATACAGAAACTGATTCACTTTCTGCTGGTTGATTTGGTAATACAAACAAGATCATGAAATTATCTGATTGATCAGCTGAAGATAAATCAACATAAGTATAATCTATTGTTGCTTGAGCCTTGCCATTGACAATAGTTACATCCCCTGACGCTTTAACTTCGTATCTCCAGTTTACTAACATCCAACCAGTTGGCAATGAATTTTCAAATTCAAATGTATATGAGTTTGTTGAAAGTTTATAATAACGCGTGCTCCAACTAATACCATAAGATGAATTACCGGTTGTGTTAGATTTTAAACTGGTATTATTTAGATATCCTAATATGTTAAATCTTGAATGCAGTTTATTATTACTCATTGAACTTAATAATGATGTATTTGTTAATTCTGAAAGGCGTGTATGTCCATTCCATAATGCTTGGACTTCATCAATTTCTGCTTGAGTAAGTGAACCCACAAATACTTCGTTATTTAATACTTCCCATTGTGCATAAATCGTAAAGTTACCTGAAATGAAGCGAGAAGATGTGGTTGTTCCATTGCTCCAGTCATAATCCCCGTTAGCATTTTGTCGTCTTGCCCAACCTATAAAATTGTATCCTAGTCTCGTTAATGTAACACTTGGAATAGTAAACTGGTCACCATAATTTATTCCAGTAATATCTTCTGGAATAGTTCCTTCTCCGCCATTCAAGTCAAATGTTATGTTTACAGGTGCTCCCCAAATTGCATATAAAGTTTTACTTGTTTGTTCGTAATATCCATTATCTGTTGCACCATTTTGATATTCAATATATGCCCAACCAGATTTATTTGCATTATAATCCCAGCCAAGGAATGTATATCCTTCTTTAGTCAATGCTGCTTTTGGAATATCAAATCTGCCTTGGTAATAAGTTGTAATATCTTCTGGAACAGTTCCTTCTCCACCGTTTAAGTCGAATTTTATTGTTAATGGGGATCTCCACATTGCATATAAAGTTGTACTTCCATTTGAATTGTTAATACTGAAATAACAATCTTTTTGGCCATTTCTATATTCTGTTCCGTCATAATCAGCTCTCCAAGCCCAACCAGCGAACATATAGCCATCTTTTGTTAAGCTTACTTCTGGAATATCAAATCTTCCTTGATCATAAGTTTCTATGCTTGATGGAACACCGCCAGTTCCTCCATTAGCATCAAATGAAATGATTATTCTTTCTGCCCAAAGTGCATATAAGGTCTTGTCTGATTCTGAGTTAATATAACAGCTATCACCTGCATTGTAATCCGCGTATGAGCTATTAGCATCCCAAGCCCAACCTTTAAACATATATCCATCTTTTGTTGGTTTAGTATCTGGAATATTTACCGATGTATGAGCTTCTATATCCATTGTTGGAATATCACCTACACCACCATTTAAATCAAATGTCAACTTATAAGATGTTTTCCAAACTGCATAGAGTGTTGTCCCATAGCTTGAATAATATTTATAAGTATTGCCTGCCGTTAAACTTGCATAAGTTGCTGTTGAGCTCCATGACCAGCCTAAGAATCTATAGCCTTCTTTTGATGGGGTTTCTAATGAGATTGTAAAATTATCTCCGTCAAACACTTTAATATCCGCTGGAACACTACCTGTTCCGCCATTTGCATCAAATGTAATAGTAGTTGGTGCTCCCCACACTGCATAGAGTGTTGTTCCATAGCTTGAATAATATGTATAAGTATTGCCAGCAGTATAACTTGCTGAAGTTGCTGTTGAACTCCATGTCCAGCCTAAGAATCTATAACCTTCTCTTGTTGGAGTTTCTGATGAGATTGTAAAATTATCTCCACCAAACAACTTTAAGTCCGCTGGAACACTACCTGTTCCACCATTTGCATCAAATGTAATAGTAAAAGTTTTTTTCCAAACAACATAAAGTGTTACATTGCTTGTTGGGGTGTAACTTGCTCCTGCTGAATAGCTTGCAGAATTTGCATTTTTATTAGTGGACCAACCTAGTGCAACATAACCTTCTCTAGTGAAACTATCTAAACTTGGCAAAGTGATTGAACTTCCTTTTGAAACAATTTGCGAATCTACACTGCCTGTTCCGCCATTTGCATCGAATGTTACTCTACAATTTGACCATACCGCTGTCAATTTTCTATTCGTTAAACTGAAAGTGATTTTTTCTCCAGGTTGGTAAATTTTTGTGCCATCTGACCAGCCCTCAAATGTAAAGCCGCTTTCAACATTTGTTGGTGCAGACTTGATAACATCATCCATTGTTAAACCACTAGTTTGCGAACCAGTGTATGAACTTAATTCTGGGCCAGTTGCATTGACTCCACCTAAATCATAAGAAATATTCCAAATGACAGTAGTCAAATTTGAACAATTTTCAAATGCAGAATCTCCAATAGATGTGCATGTTGATGGAATTGTTATGCTTTCAAGATTAGTGCAACCTTTGAAACACTCCCCAAATATGTATTTTATTCCCTCTGGCAAAACAATTGATGTTAAGCTTGTGCAATCTCTAAATGCACCATATCCAATGATGGTTACGCCGTTTCCAATTGTAACTGATGTTAAACCACTGCAACCAGAGAATGCCCGATCTTCAATGCTGGTTACGCTGCCTGGGATTGTTATTGATGTTAAACCACTGCAACCGTCGAATGCATTCCATACAATTCTGGTTACGCCGCTTCCAATTGTAACAGATGTTAAACCACTGCAACCAGAGAATGCATAACTTCCAATGATGGTTACGCTATCTGGGATTGTTATTGATGTTAAACCACTGCAACCAGAGAATGTACCACTTTCAATTCTGGTTACGCCGCTTCCAATTGTAACAGATGTTAAACCACCGCAACCAGAGAATGCACTACCTCCAATGCTGGTTACGCTGTCTGGGATTGTGATTGATGTTAAACTGCTGCAATTTCGGAATGCCTCATCTCCAATGCTGGTTACGCTGTCTGGGATTGTGATTGATGTTAAACTGCTGCAATTTCGGAATGCCTCATCTCCAATGCTGGTTACAGGTAAGCCATCTACCGCTGATGGGATCTTGTAAGTTTTATCTGCAGAAATATATTTTGAAACGCTTAATTTTCCCTTTACCTTTGCAAATATCGCTTTACTATCTGTTGCTAAATATGGGTTATCTTTTGAAATAGTGATCTTTATATTTGAAACATTGTCTGGCAACCAAGAAACTTCTTGTATCCTAGCACCAATATGAATTGATGCTAAACCACTGCAACCGTCGAATGCACTACCTCCAATGCTGGTTACGCTGTCTGGGATTGTGATGGATGTTAAACCACTGCAACCGTCGAATGCCCTCCATCCAATGCTGGTTACGCTGTCTGGAATTGTGATTGATGTTAAACCACTGCAATAAGAGAATGCAGAATCTCCAATGCTGGTTACACTGTTCGGTATTGTGATTAATGCTAAACCACTGCAATAAGAGAATACACCATTTCCAATGCTGGTTACACTATTCGGTATTGTGATTGATGCTAAACCACTGCAATAAGAGAATGCAGAATCTCCAATGCTGGTTACGCTGTTGCCAATTGTAACAGATATTAAACCAATGCAACCAGAGAATGCACTACTTCCAATGCTGGTTACGCTGTCTGGGATTGTGATTGATGTTAAACCCCAGCAACTAGAGAATGCCCAATCTCCAATGCTGGTTACGCTGTCTGGGATTATAATTGAAGTAATATTGTTTAAATTACGAAAAGCACCGCCTAAATTACTATTATTATAATTATCAATTTTTGTTAAAGCGAATTTATTGGAATCTTCGCTAATGCCTAGATATTTTGGAATAACTACTGTTGTAACGCCATCTTTAGGTTCAAATTTATTAAGTTTTGCTGTATAGTTATCTGTATTTGCATAAGTTGAAGCGCCAAATGTTGAAGCACCGTTTCTTGAAATTGTTGAAGATAATGTTGATGCGTCTACTTTTTTACCACTTTCGTCTATAAGGTCAAAATACCATGTTCCTTGATCATCTGTGTATTGGAAATCACCATATTCAGAAGATGTTGATGTTATTGGTGATGGTAAGAAAAGATACAAGCCTGGTGCAGATACTTGCCATTTACCGTCAAAGCCAACTGTTGTGTGACCTGATGTTGATGGGTTGATAAGTTTACTTGAAACATTATCTATTCCATACATAATTGTTGCACCTGTTGAGAATGCATCAGTTGCTATTCTATATTCAATATTTTCACTATTTGAAAGTGTTAATTTCAATTTTGAGCAACCATAGAAGGCTTTTGACCCAATTGTGATTGTCAATTTTTGTGTTGGATCACCTGTAATAGTGATTTCACCATCTTTTTTATCGTCTGAGATGATGTCATCTATATTAATTTCTGGCTTTTCATCTGGTATATTTGTTATATCCACGATTTGTTCGTTAAGTGTTGTTATTGCCCAACCAAGATCTTTTGCTTGTTCTGCCGTTGCATCGCCTTGAAGTGTTTCAAGTGTGAGATAAACAACAATTTTGTTAATTGCTGTGCCATTTACAACGAAACCACCGCCTTCGCCGGCTGTTTCACCTTCGAAGTTTGCGCCTTCAATGATGAATTTTGCGCCATCTGCAAAAAGATTTTCAAAATTTTGATTATCTTTGCTGAATTGGTTAAGTGTTGTGTTTTCACCGAAATAGTAGTAACCATCTGTTGATGGAACCCAATTTGACGCAAAAAAGTCGTTCGATGTCTTAATCAAACTTTTTGGATTTGGTAAATCTACTTTAGTTTCTACTCCGTTAGCTACATTGTAGAATATGTATTCCAATTTCAGTCTTGCATAGAAATTGATTGAATCTACATTCGCTCTAATTCCTGATGGATACACTGAAATTTCTTGTCCTGGTTGAGCATTGGTTTCTTCGAACAACTTAAATGATGTGGTTGTTTCGCGTTGCCATATATTCTCATCCCCCTTGTTAAATCCTTTATAGTCAATGACTATACCCTTATCCATGTTAAGGGTTCCAGTTGCCTGTCTGCGTGCTTGATACAACGCTGATGTTACGCCTACTGCAAGTGCAAAGCATAACAAAAGCGCAATCGCGATGATTGCTACTCTTAGGCTTCTAGTTTTCGTTTTATTGTTCATAAAAAAACCTCCCCATATACTTGCCACACCTTTGTTTGTCGTAATTATTTTACGAATTATAAAAGTATTTGTCAAATCATTTTATACAATTTAAACAAATTTTCATTTGTGGAAATTAATCGTTTTTATAATGAACAATAATTTTGTCTTTTTTATCGTCGTAAATTGCTAAAATTATGTTTTTTAGTTGCTTCTTCTTTGTAAATTGAAGTTTATTCAAAAGCCAATTTGTGTCTTTGCCAAGTGTTTTTAAAATATCTGAATTAATTTTACCGTCTATAACAACATAATTTTCAAGTTCACTTTTTGAAAAGTCTGGATTTTGCAAATCTCCTACTGATGCGGTTTTCTTTAATGTTTTTGGCAAAATAGACAACTCACCGCTTGTTTCCAATATTGCGTATTCGACATCTTCGATGCTAAAATATCCTTGAACGCGACACATTCCTAAAATATCATGAACATCTAATTTAGATTTTTTTAAATTTTTATATTGAAATTTTCCTTCTGATATTATGATAATTGGTTTTCCTCGCAAAAAAGATTTAATTTTTGTGGCTTTTTGTTCTAAAAGAGAGATTATTAGGCTAAATAGCCCAAAAATTGCCATTGCAATGACAAAATGATACCACTCCTGTTCAAGTTCGGTTGCCCATTCGGCCGCTATTGAACCAATAGTGATACCAACTACATAATCTGTAAAATCTAACTCGGCAATTTGTTTTTTTCCTAACATTTTTGCAATTAAAAACATAAAAACAAACGCCGATGCGCTAAAAACTATAACTTTTAAAAAATCTGGCATAATATTCTCCAATAAATATTATTTGCCAGATTATTTTTTTTATTTAAACAAATTTGATAACCAATTACAAAGCCTATCAAACCAATTACTTTGTTTTTCAATAGTTTTTGGCGACACTTTTTCTTTTGGAATAATTTGCACAATATTTGCGCTTTCAAGTTCGTCCAAGTTTGTTATGCTGTTTGGATTTGTTAAGTCGTCTAATTTAGAAGTTGTTTTTATAACTTTCATGACGCTGATATTATATTCAGCATTTTTTGCTTGTGCTTCGCCAGTTAAAGTTTTAATTTCAACTGCATTATAAATCGCCCAACCGCCCAAACAAGTGAGCACAAGTGCAATTGCACATATAGCCAATTTTAAACGAAGTTTTAAGCTTGGCTTTTTTTGATTTTTATATACAACTTTTTTGCGTTGCAATCTCTTTTCTTCTTCAGCAATATCGCCTTCTAATTCAGTTTGTTGTTCAATTTCGTTTGCAATATCTTCTTCAATTATTTTTTTAGGCTCTATTTCAGTTTGAGAAAAAAATTTAATTTCTTTTTCAGGTTCTAAATTTTTTATTTCTTCATTTTCAAAAACTTCTTTACTTAAAGAAATTGATTGTTTTGGCAAAACTTTTTTTTCAGATTTTGGTTCAACAAAATTGAAAAGTTTTCTTTTTGCTTCTTCTCGTTTCTCGGTGGATTTTTTTTCATCAGAAAAAGTTTGATAGTCTGTGTCTATCAAAGTTGCGATTCTCGTTTCTGTATGTTTTTGTTCGTCCACGATTTTATTTTACAACAATTAAAACTTTTTTGCAACATAAAAAAACTCTTTCAAAATGAAAGAGTTTTTAAAATTATTTACCAGCCATTTGTTTTGCAACTTCGTCAGCAAGGTTATCACTTCTCTTTTCTAAGCCTTCGCCCATTTCATAACGGACAAATCTTCTAACTGAGATTTTTTCACCTATTGTCAAAATTGCTTCATTGATTATTTGTGAAATAGTTTTTGAACTATCTTTAACAAATTCTTGGTCTAACAAGCAGACATCTTTGTAATATTTTTTAACTCTGCCTTCAACCATTTTTTCAATAACTGCTTCTGGTTTACCTTCGTTCCTTGCTTGTGCAGTTAAGATTTCTTTTTCTTCATCTAATGCTTCAGTTGGAACTTCGCTTGAAG
Organism: uncultured Bacillota bacterium; assembly: GCA_900551705.1. Lineage (GTDB taxonomy): Bacteria > Bacillota > Clostridia > Christensenellales > UBA1242 > UMGS687. Next base: position 3,194 of record URWY01000006.1, on the reverse strand, counting down.
AAACATATAAAGGTTTTGCTGCTGCAATTTGCATTGCAATGTCTTTTACTAATGCTTGGAAAGCGTCACTTTTTGCAACAAAGTCTGTTTCGCAGTTAACTTCAACAAGAACGCCAATTTTACCACCCATGTGAATGTATGATGCAACTGTTCCTTCTGCTGCAATTCTATCTGCTTTTTTTGCTGCTGCTGCGATACCTTTTTCTCTAAGCCATTTAATAGCTTCTTCAAAGTTACCATTTGTTTCTGTTAATGCTTTTTTGCAGTCCATCATACCAGCGCCAGTTGATGAACGAAGTTTAACTATATCTGCGTTTGTAAACATAATTATTCTCCTTTATTTTCTGTTTCTGCTGTAACTTTTTTTGCTCTTGGAGCGCGTTTTGGTTTTTCTTTTACAGCTTCTTCTTTTACTTCTTCAGCAGTTGCTTCAACAACTTCAACTTTGTTTGTTTCAGCAGTTGCTTCAACAGTTTCTTCTTTTACTTCTTCAACTTCTTTAACCTTTTTTGCTCTTGGTTTTTTGTGTTGAACAGGTTCTTCAACTGCTGCTTCTGCCATTTCAACTGTTGGTTTAGCACCAGCAAGAGCTGCTTCTAAATCAACTTTTTCATCTTCTTCATTGTTATTTTCTTTAAATGATACGCCTTCTCTTGCTTCGATAACTGCGTCCGCGATTGCTGATGCAATTAATTTAACTGAACGGATAGCGTCATCATTGCCAGGAATAACATAATCAATACCTGTTGGGTCGCAATTTGTGTCGCAAAGACCAACAAGTGGAATGTGAAGTCTGATAGCTTCTTTAACGCAAATGTGTTCTTTTGTTGGGTCAACAACAAAGATTACGCCTGGAAGTTCTCTCATATCTTTTACGCCGCCAAGGTTAAGTTCCAATTTGTCGCGTTCTGCTTTTAAGATTGAAACTTCTTTCTTTGGAAGTAAATCGAATTCTCCAACTTTTTCCATTTGATTTAATTTGTTAAGCCTATCAATTCTTGATCTCATAGTTTTGAAGTTTGTTAGGCAACCACCGAGCCAACGATTGTTAACATAATACATACCGCAACGCTCTGCTTCTTCTTTAACAGCATCTTGTGCTTGTTTTTTTGTGCCAACGAATAGCACGCTTTTCCCTGCTGCAACAACATCTCTAACAAAAGAGTATGCTTTGTCAACAAGAACTGATGTGTCTTCTAAGTTAATGATATGAATATCATTACGAGCAGTGAAAATATATTTTTTCATTTTTGGATTCCATTTTCTTGTTTGGTGACCAAAATGAACGCCTGCTTCTAGAAGTTGTTTCATTGAAATAACCGACATTTTATTTATCCTCCTTGTTTTTAGTCTTCCTTGCGTCTTATTTACTCTTTTACCAACCTTAAAATTGCGCTATAAATTAAGGCAACGGGCAAAAAATGGACTGCAAGTGTTTATTTGCCAATGAATGACGATGCTAATATAGCACAACTTGTCAAAAATTACAAGTGTTTTTAAAGATTTTATTTTATATAGTAAATTGAATAATTTTTATAAATATTGACAATAATTTAACCATGTTATTTAAGTTTTTTAACACATTTTTTAGAATATCATTGATATTTTTAATCTGCCTTGTTTGGTTTAGATATTTTGTTGCTAATTTTTGGCTTTCAATTCTTTACACCGTTCTTGCTACTACGCTGATTGAAATTTCTTTGCATTACATTTTAAGAAATCGAAAAGAAAAAGAGTTTATGAAGGCAAAAGACGCAACGCTAGCAGATAAAATTGCAGTTAGTTTTGCATTTAACAATGAAGATGCTTTGAATTTTTATTATGATCTTGCTAAATCGCGTCACAAAGTTACAAAACGCTCAAAATATTTAATCGTTGAACATAAAATTGAAAGTTTAAAAGAGCCATCAAAAACAATTTTATACCCTTCATACTCGCTCTCAAATTTCATGCCACAAGATTTAGTCAACATTTTATCTAAACTAAAAAAAGTTAAATTTTCAAAGTTGGTCATATGTGCAAAAGATGTTTCAAGAGAAGCAATAACGCTCTCCAATCAAGTTGAAGGCGTGCAAATACTAATTTTGGACAAAAAAGATGCCTATAACAAACTTATGAAGACTTATAATATGTTTCCAGAAAAAATTACAGAACTTAAAGCCACAACCAAAATGAAAATCAAAGAAATGGTTGCATATTCTTTGAACAAAAAAAGAAGCAAAGGTTACTTCTTTGCTTCCGTAATATTGCTCATATCAAGTTTTCTTTTCCGCATGAATTTATATTATGTAATTATGAGTTCAATTCTCCTTCTGCTTAGCCTTGTTTCTTATCTTTTACCAAAATACAACATTGTTCTACCTGACGAAATTTTATAATTGGTTGCATAAAAAAATCTCCTTCACGGGAGATTTTTATATTAAAACTCAGCGCCTTTATCCATTAATACACGACTAATTGCATTGTATTTTGCTTCATTTTCTATCAATTTTTTATCTGCCCTATTATATGCTAATTTGCAGAATGTTTTTGAAGCAAGAACGCTTGTCCCAGCAAGCCCAATTCCAAATCCTGTCATTGCACCACCAAGTGCTTTACTCATTACATCTGTTGAAGTTTTACATGCTGTTGCCATGCTTTCAATAAGCGATGCAGAAACTGGATTTTGAACAATCGCCAAAGCCCCAGTTGTTACAAGAACTATACTTGCAAGAACTCCGACAATAGAAGCAACAGATGTTTTGAAACTATCAAATTTGCTGTCCATAAGTCTTGGTTGAGCATGTCTTTTAACAAAATCGTAATACTTCAAAGATAATTCATATCTTTTTTCTTTTGCTTTTAAAATAGATGTTGGATAATTTGCATATTTCCTTTCATATTCTTTTTGCTTTTCGCTGATAAGTTGTTCTTTATACGCGAAAAGTAACTGTTCGCTTTCTTTTACATCATTAGACATTATATTTTTTACCTCCAATGCTTTAATGCTATTATAATTTTAGCATACTTATAACCCGCTGTCAAGATGCGGCTTATGCGAATATAATATAAATATTTTATTGAATATATAGAAAATTCATATAAAAAAAACACTCACGATTGTGGGTGTTTTTTTCTGGTTTTGCGAATTACAAAGATTGGTCTTGTGAGAGTTTAGTTTTTGTGTAGAGTGAGTCGAACTTTTTAAGTGTAAC